>JANPMA010000277.1:0-2752 GCA_031422595.1 Novosphingobium sp. | reverse complement strand
CTACCAGGACGGGGAGATCTGGGCCGGGCACCGCCAGTTCTGCATGCAGTTCCTCAATCCGCTGCTGATGTGGTCGCTGCTCGACCTCCAGCCCAGCCACTGGTTCCGCGGCTCGCTCGAAGGCATCGCACCCGAGGATCTGGCCAAGCTGATCCCGCTGCGCAAGCGGCTGAGCTTGACCGTGCTGACCCATGTGATCGCCCAGGCGGCGATGCAGCGGCGTTCGGTCAACAAGTCCAAGGGATCGGCCAGCTATCGCACCGCCAGGCTGCCGCGCAGCGGGTTCGAGGGCATGCTCCACGGTCTGCGATCGACCATCGCCAAGCTGGAAGTGCCTTCGCACCGCACCGTCTGGGGCGACTATGCCGAGAACACCAGCTACTCCTCGCCCGAAATGGAGGCCAAGCACCGCTTCTGCGCCGAAATGGTCGCGGCAGTGAAGCCCGACTTGCTCTACGATATCGGCTGCAACAGCGGCGACTATTCGCTGGGCGCGCTCGAAGCGGGCGCGAAGTCGGTGGTGGGTTTCGATTTCGACCAGGCCGCGCTGGAAGTGGCTTATCGCCGCGCCAAGGATGGCAATCTGCCGTTCCTGCCGTTGTGGCTCGATGCGGCCAATCCCAGCCCGTCGCAAGGCTGGGGCCAGGCCGAGCGCAAGGGCTTTGCCGGGCGCGCCAAGCCCGATGCCTTGCTGGCCTTGGCCTTCATCCACCACATCGCGATCGGCCGCAATGTCCCGCTCGACATGGCGACCGACTGGATCGTGGGCCACGCGCCTACCGGCGTGATCGAGTTCCCGCACAAAGCCGATCCGATGGTCCAGACCCTGCTGTCACAGCGCGAGGACATCTTCCCGGACTATGACCACCAGGTCTTCGCCAAACTGCTGAGTGAGCGTGCCCGGATCGTCAAGCAGGTCGATGTCCTGCCGACCCGCACGCTCTACTGGTACGACCGCAGCTGAAGCGGCCAGCCGAATCTGCGGGATACTTTAGAAAATATTCAAGGTTTCCGGTTTATTCACCATTTCGATAAGGCAGAGGGTAGTCATGTTTCGGCATGAATGCCCCTCGAATTCGAGGGTTTGGACACGATGAGCGCATTCGGCCGACGCAATGGGGCAAGTGGTATGACCCCCGGGGCCCGCCCGCAGTTCGGCGTAGCTCGCCCGATGAAGGGCGGGGTCGACGTGTCGAAGCAGGCCGCCCCGATCCCGGGCGGTGACCAGTTCCCGCCGCTGCCCGGCGAAGATGCATCGCTTCCCCCGATGGACATGGGCGCAAGCAACAAGTCCGACGCGATGACCCGCCTGCAGGACCGGGTCAACGGCGTGGTCGAGAACCAGCACCAGGCTGAAGGCTTCGAAGCTTCGGTCCACAAAATCAAGGAACAGGTGCTGCCGCGCCTGCTCGAACGCGTCGATCCCGAAGCCGCCGCCACGCTGACCAAGGATGAACTGTCGGAAGAATTCCGCCCGATCATCATGGAAGTGCTGGCCGAGCTGAAAGTCACGCTCAACCGGCGCGAACAGTTCGCGCTGGAAAAGGTCCTGATCGACGAGCTGCTGGGCTTTGGTCCGCTCGAAGAACTGCTCGGTGACCCCGATATCTCGGACATCATGGTCAACGGGCCGATGCAGACCTACATCGAAAAGAAGGGCAAGCTCCAGCTCGCCCACATCCAGTTCCGCGATGAGAACCACCTGTTCCAGATCGCCCAGCGGATCGTCAACCAGGTCGGCCGCCGGGTCGACCAGACTACTCCGCTCGCCGACGCCCGCCTCAAGGACGGCAGCCGCGTCAACGTGATCGTCCCGCCGCTTTCGCTGCGCGGTACCGCAATCTCGATCCGTAAGTTTTCCGAGAAGCCGATCACCATCGACATGCTCAAGGACTTCGGGTCGATGAGCGAAAAGATGGCAACCGCGCTGAAGATTGCCGGGGCCTGCCGGATGAACGTGGTGATCTCGGGCGGTACCGGCTCGGGCAAGACCACCATGCTCAATGCGCTCTCGAAAATGATCGATCCGGGCGAACGCGTGCTGACGATCGAAGACGCGGCCGAACTTCGCTTGCAGCAGCCGCACTGGCTGCCGCTTGAAACCCGCCCGCCCAACCTTGAAGGCCAGGGCGCGATCACCATCGGCGATCTGGTGAAGAACGCCCTGCGGATGCGTCCCGACCGGATCATCCTGGGCGAAATCCGCGGCGCCGAAGCGTTCGATCTGCTCGCCGCGATGAACACCGGCCACGATGGTTCGATGTGTACGCTCCACGCCAACAGCCCGCGCGAGTGCCTGGGCCGGATGGAAAACATGATCCTGATGGGCGACATCAAGATCCCCAAGGAAGCCATTTCGCGCCAGATCGCCGAATCGGTCGATCTGATCGTCCAGGTCAAGCGCCTGCGCGATGGCTCGCGCCGCACCACCGAGATCACCGAGGTGATCGGGATGGAAGGCGACGTGATCGTCACCCAGTCGCTGTTCAAGTTCGAGTACCTCGACGAAAGCGACGACGGCAAGATCATCGGCGAATTCCGCAGCTCTGGCCTGCGGCCTTATACGCTGGAAAAGGCGCGGATGTTCGGGTTTGATCAGGCCTATCTCGAGGCGTGCTTGTAGGCGCTTGCCGAGGATTCATTGTCGGCGTAATCTGCCTTCCCTGATGGAATTGTGGGAGGGTTTTTCGATGAAACCATTCACGACGATCGCCATGGCAATCCTGGTTCTGGCCGGGCTGATTCACCTGGC
>JANPMA010000276.1:0-5926 GCA_031422595.1 Novosphingobium sp. | reverse complement strand
CGAATACGCGATGATCGAGCACGCCGCCGCGGCGGGGGCAGGCGAGCGCGACGCGCTGGTGCTCGAAACGCTGCTGGCCTTCAAGCGCGCGGGCTGCTCGGGCGTGCTGACCTATCACGCGGCCCATGCGGCGCGGCTGCTTGGCTGATTTCCGTCTCGAAACCGAACGGTTGACGCTGCGCTCTTGGCAGGCGCAGGATCTCGACCCGTTCCACGCGATCTGCAGCGACCCCATGGTCATGGCCACGCTTGGCCCAGTGATGAGCCGCAACGAAACGAGCGACCTGATCGGGCGGGTCGAAGCGGCCGAGCAAGAACACGGCCACACCTTCTGGGCGCTCGAACGCCGCGAAGATGCGCGGCTGATCGGCTGGTGCGGAGTGATTCGCGGGCGTGACGGACCGGTCGAGGACAAGGCCGAAGTGGGCTGGCGGCTGGCGAGTGATTGCTGGGGTTTCGGCTATGCCAGCGAAGCCGCGCGGGCCTCTGTCGAGTGGCTGTTTGCCAACCTCCCCGATGACACCGCCTGGGCCATCACCCACAGCGGCAATCAGCGCAGCCGGGCGGTGATGGAGCGGCTGGGCATGCGCTATCACCCCGATCTCGATTTCGATCACCCCCGTCTGGCCCAGGATGACCGATTGCGCCCGCACGTGACCTATTCGATGAGCCGCGGCGCCTGGGAAGGCGGATGATAGCGTCGCAGCGCGCGCTGTTTGTCGCGACGATCCTGACCGGCAGCTTCCTGCTGTTCCTGATCCAGCCGATGGTCGCGCGGATGGCATTGCCGCGGCTGGGCGGTGCGCCCAATGTCTGGAACAGCGCGATGCTGGTCTATCAGGCGCTGCTGCTGGGCGGCTACTGGTATGCCCACCGGCTTTCGCGGCTGACTTTGCGGCGGCAAGCGCAAGTGCATCTTGCGCTTTTCGCGCTCGCCGCCCTGACGCTTCCGGTCGGCCTCGCCAACCTGTCCCCGCCCGCCCCCGGGACCGAGGTCTGGTGGGTGCCCTTGCTGTTCGCGATGTCGATCGGGCCGGTGTTCTTCATGGTTTCGGCACAGGCCCCGCTGATGCAACGCTGGTATGCGCTCGACCCCAATGCCGGGCAGCCCTGGGCGCTCTATGCCGCATCGAACCTCGGCAGTTTCGGCGGACTGATTGCCTATCCGCTGCTGGCCGAGCCGCTGCTGCCCTTGCGGGCGCAGGCCTGGGGATGGAGCCTGGGCTATCTGCTGTTGCTGACCCTGATTGCATTGAGCGCCAGGGCCCGCTGGAACCTGTCCGATTCGGCAGGTAGCATGATACCGCAAGGCGGGAAAAGTGCCCGAATTCCCGGCCGCAAACTGGCGCAGTGGATTGCGCTCGCGGCGGTCCCCTCAGGGCTGATGCTGTCCACCACCACGCATCTCACCACCGATGTTTTTGCCATGCCGCTGCTGTGGGTGGTTCCGCTGGGGCTCTATCTGCTCAGCTTCGTGATCGCTTTTGCCGATCGACGGGGGCCTGCCAGGATCCTCTCGGCGCTGGCATGGCTGGCGGTCCTTTCGATCGGCGGAATGGCCGCGGTTTCCTATGGCTGGATCGGGATTGTTCCGCTGCTGTGCAGCGTGCTGCTGCTGTTCCTGGTCTGCACCGCGCTGCATTCGCGGCTATACGATCTCAGGCCTGCGCCCGAACAGCTAACCGCGTTCTACCTGGCGATGTCGGCCGGCGGAGCCTTGGGCGGGCTGTTCACCGCGCTGATCGCGCCCCTGGCGTTCGACTGGGTCTGGGAATACCCGCTGCTGGTGCTGGCAGCTGCGCTGCTGCTGCCACGCGGAGCCTTGCCCGATTGGCGCAATGCGGTTGACCTTGATCCGGCGCTGCGCTGGCTGGCGCTGGGCGGGTTGGTGCTGGCCGGGGTAGTGCTGACCTGGTGGCTCTACGATGCCAACTACTATGTCGAGAGCCGCCCCGGGCGCTGGCTGCTGGCGTTGGTCCTGGCGATCATAGGCCTGGCGCTGGTGCCCTGGCGCGGCCTGGCGGTAGCGCTGCTGGCGGGCATGATGCTGGCGCAAGGCGGGTTCGATACGCTGGAGGAAACGCGCGAAGGACTGCGCACGCGCAGCTATTTCGGGATCTATACGATCCGTGACTATCCCAAGAGCAAGCTGCGCGCGCTGCTTCACGGCACCACCGCGCATGGCGAGCAATCGACCGACCCGGCCCGGCGGCGCATGCCCTTGGCCTACTATGGCCCCGCCTCGGGTGCAGGAATCGTCTTTGGCCATTCACGCGAGCTGGTGGGCGGGGCCGCGCATCTGGGCGTGCTGGGGCTTGGAACCGGCTCGCTCGCCTGCTTTGCCCGGCCTGGTGACCGGCTGACCTTGTTCGAGATTGATCCGGCCGTGCTCGACTATTCACGCAATGGTACTTTCACCTACCTCTCCGAATGTGCGCCCGAAGCACGCGTGGTGCTGGGCGATGCCCGGCTGGAACTGGCGCGCGAACCGGCGGGCAGCTTCGATCTGCTGGCGATCGATGCCTTTTCTTCGGATTCGGTTCCGTTGCACCTGTTCACGCACGAGGCTTTCGGGGTCTATCTGGATGCGCTTGGGCCGAAGGGCGTGATGATGGTCAACATATCAAACAATTACATTGATCTTGAACCGCCGCTGGCCGCAGAGATCAAGGCGCGCGGGCTCTACGCTGCGCTGCGCGACGACAATCCGCAGCCCGATACCGATTACTGGGCCACGACCTGGGTCGCGATCAGCCGCGATCCGGCGCAAATTGACCGGATCCGCGGCCTGGCCCCGCAATCGCCGTGGCGCGCGCTGGGCGCTCCGGCTCCGCAAGTCTGGCGGGATGACTATGCCTCGATCCTGCCTTATGTAACCTGGACCAACTTCATGGGAATGCGATGACCACCGAGCGACCCCAGACCACCATCATGGCCATCCACGGCAAGGCTCCACGGATCCATGACAGCGCCTTCATAGCGCCGGGCTGCCGGATCATTGGCGATGTCGAGATCGGGCCCGACGCCTCAATCTGGTACAATTGCGTGCTGCGCGGCGATGTCACCCGGATCGTGATCGGCGCGCGGACCAATGTCCAGGATGGATCGGTGATCCACTGCGATGCCGCAATGCCCGGCGTGCCCGATGGCTTTCCGACCTTGATCGGCGATGATGTGCTGATCGGTCACATGGCGATGATCCACGGCACCGTGATCGAGGACAAAGGCTTCGTCGGCTTTGCCGCCGCGACCATGAACGGCTGCGTGATCGAGCGCGAAGGCATGCTCGCGGCAGGCGCGCTGCTGTCGCCCGGCAAGCGCATCCCCGCGCGCCAGCTGTGGGCCGGGCGGCCGGCGCAATTCATGCGCGAGCTGGACGACCGCGCGATTGCCGGGCTGCAAATGGGCGTCGCACACTACGTCGAAAACGCCAAAGTCCACGCCGCGCTCTATGGCGAGAGCGACTGATGACCGTGCAGTCGGGCAAAAAGAAGGAGAAAGGAAATCCAATTGGGGGCTGGCTTTCCGTCGAAGAAGGGATTGAATTTCAAGCGTATGCAAACATATTGGGCATCGACCTTGCCGCGCTTGCAACGATTCTGGTGGTCAGAGAGTTGAACTGTGATAATCTATCAAAGTCCGACTCGACAGGTCCTCGGCCCCGAGTCAGCAAAGGCAAGCGGATATCCGCAAGGACAAATCAGGCCGATCTGAAGGAGCGGTTTAGTAGCCATGCGTTGCGGCACGGGCTTAGCCCAGACCCGGCTGCGTCAGCCCTCTTCAGGGCCGAACTGTCGGAGCGTTGGCTGTGGACATGCCTAGGGTTTACAGGGAATCAGCTTGATTCCTGCGCGTAGAAATGAGAAATGGGGGCGAGGCGCAAGCTTCGAAATCAGGCGCTAAGACAGGACGAGAGATATGGCGCTGTCGGTTATGGATGTTCGAAACTCGAAACAAACGGATTTCAGCATTGATTGGGCTGCCGTTCAACTGACGCAGTTTGAACACGATGAAAAATACCATCGCGAGATTTGCCGTCTCTCGACGCAAGATCGCCTGCGCCACATGTCGTTGCACTTCGCCAAATATGCCGGGCGTCTCCTCGATGATCCAAGCGATGCTGATTTTCGGCAGATCGCGGTGGATACGATGGTCATTGCAGTATCCTGCGCGAACATTCTCAATGTTGATTTGCCCCTGAAGTTTGCGCCTACCTCCGGTGAGCTATCGCGGTCGGAATACACCCGGCGACTTACGATCGCAGCAGGGAAGATGGCTGCTGCATGCGAGAAGCTTGATCATCTTGAGGACTTCCCGTTCCGCCAAACCCTCACTGCGCAAGCGCTGGTTATTCTGGCTCAAAGTGTAGCCTTGTTCCAAGCTGAAGACTGGAAACTGGTTCAGGAAATGTCCGAACGTCTCGCAAAAATTAAGAGCAAGTCTATCTTTCACGGCAAGATTTAGGCTGCTCCATGGCGTTTTGGGGTGGTTCTCGGCTAGCGACAGAGGGAAAAGCCAAAAAGATTGTCGTGCCGTACGATGTCGCTCGAATAGACTGTTCTGCATATGAGCTCACCTTGGGCGCTGAAGCATATGTCACGCCGAAATACGGCGATGATCTTCGCAAAAACACTAAGGAACTGCTCAAACCTGCCGAATCAGAAAAGATCGGCGATAATAACTGCACGAAAGGAGGCGGTACGGTCATCATTCCACCAGGGCAATTCGCCTTGCTGCTGACAGAAGAAATCGTTTCCATTCCAGACGACGCGATGGGCTTTATTTCGCTTAAGCGCGATCCCAAGTTTCGCGGCCTAATAAACGTTTCTGGTTTTCATGTTGATCCGGGGTTCAAGGGTAGATTGATCTTCTCGGCCTACAATGCTGGCCCCTCTGCGATTCCACTGGATCGCGGGGATCGTCTCTTTCAACTTTGGATTGCTGACTTGTCAGGCGAAGTCGTTGCCAAATATACTAGGAGCACGCCTGGATTTGCCAATATCCCAAGTGAATTTGTCGCCAAAGTATCGAGGGAGCGACATTCTCTTCAGGCGTTATCAGAACGTGTCGATAGCTTGGCAAACCAAGTTCGCGTTTACACGACCGTAGTGGGCGGCATAGTTGGTGCAATCGCGTTGGCCCTAAGCATTGTGACAGCAGCGCAGAAATTTGGTTGGTTTGATAAGGTCGATGGCCCACAAGCCAAGCAGGCTGTTGCAACCGAGTCCGCTCCGTTCGAAGGCATTCCGCCGACTGAAGCTGTTAAGTCTAAGGTGCCTGCCAGCCAACCAATGCCGACTCATAGCTAAGCATTAGTGGATGCCGCGGCTGTCCGTCTGCTGTCCTTCCTAAGCACTGCAAACACTTTCCGGCGGACTCTGCAAGCTCTGCGAAATTTCGCCATTCGTTGCGCAAGGGGCCGGGAAGCTTTGCTAACGTCCCCCAAGCCACCACGATTATGTCGACCTGGTCGATAATTGCGTTCAAGTGGGCGGAATTTTCCGGGCCGACCGGGTCCTCGACCAACGCCAATTCTCCAATGTCTGTGGCGCGGAATGCAAAAACATTCCCCACGACCACTTGCGACCACCCGAATCGTTTGCCGAAACCGATAACGCGGCGAATTGTCGCGTCGTCAATCTCCGCGTCAGCGGTCGAGGGATTCACCATGATTAACGCGACGATTGGCCCAAACAGACCGATTCTGCGCTCCAACCGATAACGGTAGCGACCACATGTGCTGACAACTGCTGACACGCGCAGAATTTCGCCTTAGTCCGCTTCACCACCCGGTTCGCTGGCGGCCTTGCCCTTGCGCTTTGGCTTGGCCTTGGTCGCTTCCGCCTCGGCCACCTTCTTGGCCTTGCGGTCAAGCTTGGGCGGGGCCGGGGTCAGCTCGAATGCCAGCGCGTCGTCCTTGACCGAA
>JANPMA010000275.1:0-4486 GCA_031422595.1 Novosphingobium sp. | reverse complement strand
GATGACTAATATACTCGGAACGATCAGCAGCGCGACGACCGGCCAAACCGCATCAAAGCTGAATATCCTGTTGGGCGGCAAACGGTCGAAAAACCATGCCGCCGCAAGCACCATGACAGGTTTCATCAATTCGGACGGTTGCAACGTGATAATACCCAGGTTGATCCAGCGCTGGCTGCCGCCGCGCACCGCGCCGAACAGGTCAACGATCACCAGCATGGCCACCAGGATCGCGTAAACGGGATAGGCCGTCGCTCTGAAGAACGCACGCGGCAGCCGCGAGATCACCATTGCCATGACCAGGAATACGGCAAAGTGAATCTCGTGGAGCAGCGCCCAGGGCTGCATCCGCCCACCGGCAGCCGAATAGAGCACCAGCGAGCCGAAAGTGTTGAGCGCGAACAGCACCAGGATGACCTGCCAGGGTTCGCGCGCGATGGCTTCCGGAACGATCCGGCGATTCACTGCGGTGCCTCGCTTGCCGCGGGTGCAGGAGCGGGGGCGGTTGGCGCGGAAGCGGGAGCCGGCGCGATTGCCTGCGGTTCTTCGGGCCGGGTGGTCGCGGCGGCATTGGCTGCGTTCTCGACCGGGGGTTCGCTGCTTTCGGCCTTGGTCGCCGCCGCCTTGAGTGCCTCCTCGTCACCGCCCTTGGGGGCAGACGTGCCGTACTGGGCAACGAAGCTGCGGTATTTGGCATTCATCCGTTCGACCGGGGTGCCGCCCCAGCTGGTTTCAAGGCTTGCCAGGGTAGCGAGCGCCGCGTCGCGATCGAACAGATAGGTCATCACGTCCTTGGCGATCGGCGCTGCGGCGCGCGCGCCGAAGGTGCCGTGCTCAACCACCACCGCCATGGCATAGCGCGGCGCGTCGGTCGGCGCGTAGCAGACGAACAGGGCATGATCGCGCCCCTTCCAGGCCCCGCCGCTGCCGCGCGCGACCATGGCCCGAACTTGCGCGGTCCCGGTCTTGCCGGCCATCTTGATCCCGCCGATGTCGATCCGGCTGCCAGTTCCGGTGCCCGATCCGTTGACCACCCGGAACATCCCGTCGTGGGCGACGCCAAGTTGCTCGGCGGTGAAAGGAAGCGCGGGACCCAGTGGCTTTTCAAGTCCGTAGAGCAGCGAGGGCTGGAGGTTCTTGCCGCTGGCGATCCGCGCGGTCATCACCGCCAGTTGCAGCGGCGAGACCGAGACATAGCCCTGGCCGATCGAAGCATTGAGCGAATCCGCCGCGCTCCATTCCTGTTTGTAACGGCGCATCTTCCAGGCCGCATCGGGAATGGTGCCATAGCGCTGCGCTGCGCCCGGAAGTTCGAATTCCTGGCCCAGCCCCAGCAGCTTGGCAACCGGCGCGATCGCATCGTAGCCGACCCGGTGCGCCATCGACCAGAAATAGGTATTGCAGCTGTGCTCAACAGCTCCGCGCATATCGACCGAGCCATGCACCGCGTCGCAGCGGAAGAAGCGGTTGCCGAGCCGGTAGCCGCCGGGACAGTTGATCCGCTCATCGGGATCGACCCCGTGTTGCTGAAGGGCAAGCGTCGCCATCGGTTTCATGGTCGAGCCTGGCGGATAGAGCCCGCGCAGTGCCTTGTTGAGCAGCGGGATGTGATCGTCTTCGTTGAGCATCTTCCACTGCACGCGGCCAATCCCGCCGGCAAAGGCATTGGGATCGAAGGCAGGCATCGAGCAGAGCGCCAGAATCCCGCCGGTCTGGCAATCGATCACTACCACTGCGGCGGATTCAAGCCCGATCCGCCGCGCGGCGAAATCCTGAAGGCCGGCGTCGATGGTCAGCCGGAACGGCTTGCCCGGAATATCGTCTCGGTGATCGAGATCGCGCACGAATTTGCCTGACGCGGTGACTTCGACCCGCTGGGCGCCTGGCGTTCCGCGCAGCATGTTCTCGTAGTACTTCTCAAGCCCATCCTTGCCGATCTTGAACCCCGGCGTGACCAGCAGAGGGTTGCGTTCCTTTTCGTATTCCCGGGCCGTTGCCGGTCCCACATAACCGATCAGGTGGGCGACCGACGGGCCGGTAGGATACCACCGGGTATAGCCCTGCTGCGCGACCACGCCAGGCATGTCGGGCAGGCGCACCAGCACTTTGTCATAGTCTTTCGGTTCCAGTCCCGAGACGACTTCGATTGGCTGATACCCATGCGCCTTGTCCAGCTTGTCCTGCAGGTCCTGGACCTGCACCGCATCGAAGCCCAGCAACCGGGCGAGGTTGGTGACAGTCGCGTCCTTGTCGACCAGGCGATCGGGAATGATGTCGATCCTGAACTCGACCCGGTTCGAGGCAAGCTGCTGGTTGTTGCGATCGAGGATTGCCCCGCGCCGCGGAGGGATCAGCGTCAGGTTGACCCGGTTGCTCTCCGCCAGGGTCGCGTACTTTTCGTTCTGGACCAGCGCGATCCAGCCCAGTCGCGCAGCCAGCAGCACGCCAAGACCGGCCTGCAACCCGCCGATCAGCAGCGAGCGCCGGTCAAAGCTGTTTTTCAGCGTGCCCGAACTGACATGTTTGGGATCGTCGAACATCAGATCTCACGGATCCGGATCAGGCGAAGACGGTCGGCCGCGCCGACCAGGCGGGCAGCGATGGGGTAGGCCAGGAGCGAAAGCAGGATCTGCGGGAGGATCGTGGCAAGCGGGGTCGCGCCGCCGCTCCAATTGGCGATTTGCAACGCGAGCACCATGTAGACGGCGATGATGCCGCTCGCTTCCAGCCAGTTGAGCACGAACCCGCGCCAGGGAAAGCGGTGCTCGATGAAGTCAAGCCCCAGCATCGCCGCCGACCACAGCACCACCGCGCTGCCGATCGGCTGACCCGAGTAGAGATCGTCGAACAGCCCCAGCGGCAGGCCGGCCCAGACCGGAAACAGCCCGGGGCGCAGTTGCTGCCAGGCCACCAGCAACAGAAAGCCCAGCGGCGGCATGACCGGGGCCGAGGCAATGACCGGCCAGGTCGGACTGAGGCTGCCGAGCATGACCAGCAGCCAGGGCGTCGCCATCGCCAGCAGCGGCGAAGGCGCGCGGTTGATCCGGCGTTTGCCGATCTTGCGCAGCAGCGTTGGCAGGGGCGGGGGCACTAGTTGCCCTCTGTCGCAGCTGTGGCGGGCGTTTCGGGAACTTCGACCAGCGGCTCTACCGCGACGAATTCGGTCAGCGCAGGATCGCTGAGCGGCCGGGCAATCGCGCCATCGGGGGTGAGCGAGACCACCACGGCAATGGCCTCGCCGGGGCGATAGATCCCGCCCGAACCCGAAGTGACAATCGCATCGCCGGGTTTGAGCGGATTGAGCCCGGTCACCGCCAGGCGGATCTGCAGAGTGCCGTTGTCCAGTCCGGTCGCATAGGCCTGAACCCCGTCACCGGCGCGGCGGACCGGAATCGAACTTTCGCTCGAGGTTATCAGCAGGATCCGGGCACTGCTCTGGCCCGTTTCAATCACGCGTCCGACCAGGCCCAGCGGTGATCGCACCGCCATGCCGGGCTGCACGCCCTGGTCGCGGCCGGCCCCGATCGTTGCGATCCGCCGGGCCGAAGAAGACGTCGAGCCGATCAGCCGGGTAATGGCGATCGGCTTCAGTTCACCCTCGGTCAGGCCGACAAGCGCCTTGAGTCGGGCGTTTTCTTCCCTGAGGGCGGCCTGCTCAGCCAGCTTGACCCGGGCTTCGGCGACTTCGCGCTCAAGCCGGGCGACTTTGGCGCCATGGGTAAAATAGCCCGCGATGGTTGCCCACAGGCCCTGGCTGGCCGTCCGCCCCTGGGCTGCGGCTGTGCCCGCCGGAGCACCCAAATCGGAAGCAGCCCCGCGCAGCCCGGAAAAGGCGCCGGAATTGCCAGTCGAAACCAGCAACAGCAGCACCCCCAGGGCGATCCCAGCCAGCGCGGCAATATAGCCGAAGAAGTTGCCGTACTGCGCCCGCCGGGAATAGCCCGGGCGGCGATTTTTGGGCGCCGCCATTGGGGTTACTCCTTATCGAGACGGGCGCAGGGCACCTGGGTAGGTCCCTCAGGCCGTCATCAGCACGCCGCGGAAGATCGGATCTTCCATCGCCCGGCCGGTGCCCAGCGCCACGCACGAAAGCGGATCTTCGGCGACCGAAACCGGCAGCCCGGTTTCTTCACGCAGATACTCGTCGAGACCGCGGATCAGTGCGCCGCCGCCGGTCAGGACAATACCCTGATCGACGATGTCTGCGGCCAGTTCAGGCGCGGTGTTTTCCAGCGCGATCCGCACGCCTTCGACAATCGCTCCGATCGGTTCGGACAGCGCTTCAGCGAGATTCGCCTGGGTAATGGTGATTTCCTTGGGCACCCCGTTGACCAGGTCGCGGCCCTTGATCTGGATCGATTCGCCAACACCGTCGGCCGGAACCGTGGCGACGCCGTAGTCCTTCTTGATCCGTTCGGCAGTGGCTTCGCCGATCAGCAGGTTGTGATGGCGGCGCACGTAGGAGACGATCGCTTCGTCCATCTTG
>JANPMA010000274.1:0-6320 GCA_031422595.1 Novosphingobium sp. | reverse complement strand
CGCCCGCTCAATCCGGTTATCCTCGACACAATCACCCGCTTGACCTGACACCATATTGCAGTCGCGGGATGCCCGGTTCATAGGCCGGGAATGACCGCACGGGCCAGCAGCAAAGGCGAAGATCTGGCGGACGGCGCAGCGGCTGTGCGCGGCGATGGCGGCTGGCTGGCGCGGCTGTGGGCCGGCAGCGCAGCGCGGCTGGTTGATCGGATCGACGCCGGCCTGGTCGCGGGCAGCCTTCATACAACGTTGCCCGATGGATCGACCCGCAAGTTGGGCGGACGCGCGCCCGGTTTTTCCGCGACGGTCACACTGCACAGTTGGCGCGGGCTGGTGCGGGTTGCCAGCGCCGGTTCGAACGGGCTCTACCAGGCCTGGGAAGCGGGTGAGTGGTCGAGCCCCGATCCGGTGGAGCTGTTCGCGCTGTTTGTCGCCAATGCCGCTGCACTGGGCGGACTGGCCCGTGCGCATGGCCCATGGCGCTGGGCAGCGCGACTGACGCATTGGCTGCACCGCAACACCCGCAAGGGCTCGCAGCGCAACATCCACGCCCATTATGACCTGGGGAACGACTTCTACGCCCAGTGGCTCGATCCCGACTTGGTCTATTCGAGCGCCCGTTTCGCTTCGCCGGGCCAGGGCCTGGCGGCGGCGCAGCAGCACAAGCTGGTGACTATCGCTGAGCGCCTTACGGGCGCGAAAAGCGTGCTTGAGATCGGCTGCGGCTGGGGCGCGCTGGGCCAGCACCTGCACGATGCCGGAATGCAGGTTACCGCGATCAGCCTGTCGGAGGCACAGCTTGAATGGGCGCGCCAGCGGCGATCCCCCCAAATCGAATTCCGCAAGCAGGACTACCGCGATGTCAGTGGCCAGTTCGATGCGGTGGCCAGTGTCGAGATGGTCGAGGCGGTGGGCCGCGAGTACTGGCCAGATTTCTTCGCCTGCCTGGCGCGTTGCCTCAAGCCCGGCGGGCGAGCCGCGATCCAGTACATCGCGATCCGCGAAGAGCTGTTCCCGGCCTACGCCCGCAGCGCCGATTTCATCCAGGCCTACGTCTTTCCTGGCGGAATGCTGGTTAGCGAGTCAGAGTTCCGCCAACTTGCGGCTGAGCACGGACTGGAATGGCGCGATCAGGCCGATTTCGCGCTCGACTATGCACAAACGCTGCATTCCTGGCGCGAGAATTTCAACCGGGCGGTTGCTGAAGGACGCTTGCCGCCAGGCTTCGACGCGCGCTTCCAGCGGCTCTGGCGGTTCTACCTGATGTATTGCGAGGGCGGTTTTCGCGGCGGCGGAATCACCGCCGCGCAAGCGACGTTGGTCAAGCGTTGAGGTAGCTCCGCCCGGGCGCGGCAAAATCCCGCGTTTGGGGGGTAAGGGACACGGTGCCTTTGGCCGGTGCCCGGGCGGATTGGGACCTTCCGGTCAGGCGACCGGACGGAAGGAACTGTTGGCCTGCCAGCGCGACAGGATGTTGTCGTGGACGATCGGGCTGAGCAGCTTGTCGAATGCACAGCCGGTCAGGCTGTTGTCCCACCAAACGACTTCGCTCTGCAGTGCCTCGATCCCCGGCAGGGTCAGCCAGCACACGGTGCCCGGGATCATCCGGTTGACCGCTGCACCGCAGAACCCGCTTAACGAGAGGTCATGGATCACGGTCTGGAAACCGCGGCCGCCCGAAATCCTCAGCGTTGCCGGGATCGCCACGCGCGTACGCGGCGCGCTGCGATCCTCCTGCGCGGCGGAGAAATAGGGATCTTTGGTCAGCAACAGATGTTCGCTCATCGCAGCGCCCCTTGAAAGCTTGCCTTTCCGGAACCTTTCCCGGCAGGATTGGCAAAGTATCGCTGGTTGCGGTTGCTGCGTTGTTATGAGGGAGGGTTAACAGTTTCGCGGTGCGGGCTGGCAAACTGTTCACCAAGCAGTGTCAGCAAGCGTTCAGCCACAGCCTCAGGCGGCTTGACCGAAACGGGGTCTTCGCCGGGGTAAGCCTTTGCCCGCATTGCGGTTCTGGTCGCGCCGGGGTTGACGATCGCGACCCGGACTTTCGAGGTGTTGCGCGATTCCTCGGCATAGCAGGCAACGAGGTTTTCGGCCGCGGCTTTGCTGGCGGCATAGGCACCCCAATAGGCCCTAGGATCGCTCGCCACGCTGGTGGTCAAGTGGATGAAGCGCGGGTCGTCGCTGGCCTTGAGCAGCGGATCGAACCGCGCGATCAGCGCCTGGGTGGCCAGCACATTGACGGTCAACGCCTTGGAGAACTGGGTCTGGTCGATATCGCGCACCGAAGTCAGCTCGGGCAGGACCGCGGCGCAGTGGATCAGCACGTCAAGCTTGCCCCAGCGCTCGGCCAGGGCATTGGCCAGCCGCGCGATCCCGTCACCATCGCCCAGATCAGCCGGGGCGATGGTGGCGCTGCCGCCAGCCTGGAAGATCGCTTCCTCGACCTCTTCAAGGGCCTTGGCAGTGCGGGCAGTCAGCACGACATGGGCACCGGCCGCAGCCAGAGCCTTGGCCGTGGCCGCGCCGATCCCTTTGCTGGCGCCGGTAACCAGCGCAACCTGCCCGGTCAGCGCGGTCATGCAACCTTGCCAACCGGCAGCGGCAGCTGACCCTCATCGGCCTCGCGCTCGGCCAGGTCGGTCAGGCGGGTCGGATAGTCGCCGGTGAAGCAAGCGTCGCAGTGCTGCGGGCAGGCGGCATTGCGGCTCGCTTCGCCAACCGCGCGGTACAGCCCATTGATCGAGACGAAAGCCAGGCTGTCAGCAACGATGAACTTGGTCATCTCCTGCACGTCCATGCGTGCGGCCAGCAGCTTGTGCCGTTCGGGCGTATCGACGCCATAGAAGCACGAATGCTGGGTCGGCGGGCTGGCGACGCGCATATGCACTTCGGCCGCGCCGGCATCGCGCATCATCTGCACGATCTTCATGCTGGTGGTGCCGCGCACGATCGAATCGTCGATCAGCACGATCCGCTTGCCCGCAACCAGCGCGCGGTTGGCGTTGTGCTTGCGTTTGACTTCGGCGTGGCGCGCGCCGTCCGAGGGCTGAATGAACGTGCGCCCGACGTAGTGCGAGCGAATGATCCCCAGTTCGAAAGGAATGCCGCTTTGCTGGGCATAACCGATTGCCGCAGGAACCCCGCTGTCAGGCACCGGGATCACCAGATCGGCTTCGACCGGGGCTTCCTTGGCCAGTTCCTTGCCGATCGCCTTGCGGACCTCGTAGACCGACCTGCCGCCCATTACTGAATCCGGGCGGCTGAAATAGACATGCTCGAAAATGCACGGGCGCGGCGGGTGGTCGCCGAACGGGCGGTGGCTGGTCATCCGCCCGTCCGCGCGCACTTCGATGATCTCACCGGGCTGAACCTCGCGGACGAAATCGGCCCCGACCACGTCGAGCGCGACGCTTTCGCTGGCAAAGACGGTCGCGTCCCCGATCTTGCCCATCACCAAGGGGCGGATCCCCAGCGGATCGCGGCAGGCGATCATCCGCTTGGGGGTCATGCAGATCAGCGAATAGGCGCCTTCGACCATCCGCAGCGCATCGACCAGCCGGTCCATCAGCGTCGGGTAACGGCTGGTCGCGATCAGGTGGAGGATCACTTCGGTGTCCGAGCTGGACTGGAAGATCGCGCCCTTGCTGACCAGCTCATGCTTGAGGTGCATGGCGTTGGAAATATTGCCGTTGTGCGCCACTGAAAAGGCCCCGCGGGCCAGATCGGCGTGGAGCGGCTGGACATTGCGCAGCCCCTGGCCGCCGGTGGTCGAATAGCGCACGTGGCCGCTGGCCATTTCGCCCGGCAGTTCGGCAAACATCGCTGCGTCGGAAAAGACCTGCGCGACATGGCCGAGCCCGCGCCGCGCGAAGAAATCTTTGCCGTCATAGCTGACAATGCCGACCGCTTCCTGGCCGCGGTGCTGCAAGGCATGCAGCCCCAGCGCGGTCATCGCCGATGCTTCCTTGGCGCCGATCACGCCGAAAATGCCGCACTCCTCGCGCAGCTTGTCACCGTCTGCGTCAAGGAAGGGATGGGTAAGGTTCATATGGAATCGCCTGGCCCGAGGATCGCCCGTGGCGCCGCCTTTGGCGGGGAATGGCCGCGAAGGCAAGGCTGCGCGTGGCTGCATTGCACAACCATCTGATCTGCACACGAATTCGCTTGCGGCCGAGCAGCGATTGCGGCCTTCTTGGCGCATCGATCAAGGGAGTATGCCCGATGAATTCCAAGACCCTGGCCCTGTCCGCCCCGCTTGCCGCTTTGGTGCTGGTGCCGACATCCGCAATCGCAGCGAAGGCCCCGCCGCCCTCCGAAGTGATTCTCCATATCGATGCCAGCGCCGCAGTGCCGCCCGATCAGGCCAAAGTGACGATCACGTTGGCCGGCAAAGGCGCGACCGAAGCTGAGGCCAAGTCCGACCTGGCGGCCAAGCAGAAGGAGTTCGGCGACGATTTGGGCCAGATGGGCATTGGCGGCGCGTCGGTGGAGCACGGTGAGGTTGTGCGCGATCCTTCGAAGCTGGATCCGATTGCAGTGGAAGCTGCCTATGCAGCGGAGGATGCTGCCTCTGCCGCAGGCGATGCGGCAGCCGACGCAGCTGAGGCGGCTGCGTCTGCAGGTCGCCCGCCAACCGGACGCACGCCAAAGCGTAAAGGTGTGGTGCAAAGGGCCGCCAAGCCGATCTTCGTCACCGCACCGACCACGATCACCGTCACCGATCTGACCAAGCTGGATGCCTTGCGCGCCCTTGGCGAACTCAATGGCACCCGCAGCTATCAGTTCCAGCGCGGGGTCCGCTTCGCTACCTCCAACCCTGAAGCCGCCCGCAAGGCCGCGCGCGAGGCGGCAATCGCCAAGGCCAAACGCGAGGCCGACGAATACGCCGCGTCGCTGGGCCACAAGGTGGTGCGGATTACCCGCGTCAGCAATTCCAGCCCGCCGGTCAGCATGGGCGATATCTATGGCCTGTTCGGGATGATCGACACCATGCCCGAACGCTTCATGCCCAGCTACTACGGCGCGACGACCAGCGTCAGCGTCGCAATCGATTTCGTCATCGCCCCCAAATAAGCCGATCCGGCCGGGCGCCCTTGCCAGGGCGGGGGCGCCCGCCTAAACCGCGCTGGCCCCAGCTTTGTTCGCGCAAGGACGCCAACTTGATCCTATCCCCTTTCGAATGGACCATCGCCAAGCGCTACATGATGCCTGGCCGCGGGGAGGCGTTCATTGCGCTGGTCGCGGGGATTAGCCTGGTCGCGGTGGCGCTGGGGGTGGCCGCGCTGGTTATCGTGATGAGCGTGATGAACGGCTTTCGCGCCGAGCTGTTCGACAAGATCGTCGGGCTCAACGGCCATGCCGTGGTCCAGGCCTATGGCGGGCGGCTGGAGAATTGGCGCGAGGTCCTGAAAGAGGTCAAGGCCATCCCGGGAGTGGTCCATGCCTCGCCGCTGATCGAACAGCCGCTGCTGACCAGCTTCAACGGCCGGGTTGAGGCGATATTCACGCGCGGGCAGACCCAGGAAGATATCGACGCGCTGGCCGCAAAACTGGTTGCGGGCCGATTGGACAGCCTGAAGCCCGAAGCCAACGAAGTGGCGATCGGATCGCAACTGGCGCAGAACCTGGGCGCGCGGGTGGGGGACAGCATCACCATCATCAACCCACAGGGCCAATCGACCCCGTTCGGCACGGTCCCGCGCCAGATCGCCTACCGCGTCGCGGCGATTTTCGAGATCGGCGTCTACGAGTTCGACCAGCGTTTCGTGGTCATGCCAATGCAGGATGCGCAGACGCTGCTGCTGTCGGGCGATGCGGTGGGGATGATCGAGGTCAAAGTCGAGGACCCCGACGAGGCCGCTGAAACGCTGCTGCCGATCAGTCAGAAATACCAAGGACGCGCAGTGGTCACCGACTGGAAGACCATGAACGCCAGCCTGTTCGAGGCGCTGGCGGTGGAACGCGTGGCGATGTTCGTGGTGCTGTCGATCATCGTGCTGGTGGCGGTGTTCAACATCCTTTCCAGCCTGATCATGCTGGTCCGCGCCAAGACCCGCGACATCGCGATCCTGCGCACGATGGGGGCATCGCGCAAGTCGGTCCTCCGGATCTTCGTGACCTTGGGGTCGCTGATCGGCATCGCCGGGACGCTGGCCGGGCTGCTGCTGGGCTTCGTGTTCCTCTATTTCCGCCAGTCGGTGGTGCGTTTTATCGAACTGGTCACGGGCCAGAACCTGTGGGACCCGACGATCCGCTTTCTGACCGAGCTACCCAGCCGCAGCGACCCGGTGGAGATTGCCGTAATCTCGGTTATGGCG
>JANPMA010000273.1:0-7424 GCA_031422595.1 Novosphingobium sp. | reverse complement strand
GCCCGGATGGAAGCGGGCAGCCATATTGGCAAGATCGTGCTCAAGGTGGCATGAGGCGGTATGGCATTTTCCTACACGGCCCGCGCCTGCTATGATCCGCAGGTTCTTTGAAAAGTTTATCCCGCTGCGTTTTGCGTCATGGTGTCAAGTGTCAAGCGCGCGCCCAAGTGACTGAAATCGTTTTGTAAAGATCAGTGGCGTCGCTTGACAACTTGACAGATGTGTCAAGCAATGCGGTCATCACTGCCGCATTCCTCCCGGCGAACTCTGTCCTTGCCCTTTCGCGCGAATTTCCCTAGATCGTCCGGCGAACGGCCGCTCCGCAAGGGGCGGCCCTATCTATTTCAAACGGAGAATCCCCGTGACCCAGCCGACCCCGCTGATGCCCCATGCGACCGCTTCGTGGCTGGTCGATAATACCGCGCTGGCCTTCGAACAGATCGCCGAATTCTGCGGGCTGCACATCCTTGAAGTCCAGGCGATGGCCGACGATCTGGCCAGCTCCAAGTACACCGGGCGCGATCCGGTGCGCTCGGGCGAGCTGACCATGGCCGAGATCGAGAAGGGCCAGGCCGACCCGGCCTATGCGCTGCAGATGCAGAAGGCCCCGGTGACGGTCAACCGCACCAAAGGCCCGCGCTACACGCCCGTGTCGAAGCGCCAGGACAAGCCCGACGGGATCGCCTGGATCCTCAAGAGCCACCCCGAAATCTCGGATGCGCAGATCGGCAAACTGATCGGTACCACCCGCAACACCATCTCCGCGATCCGCGATCGCAGCCACTGGAATATCACCAATATCCAGCCCAAGGACCCGGTCACGCTGGGCCTGTGCAGCCAGCGTGAGCTCGATGCGATTGTCGCCAAGGCCGCCAAGAAGGCCGGGCTGATCGACCAGGCAGGCGATGACGCGCGGCTCGGCGATGACCGCGCCTCGCTGATCGAGGAACTGCGGGCTGAGCGTGATGCCAATGTCAAGGCCGCAGGCGAAGCTGCCCAGGAAGCCGAAGCGGCGGCCTGGCTTGAGGCGAAGCGTGCTGCCCAAGCGGCAGGCGAAGAGTAGGCCGCTCGAATGGCGCTACCTTTTCCGTCCGGAAGAGGTAAGCCGTTGACATGAGTGTCAAT
Source organism: Novosphingobium sp. (assembly GCA_031422595.1). Classification (GTDB taxonomy): domain Bacteria; phylum Pseudomonadota; class Alphaproteobacteria; order Sphingomonadales; family Sphingomonadaceae; genus Novosphingobium. Next base: position 6,299 of record JANPMA010000273.1, on the reverse strand, counting down.
AACATCAGCGCCGAGCCCTGGCGGGCGCACTACGCGCATAGCTGTGACTGGGCGCTTGAGCTCCTCCCGCTGTCGCTGCCCGATCTGTTCGCCCAGGCCGCGGCCCGGAATGGTGAGCGGCCGCTGGTCGATTTCCTCGGGCGGCGCTTCAGCTATGCCCAGCTCCACGCCGAGGCTCAGGCGTTTGCCGCAGGATTACAGACACTTGGGGTAGTGAAGGGCGACCGCATCGGGCTCTACCTGCCCAATGTTCCGATCTATGTTTCGGCCTATTACGGGGCGATGCTGGCCGGGGCCACGGTGGTCAATTTCAGCCCGCTCTACACCGCCGATGAACTCTCCGCGCAAGTCGCCGATTCGGGCGCGCGGCTGCTGGTAACGCTTGATTCGGCAGCACTCTTGCCGACCGCGCTGAAGGTTTTGGACAGCAGCGCGCTTGAGCGGCTGGTGGTCGGCTCGCTGGGGACAATGCTGCCGCTGACCAAGCGGATCTTGCTGGCGCTGCTGGGGCGCAAGGCGATCACCGCGATTCCGGCCAGGGCAGATGTCCTCAACTGGCACCAGACCGTCACACCAGCCGCACCAATGCCCGTCACCATCGACCCTGAGCGCGACCTGGCGCTGCTGCAATACACCGGCGGCACCACCGGTACCCCCAAAGGGGCGATGCTGACCCACCAGAACATGTCGGCGAACGCCCGCCAGGTCGTAGCGATCGATCCGCACCAGGGGGATCGCGACATGATCCTGGGGGTGTTGCCGCTGTTCCATGTCTTCGCCAACACCTGCGTACTCAACCGGACGGTGGCCAACGGAGGCTGTATCGCGATGCTGCCGCGGTTCGAGGCCGGACAGGCGCTCAAGACCTTGCAGCGGGTCAAGGCTACCGCGATGCCGGGGGTGCCGACCATGTTCCAGGCGCTGCTTGACCATCCCAATGTGGCCAAGACCGACTTTTCAAGCCTGAGGATCTGCATCTCCGGCGGTGCGCCCTTGCCGTTGCCGCTGAAGGCCCGGTTCGAGGCGGCATCGGGCGCGCGGGTGGTTGAAGGCTATGGGCTGACCGAAAGCGCCGGCGTGGTTTCGACCAATCCCTATGAAGGCGAGGAGCGGGTCGGCACGATCGGCCAGGTGCTTCCGGCAACCCGGATCCGCCTGTTCGACCGCGAGGATCCCACTAGGGATGCGCCGCCGGGCGAACCGGGCGAACTGGCGGTCCAGGGCCCGCAAGTGATGCAGGGTTACTGGCGGCGTCCCGAAGAGGCCGCCTCGGCCTTTGCCGAACGCCCCGATGGCCGCTGGCTGCGCACCGGCGATGTCGCGACGATCGACGAGGCCGGCTACGCCAGGATCGTCGACCGGATCAAGGACATGATCGCGGTCGGCGGGTTCAAGGTCTTCCCCAGCCAGGTCGAGGCGGTGCTGCTCCAGCATGAGGCGGTCAAGGAAGCCTTGGTGATCGGCGTGCCCGAAGCGCGGCTGGGCGAAGTCCCGCGCGCCTTTGTCACACTGAACCACGGGGCCGGGGCCAGCGGCGAGGAACTGCGGGATTGGCTCAACACCCGGATCGGCAAGCACGAGAGGGTCGATTCTGTGGTGCTTCGCGATGACTTGCCCAAGACGATGGTCGGCAAGCTCGATCGCAAGGCGCTGCGGGCCGAACTGGGGCTTTAGGCCAAACCCCAACCCCCGTTCGTGTCGAGCGAAGTCGAGACACCCGTGCGCGGCATCTCGACTTCGCTCGATGCGAACGGACCTTGGACTGGATTACGACTGAAAGGCTGGCTCAGCTCACGGCCAGCGCGACTACCGAACTCTCATTGTCGGCCACCGCCGCCACGCGCGGGGCAAACCGGCCGTCGACTTGCGCGCCCTGTTCGATGGTCAGCGTGTCGTAGTGGACATCGCCGTGGATCCGCGCGCACTTGAGCACCACCAGTTCGCGCACGTTGATCGTGCCGCGCACCGTGCCGGACAGCCGGGCTGTTTCGGCCTTGACCGCGCCGACAATCTCGCCGCTTTCGCCCTGGACCAGCGAAGTGCAGCTGACATCGCCTTCAACCCGCCCGTCGATATGCAGGTCGGCCGAAGCGACCACGTCGCCCTTGATGCGGATATCGCCGCCGAACACCGAAAATGTCGAATTGGCCATCGATCTACCTTGCGGCGCGAGCGGCGCCGTCCGGGCCGGCTTCTTGGAAAACATGGGTTGCTGCCTCAAGGAAGGGGCGGGGATTGACTGCCCGGTCGCCGATCCGGACTTCGAAGTGGAGATGCGGCCCGGTCGAGCGCCCGGTGCTGCCGATCATCCCGATCTGTTCGCCCGGCATCACTTGCTTGCCCTGCACCGTGCCGAAGCCGGACATGTGGGCATAGCGGGTGACCAGGCCGTTGCCGTGATCGATCTCGACACAGTTGCCATAGCCCGAGCGCTGCCCGACGAAGCTGACCGTGCCGCGCGCCGCGGCATAGATCGGGGCGCCATAAGGGCCCTTGAAGTCGAGTCCGGGATGAAACTCGCCGCCACCGCCGGTGAAAGGATTGGGGCGATAGCCAAAGCCCGAGGAGATATACTGGAAATTGGCCGGCATCGCTTGCGGCAGGCCGGCGACCGAGCGTTCGAGCGCGTCCATCCGCGCCATCGACAGCGCGAAACGCTGGAAGCGCGGGTCGATCGAGCCATCGGCCGAGGTCGCCATGAGGATCAGCGGGCCGCCCTGGGCAGTGCGATCGTTCAGCGAAGCGAGCATCGCCTGCGGGTTGAGCCCCAGCCTGGCGAGCTTGGTCTCAGCCAAGGCTGAACGGCGATCGGCGAGCCGGGTCAACCCCTCAATAAAGGCCAGCTGCCGGGCTTCGATCCGGGCCAGTTCGGCGGCCTGCGGCACCGCCAGCGAAACCTTCTTGACCGTCTGCGCCGCTTCGCTCGAACTGTTCGAAACGGTCTCGCCGGCCTTCGCGTCCTTGGGCAGGTCGCCCAGCACGGCCTGGCTGGTCTTTTCGATGAATTCCTGGCGGCGGGTCAGATCGTTGGCAACCTTGCCGATGTTCTCGCCATAGGCGTTGAGCCGGGTTTCCGAAGAGGCGACTTTGGCTTCGCGCTCAAGCAAGGCGAGCCGGTCGCGCTGCGAGACATAGCTGGAGATCGCCATTGCCGCCATGGTCAGCGCCCAGACCAGCAGCAGAGTCGCGGCAGCGCCCGCAGCGATCATCTGCGTGCGCGACGATATCTTTATGAAACGGACCTGACCTTCGGATCGCATGAAAAATTCGCGATCCGGAAACCAGCTCCGCAGGCGCGCCGAAACGCCGCCGACGGACAGTTTTTTCAAGACGACCCCGAGTCCCTTTATCACCCTTGTGCCGCGCCGCTAGCAGGTCAGACCCCCCAGCGCGAATCCGCATTGGCACGGACTCGCCGAATCGAAAGACTCACGCGATGAGTCGTTGGGCAGCGCCAGATGCGGGTCAGACGCGCTGGCCGGTGACATTCGCGCGGCGCGGTGTTAGGCGCAGCCGCAATGACTGCCGAAGCTGCCTCCATCGAAAGCGTCCAGGCGCTGGTCGAACGCCTGGCCCGCGCCGGACGATCGGCCCAGCGCGTGCTCGCGCGGCTGAGTTCCGCGGAAAAAGCCGCAGCGCTCCATGCCGCCGCGGCGTCATTGCGCGCTGCCGAAGCCGAAGTGCTGGCGGCCAATGCCCGCGACATGGCTGCCGGCGAGGCGGCCGGCCTGACCCCGGCCCTGCTCGACCGGCTCAGACTCGATTCGCCGCGACTCGCAGGCATCGCCGATGCGGTCGATCAGATCGCCGACCTGCCCGATCTGGTCGGGCAAGTGATCGACACATCGGTGCCCGCCAATGGCCTTGCGCTCAGCCGGGTGCGGGTCCCGATCGGGCTGATCGGGATCGTCTATGAAAGCCGCCCCAACGTTACCGCCGATGCCGCGGCGCTATGCCTGCGTTCGGGCAATGCGGTGCTGCTGCGCGGCGGCAGCGAGGCGGTTCATTCCAACCGGGCGATCCATGCGGCCTTGGTCCAGGGTCTTGAATCGCAAGGCATTCCGGCAGCGGCGGTGCAGCTGCTGCCGACCCAGGACCGGGCCGCAGTCGGCGCGATGCTGGCCGCCGCTGGCCTCATCGACATGATCGTGCCGCGCGGCGGCAAAAGCCTGGTCGCGCGGGTCCAGGCCGATGCCCGGGTGCCGGTGCTCGCCCATCTCGACGGGATCTGCCACACTTATGTGCATTCTGCCGCCGATCCGGCCATGGCCCAGGCGATCGCGCTCAACGCCAAGCTGCGCCGCACCGGGATCTGCGGGTCGATGGAAACTTTGCTGCTCGACGCGCAGTTCCCGGCCAGCCAGGCGGTTGTTGCCGCTTTGCTTGCAGCCGGCTGCGAGCTGCGCGGCGATTCGCGCGCCCGCGCGCTCGATCCGCGCGTGCTGCCGGCCAGCGCCGAGGACTGGGACACCGAATACCTCGATGCGGTGCTTTCGGTCGCGGTGGTCGACGGGCTCGACCCTGCGCTTGAACATATCGCGCGGCACAGCTCGCACCACACCGACGCGATTGTCAGCGAGGACGACGCAGCCTGCGAACGCTTCCTGGCTGAGGTCGACAGCGCGATCGTGATGGCCAATGCCAGCACCCAGTTCGCCGATGGCGGCGAGTTCGGGCTCGGCGCCGAAATCGGCATCGCCACCGGGCGGCTCCACGCCCGTGGGCCGGTCGCGCTCGAAGGGCTGACCACCTACAAATGGCTGGCACGCGGTTCGGGGCAAGTCAGGGCGTGATCAGAAGGTTCATTGACATGAACCCGAGCCTGGCCAGCCCGCTCCCCCGGCCCGGCTACCCTCGCGGGCACCGCGAGAAATGAAGATCGGCCTCTTGGGCGGGTCGTTCAACCCGGCGCATGGCGGGCATCGCCGGATCAGCCTGTTCGCGTTGGAGGCGTTGGGTCTCGACGAAGTCTGGTGGCTGGTTTCGCCGGGCAATCCCTTGAAGCCCAAGGCCGGGATGGCACCCTTGGCGGCGCGACTCGGCTCAGCGATCTGGCAGGCCAAGGGCGCGCGAATTCGCCCGAGCGCGATCGAGCGCGAGCTGGGCACCCACTATACCGTCGATACATTGGCAAAGCTTGCCCGCCGCTATCCGAAACATCGTTTCGTCTGGCTGATGGGCAGCGACAATCTCGCGCAGTTTCACCACTGGCGCGACTGGCGGCGGATCGCCCGCGCCATGCCGATTGCGGTTATCGCGCGTCCGGGCTATGATAGCGCTGCCTGTGCGAGCCCCGCGCGGGCCTGGCTTGGCCGTTACCGGCGGTCCGCAGCCAGCTTGAGCCACCGGGAAGGATGGAGCGCACCCGCGCTGATAGAACTGCGTTTTGATCCCGATCCGCGCTCGGCGACTGCAATTCGCCGCGCGGATCCTGACTGGGCCGCGCGCTTTACCGGCAAGGTTCTGCGCGATCCGCTAACGCACCATCCAGTCGATCCCGACACTCCATGATCGCTTTCGACGCCCGCCCTAGAGGAGCCGTTCCCGCTTAAATGACGCCTGATTCTGCAAAAATGGCCCAGCCCAGTGCGGCCCCCGCCGCCACCCCCGCCCCGCTTCCCTCGACGGAGCCGGGTTCGCTCCACGAACTCGTGATCAAGTCGCTCGATGACGACCAGGCGCAGGAGCTCGTTTCCATTCCGCTCGAAGGCAAAAGCTCGATCGCCGACCATATGGTAATCGCTTCGGGCCGTTCGACCCGCCAGGTCGCGGCGATGGCCCAGAAACTGGCCGAACGGATCAAGCACGGCGGCTTTGGCCATGCCCGGATCGAGGGGCTGCCGGCCGCCGACTGGGTGCTGGTCGACGCCGGCGACGTGGTGATCCACCTGTTCCGCCCCGAAGTACGCAGCTTCTACAACCTTGAGCGGATGTGGGCGTTCGGGGACTCAGGCACCGCCTGATTCCGGATCTTGTCACGCGGAGACGCGGAGGCACGGAGAATGAGGTTCGAGGCGGCGCAGCCGCACTTTTTCCCTGGCCTTGGCCATATGGAGAGGCTGTGATGCGACAGTGCCTGCGGCGCCAATCAAATCTCCGCGTCTCCGCGTCTCCGCGTGAAATCACTCGATATCAACTTGGCACAAACAACCCATGCGCCTCCACATCATAGCCCGCGGCAAGATCGGCCGCTCGCCTGAGGCTGGACTGGTCGAGCGTTACGTCAAGCGCATGACCTGGCCTTTCAAGTTAACCGAGCTGCCCGACGTGGGTGGAACCATGCCCGAAGCGCCGCCGCA
>JANPMA010000272.1:0-5658 GCA_031422595.1 Novosphingobium sp. | reverse complement strand
CTAAGAACAGCACCCTCATGTCCTTTGCTTAACTGTCCTTGCAGCGGGCGTCATCCGGAAATCGGATGCAGGAGTTCATATCTGCGCGGAACTGGCGAGGCAAGTAGGTGGGTCTTCGGGCGGCAATTCTGCAAAGGTGAGGCCAGGGCCCGTACGGAATGAGTGCAACACTGTTGGCCGACCGCCCTGCCTCTGCCGGAGTGCTCAGCGCGAATGGAGCCTTGGTGGGAATGCGTGTCGACTGGCCTAGCCCGGCGTGCGTTTGCCCAGGAACTGGCTCAGCGGATTGACCCCTTTGAAGCGCGCGCGCTGGGGGTACATCGCTTCATATACCACTGCGTTTTCAAGCACCCGCTGAATATAGTTGCGGGTTTCGAACTTGGCCGGGATTCGCTCGATCCAGTCGACCCAATCGATCGCGCCGGTGCGGGGATCGCCGTTGGCCCGCAGCCATTCGTTGATCCGGCCAGGTCCGGCGTTGTAGGCACCGATCGCCAGCGGATAGCTGCCGCCATAGTATTCCAGCATGCGCCGAAAATAGCCATCGCCCAGCGCCAGGTTGTAGCCTGCGTCGGTCATCAGCGCCTGCCGGTCATAGTCCATGCCCATCTTGCGGGCCTGCTCGTTGGCGGTGCCCGGCATCAGCTGCATCAACCCGCGCGCGCCGGCATGGCTGACTGCGTTCATCGCGAACTGGCTTTCCTGGCGGCTGATCGCGTGGATCATCGTCCAGTTCGAACCGACCGGGACCGGGATCAGCGGATAGGCGGTGCTGCGGTAGATCCCGTGCCCGTCGATATGCGCCGCCTGGCCCAGGATCACCCCCAGATCGCGGCGGCCAAGCTCCTGCGCAAGCTGGACGACCAGCACGTGATCGCTTTCGCTTTCGGCCTGCTCGGCGATCTCCTTGAAGAACCGGATCGCGCTGGGCCAGTCGCTTTCACGGGCGACCTCGCGCACCGCCTGGGTCAGCGGGCGGGCGTTGAACGCGGCGCGCTCAACGGTGGTGGGTATCGCCCTGGGTACGCTGGTCATCGGCGGGATCGGCAAACCCAGCCGCTCCAGCGCGAGCATGCCATAGTACTGGTCAGGGTAGAGCGCGGCCTGCTTGAAATAGCTTTCCGCCCCGCTGCGATCCCCGGCCAGGGCCAGCGCCCGCCCGGCCCAGTAGAACCCCTTGGAACGGGTCCCAGGCGTGCGCGCGGCGGCACCATAGCGCCAGAACAGCGGCGCGGCGCGGCGTCCGTCGCCCAGGCTGCCCAGCGCCTTGGTCCCACCCAGCCACATCAGCGAGGTGTAGTCGTCGCGGATCGCAAAGCTTTGCAGGGAGACATCGGTGCCCGGCGCGAACATGTCATCGACCGAACCCGCGATCCGCACCGCATTGTCGGGATCGGCGCTGCGTGCCACGGTCAGCAGTTCAGCCACCCATTTGCGCGGTTCGCGCGGCGGCACGGCAAAGCGCGGGCGGGTGCCCTGGAGATAGGCGGCCGACGATGCCTGCCCCTTGGTCCTGAGGTAGCGGCTGCGATTATAGACATAACCAGGGTCCGCTACCGCATCGGCCATGGGCGGTGTGCCACCGGCATAGGGATCGAGCCCCTGGACCATGGCCAGCCGGACCGCGAACAAGCCGCGGCGGGCGGGGGAGACATAGGCCAGTTGGCGGCTGGCCTGGTCGGGTGCGTTTGCCCACAGCAGCGCGTCCATCCGCCGGTCATGGTCCTCGCCCGAAAGGCTGGAACCAAGGCGGGCCATCAGGCTGGCCTCGGCCGCGTCGCTCATCACTCCGCCGCGCCAGGCCTCGCGCGCCACTTGCGCCGCTTCGCCGCGGCCCAGGGCATAGAGCGCCAGGGCATAGCGCGCCCGGCCGGGGTTGGTCAGTGGTGGGAACCGGTCGAAAAAGGCCACGATCTGGCGCGGCTCAACGGCATCGCGCTCCAGCGCCTTTTCGGCATGGCCGCGCAGCTTGTCCTGGTCGGGCAGACCGGGATAGGTCAGCACGAAGCCCGAATAGCTGGAGAACTGGAAGCCATCGTTGGCAACAAGCAGCTTCCAGCGTTCGATCGCCTGGACCATGTTGCCCGGCGGCAGCGCTTTGAGCTGGACGCGGGCCTGATCCCAATGGCGGCCATCCTCGCCCATGATCTGGTCGTCCTGGCCATGGGCCAGGGTGGGGGTGAAAGCCAGCATTGCCAGCGCGGTAACAATTGTCTTGCGTTGCATGCTGGACATTCTGGAGAAACGCTCCTTATGGCGGGATGAACAGGTGCCCTATGGGGCAAGCGCAGGGATTAAGGCAATGTTCTCCGGCTCGATACCCGCTCTGGTGACTCCTTTTCGCGACGGGTCGATTGACGAAGGGGCGTTCCGGCGGCTGGTCGAATGGCAAGTGGCTGAGGGCTCGAGCGCGCTGGTCCCTTGCGGCACCACCGGAGAAGCGCCGACCATCACCAGCGAGGAGCAGCACCGCCTGTTCGAGCTGTGTGTCGAAGCTGCCGAGGGCAGGGTGCCAGTGATCGCCGGGTGCGGTTCGAACGACACCCAGACCGCCAAGTGGCACATGGCTGTGGCCAAGGATCTTGGTTGCCAGGCCGCACTGATGGTCGCGCCTTATTACAACCGGCCCAGCCAGGCCGGGTTGCTGGCGCATTTCAGCTACCTGGCCGAACAGGTCGACCTGCCGATGGTGCTCTACAATGTGCCGGGGCGCACGGTGACCGATATCAGCTGCGAAACCGTGATCGAACTGGCGCGGCGCTTCCCCGGGCGGATCGTCGGGATCAAGGACGCCAGCGGCGACATGACCCGGCTGACCGCGCACCGGCTGGCGCTGGGGGCGGGGTTCATCCAGCTGTGCGGCAATGATGACATGGCGCTGGCCTATAACGCTGGCGGCGGATCGGGCTGCATCTCGGTCACCGCCAATGTCGCGCCCAGGCTCTGCGCGCTCTTCCAGGCCGCCAGCCTGGCGGGCGACAGGGCCAAGGCCCACGAGCTCAACGAAAAGCTGTTCCCGCTCCACCAGGCGCTGTTCACCGATGCCTCGCCGGGGCCGGTCAAGTATGCGCTGTCCCGCGTGCTCGGCTGGATCGGCGAAGAGGTGCGCTTGCCGCTGGTGGCCTGCAGCGCGGAAAGCCGCAAGGCGGTGGATGCCGGTCTGGAGTGGGCGGGGTTGGTGCCTTAATTCGGGGACACAATACGAATTAAATTTCAAATAGTATTGTGTCCCCGAATTAGGCGGTTTTGGGTCTTGGTTTGCGACCGCGGCGCTGGGGCACAAGGCTTCGGCCCAGTGCAGTTTCTTGTGCGGCGACCCAGGCTTCGGTTCCGAGGGGGCGCCCGGTGCGCAAGCGAAGCTCGATCGCTTCGGCTTGTGCCAATCCAGCGCCCTCCAAGCTGCCCGCCTCAAGCCCAAGTTCGAGCATCGCCCGCCAGTTGGGCACCAGCCCGGCAAGAGCCGCTAGATCTGTCAGCGGGTCGTCGCGGTGGCGCGTGCCAGTGATATGCGAGCGCGCACTCGACCAGGCCCAGTCAGCCGCAGTTCCGACCAGGCCGCCCGCCACCGGATTGCGTTCGACATAGCGAAGCGCGGCCATCAGGTGGGCATCGTCCATCGGGTAGCTGGCGAAGCGGCCCTGGAACAGATAGCCGCTCCATCCTTCGCGCCGGTTGATCGATTGGGTGTAGCGGCGATGGGCTTCGCCCAAGGCGGCGCGCAGACTGCTTGGATCGGCCGGAACAAGGATCAGATGGACGTGGTTGTCCATCAGGCACCAGGCCAGGCACCGCACATCGGCTCGGCTGCAGCCCTGGGCAACAAGCGCGAGATAGCGCCGACGGTCATCATCGTTGAAGAAAACGGGCAGGCGCCGGTTTCCACGCTGGGTAACGTGGTGGGCGACGCCGGGAATGACGGTTCTGGCAAGGCGGGGCATGGCACGGACTATCACCTCTAATTAAGGGACACAATACGAATTAAATTTCAAATAGTATTGTGTCCCTGAATTAGGGGAGGATTTTCGATGTCCCCCGTTCCCTTTTCCCCCATCTCACCCTACATGCCGCTCAATCATGGCCCGCCCGCACACCCGCGAATTCGAAAAGACCAAGATCGTCGCCGAGAACCGGCGCGCGCGGTTTGATTATTTTATCGAGGAAGTGTTCGAGGCCGGGATCGCGTTGACGGGGACCGAGGTGAAATCATTGCGCTTCGGCGAAGGTTCGATCGCGGAGAGCTATGCCGAAGTGAAGAACGGCGAGGTCTGGCTGGTCAATTCGAACGTCCCCGAATTCAGCCACGGCAACCGCTTCAACCACCAGCCCAAACGCCTGCGCAAGCTGTTGCTCAAGGAGCGCGAGATCGCCAAGTTCCACGGCGCGGTTGAGCGCAAGGGGATGACGCTGGTGCCGCTGTCGATCTATTTCAATAGCCGCGGGCGGGCCAAGGTCGAACTGGCGCTGGCCAAGGGCAAGAACACTGCGGACAAACGCGCAACAATCAAGGAACGTGACTGGAAGCGCGACCAGCAGCGGATTATGCGGGACCACAAATGATCCGATTTCTGAAACCTGTCGCCGCCTGGGCGCACCGCAACATGCCCAAGCGCGAAGAGCTTGAGCACAACCGCTGGCTGGGGCCTTTCGCGCGCCGGCCCGAGCTGTGGCGCTTCACCCGCCGGTCGGTGCCGCGCGGGGTTGCGGTGGGACTGTTGGTGGGGATTTTCGCGCTGATCCCGGGGATCCAGATCCTGGGTGCGGCACTGTTGTGCATGCCCAGCCGCGGCAACATTCCGCTGGCCGCCTTGATGACCTTTCTGTCAAACCCGGCGACCACGCCGTTCATCCTGCTGGGTTCGGCCTGGCTGGGCAACCGGTTCGGCTTCCACGCCGATCTGACCACGCTGCATTCGCTTTATGCGCACAGCGCCAGCTTCAATGACTGGGCCTCGTGGTTCATTTCCGATGCGGCGCCGGCGGTGCTGTTCGGGCTGTTCGTGATCTCGACCCTCTCCGCCTCGATCGGTTATCTGATCGCCTCGTTCGGGTGGAACTGGTGGATCGGGCACAAGCACCGCAGCCGCTCTTTGCGGGGACTATCCGTGGATCTTGAGCAAAAATGAGCCTGCCCGCCGCCCCGCAGCGCCGCGCCATAAGTGAGCACGGGCTGATCGGCGCGGCCCTGGTGTTCAGCACGGGGCTGATCTGGTTTGCCACGCGTCAGTGGCTGGTGGTGCTGGTTTTCGTGGCCGGGATCACGGTGCTGGGCGCACTGGCCTGGGCGCTCACCCGGCGTCAGGCGGGGCCGGCCGAAGCCGAATATGCCTTGCCCGACTGGTCGGTCACCGTCGCCGCGATCGACCGCAGCGACTGCGCGGTAGCAATCACCGACCGCGCCGGACGGCTGGTCTGCGCCAATCCGCGCTACGAAAGCTGGTTCGGGATCGGCCATGCTCCGCCGCGCCTGCCCGCTGACAATACCAGCCTTGACCGGCTCGCCAAGGCCGGGCGCGCGGCCTGGCGCGATGGCAAGGCGGCCGCCGACCTGATCGAGGGCGAGACCGGCCGCTGGAAAGCCAGCGTGCTGCGCGCCGGGCGCGGCGATGACTATCTGGTCTGGACGATCGCGGCGCTGACCGCGCCCGACCTGGTCGCCGA
>JANPMA010000271.1:0-4157 GCA_031422595.1 Novosphingobium sp. | reverse complement strand
GCCAGCGGCACCAGCCCGCTGCTGTTTGCAATCCCCGATGGCAGTCTGGCCGCAACCCCGGCGGGTGCCGAGAGCCCCGCACCGCAGTACCGCGACCTGACCCAGCGGCTCGACTTCGATCCGCTGCTCCAGGCCGGGGTGATCGAACTGGCCTTGCCGGGCAAGGAAGCCTTGGCGCTGTGGGATATGCTCGACCCGCTCGAAGCCGGGGTCGGCGAATTGCCGCCCTTGCTCGATGATCCCAAGCTGGCCGCCAGCGTGATTACCTGGCTGCGGGTGCGGATCGGCGGTTCTTCCTCGTTGCGGCTGGGCTGGGCCGGGATCAACGCCGCGCAGGTCCGCCAGCGGGTCGAAGTTCGCTCCGAACGCCTGGCCGACGCCAATGGCGCACCGGGCCAGCAACACCGTCTGGGCCGCGCCCCGGTGCTGGCCGGATCGGTTGCGATCACCGGAGCCAGCGCCGGCCAGCTGCGCGCCTGGCGTGAGATCGACGACCTTTTGGCCGCGGGGCCCGAGGTCCCGGTCTACCAGCCGGGCGTTTCCGGCGAGAGCCAGGGTGAAACCGATGTCTTCACGCTCGATGCTGAAGCCGGTCTGGTCACATTCGGCGATGGCCTGACCGGACGCCGCCCGCCACCGGGTGAAGTGCTCTATGCCGACTATGCCTATTGCGAAGGGCGCGAGGGCAATGTCGGGGCGGGCGCGATCAAGGCCGGCCCGGCGCTGCCCGATGGAGTCAGCGCCAGCAACCCGGTGCCAACCTGGGGCGGCGCCGATGCCGAGGATCCGGCGAACGGCGAAAAGCAGGTTCAGCGGATGCTGCGGACCCGCGACCGGCTGGTTACCTCCGAGGATTTCCGCACCATCGCCTGGCGCACGCCCGGGGTGGCGATGGGCCGGGTCGAAGTGGTCCCGGCCAGCCATCCCGATGTCGCCCCGGTCGCGGCGGGTAGTGTGCCCGGTGCAGTGACCCTGCTGGCGATCCCGGCCAGCGACGGCGCGCACCCCGATGCCCCGCGCCCCGACCGCGCCTTTGTCGATGCGGTCTGCGCCTATCTTGATCCGCGCCGGCTGGTCACCACTGAACTGGCGATCCGGGGGCCCGACTACGTGGGGATCTGGCTGTCGCTGGGGATCGAGATCGCCGGCGGACACAGCACCGCCGAAGTGACCGAGGCGGTGCGCGCCCGGCTCAAGGCCTTCCTCTCGCCGCTGCCCGCCGCCGGTTTTGGCGGGTCGGCCTCGCTGCCGATGCTCTATGCGCCCGATACCGACGCGGCGCTGCGCGGCTGGCCGCTGGGCCGGGCGGTCAATGCCCGGACGCTGCTGGCCGAAGCGGCGCGGGTCCCGGGAGTGGTTTCGGTTGCTCCCGTGCTGCTCGCGCGCGGCGCCAATGCGTCTGTCGAAAGCATTGAGCTGGCCGGGCTCGAACTGCCCGAGGTGCTTGGCATTTCGGTGGTCTCGGGCGATCCGGTCCCGCTTGACCAGCTGCGCGGAACCAGCGGCGGCTCGACCAGCGCCGCGCCGCGCCTGCCCGTCCCGGTCATGGCGGAGACCTGCTGATGAACGTCAATCAGGCCTCGTTCCACATGCTCTTCGGCCGCGGCGACTGGGGCCGCTGCAAGGTGCCGACCGGCCCGGTCGAGCGCACGGCGGTCGAGACATTCTGGCCCAAGGCCGACAGCGAGAAAGCCGCGACGATCGATCCGCGCGCGCCGTTGTGGGACCCGCGCACCGGCGAGCTGACCCTGGCTCCGGGCGACGAGATGCTGTTGCCGACCGAAGGCGAAACCGCGTTCGAGCCCCCGCAACGCCGCGCCTGCGCGAGCGATGCCGCAGGCAATCTCTACCTGGTCAGCGACGATGACCTGGCGATCCGCTGCATTGCCGCCTGCGACCGCACCGACCAGCTGTTCTGGCCCGACCCGCGCGCCGTGCCGCAGCAGCCCGCGGGGCCGTTCACCGATGCCGCCCCGGTGGTAGAAGCCCCCCACCGCTATGTCGCGCTGGCGGTCACCGCCAACGGTTATCTGGTCGCCTGGTGGCAAGGCCCCGATGGCCAGGGGGCTGATCGCTTCGACCTGGTAGCCGGCGGCGCGCCCGAAAGGTTCCGTCCCGCCGAGGGCCTGCCGGGCCAGGTTGCCGACCTGGCCGCGCGCGGACCCGGCGGACTGTGGGCATTGCTTGAAGGCGGCGGCGGGCTGGTCGCGCTTGATGCCGAATTGCGGCCTTGCGCCAGCGCGGCCCCGGCTTTCGCCGTCGATCCGTTCCAACCTGACGATCCCGAAGTCCCCCGCCGCCAGCACCCGCAGCCCTGGCAGGGCAACGCTCTGGCCTTGCCGGGCGGCCTTACCGCGCGTCAACTCCTGCTCGGCTGGAACGAGGTCCCGCTGGTTTTGGCGGCCAAGCCCAACGGGATCGTTGTGGTGCTGGCGGTGGATCTCGCGGCCGCGACCTTTCAAGCGCCAATCAATGCGGGGCAGGCCTGGCACATGGCCGCATCGGCTCCGGCAAATGGCGCGCACCAGTCGGTCTTCCTGGTCGATCCGGTCGGCAACCAGGCCCGCGAGCTGCTGCTGCACCGCGACCCTGCAGGCACAGTGACCTCGCTGGGGCTCCAGACCACCACCTATCCGCTGCGCCGCTGCGGCGGGCGGGCGCTGGGGCTGCTGGCGGGGCGGGTCTGCTATGATTCAGGGCCAGAGCCGCGCTTCGTGCCGATCATCGAGCGCGTCCACCGTGCCTTTGCCACCAGCTGCACCTTTGAAACCCAGATCTACGATTCGCGCACCGCGCAGTGCCAGTGGGACCGGATCCGGATCGACGCCTGCATCCCGGCCGGGACCGCGGTAACAATCGAGGCACGGGTGGGTGAAGAAAAAGCGGATCTACTTGCTAGCGGCGAGCCCGGCTGGGTCCGCCAGCCCGCACCTTACCTCAACGGTGACAAGGGCGAGCTGCCCGGCAAGCGCGCAATCGCCCAGCTTGGCACCGATCCCGCCCATCGCAAGGGCTGCTGGGACCTGTTGCTGCAAGGCCAGCGCGGGCGCTATTGCCAGCTGCGGATCACGCTGTCGGGCGATGGCCGGACCACCCCGCGGCTGCGCGCGCTGCGGCTGTGGTATCCGCGCTTCTCCTATTCCGAACGGTTCCTTCCGGCGCTCTATCGCGAAGACCCGACCGGCGCCGACCTGATCGAACGCTTCCTCGCCAACATCGAAGGGATCAACACCGGGATCGAAGACCGGATCGCCGCCGCGCAGGCCTGGCTCGATCCGCGCACGGTGCCCGAAGGCTTCCTCGACTGGCTGTCGAGTTGGCTCGACCTGATGCTCGATCCGGCCTGGAACGCTGACCGCAAGCGCCTGTTCCTGGGCAACGCAGTACGCTTCTTCGGCTGGCGCGGGACCGTGCCGGGGCTTGAGTTGGCGCTGCGGGTGGCCTTCGAAGCCGAACTGGATGCCGACGCTTTCGCGCTGGGCGGCCCGCGCTGCATTTGCCCGGGGCAAGTCCGGGTGGTCGAAAACTTCATGACCCGCCTGCCCGCCCGCCGGTTCGAACGAACCGCAGCGCAGACCGGTCCTGCCACCGGCCAACGCCCCGCGCAGTGGTCACCCGCCGAAGGATCGCAAGGGCTGTGGCACCGCTATGCCGAAGCCGGGGGCACAGCCGGGACCGGACCCTTCCCGCTATGGCCACCCGCCGGGGCTGAGGACGCGGCGTGGAACGCGACGGTATCCGCCGCCTTTGGCTTCATCCCAGCCGCCGGAGCCGATGAACGCGCCGGCTGGCAGGCCCAGCTTGCCGCCCAGTCGCTGCCCTCAGCTGAGCTGCCGCGCGACCAGGCCCCTGCCGGGACGCTTGGCACCGCCTGGGCGCAATTCGTCGCCACCCCGCGTTACACTCGCCAACGCTGGCAGGACTTCCTGGGGCGCCGCTATGCCCGGGTCGAGCGGCTCAACCAGGCCTGGCTGAGCGGCTGGAACAGCCTGGGCGAAGTGCCAATCCCCGCCGAACTGCCCGTATCGGGCACGGCACTGGCCGACTGGCTGGCCTTCGAAGGCGAAGTGCTGCCGCGCAGCCGCAGCGCGCACCGCTTTTCGGTGCTGCTGCCGCTCCGCACGGTCTCCGAAGGCGGACCGGTGCTGGCCGACCGG
>JANPMA010000270.1:0-2141 GCA_031422595.1 Novosphingobium sp. | reverse complement strand
TAGGACGAAACAAGGCGATTCTTTCTCAGGAATTTGCCATTGTTCTGCTCCGCATGCGGTAACGTGTGAGGGTCATGCGAGAAGGGGGCCGGCACATGGCAGACTGCGAGATTTTCGAGGCAGGCGATGTCACGCTGCAATCCGGCGTGGTGCTGCCTGCGGCACGCGTTGCCTACCGCACCCACGGTCAACTGAACGCCGCGCGCGACAATGCCATAGTCTATCCAACGCATTATCTGGGCACACACGACAGCAATGTCTGGGCGATCGGGTTGGGGTTGGCATTGGACCCCGAGAAGTACTTCATCATTATCCCCAACATGCTCGGCAACGGTGTATCATCTTCGCCGAGCAACACGCCGGCACCGTTTGACGGCCCCCGCTTTCCGCTGGTGACGGTGCGCGACAATGTCCTGCTCCAGCATCGGCTGGTGACGGAATTGTTTGGCATTACCACGCTGGCGTTGGTCGTCGGCCATTCGATGGCCGCGCTTCAAAGCTTTCAGTGGGGCGCGATGTTTCCCGATATGGTGCACCGGGTCGCCCCATTCTGCGGTTCGGCGCGGACGTCGCGGCACAATTGGCTGTTCCTCGAAGGCTGTAAATCGGCACTGCTTGCCGATGCCGCCTTTGCCGGTGGTGACTATACGGCTCCGCCGGTCAACGGCATCCGCGCCTTCGCGCGCGTCTATGCGGGATGGGCCTGGTCGCAGACGTTCTTCCGGCAGCAGCTTGATCGCGAGCGCCTGGGTCTGCCAACCATGGAAGACTTTCTAACGATTGCCTGGGAACCTGCATTTCAGGCGCATGATGCGAATAACCTGTTGGCCATGCTCGCTACTTGGCAAGCCGCCGATATCAGCGCGGATCCAAGCTTTGACGGCGATTTCGAAAAGGCACTCGCGGCCATCACCGCCAAGGCCATCGTCATGCCGTGCCGCACTGATCTGTATTTCCCGCCCGCAGACAGCGAAATCGAAGTCAAGCACATGCCGCATGCAGAACTGCGCGTCATCCCGTCGGTCTGGGGCCATATGGCCGGCGGCGGTATCAATGCCGAGGATGCGATGTTTATCAACGCAGCGCTGACTGAGCTGTTGGCGATGCGGGATTGACTCGAACCAGCGCTACCGTTGACTGCTTGCAATTGAAACCAGTTCGAAGAATGGTTGGCAAATGACCGATACCACCATGACCTATGCCCGTTACCTCGCGCTCGATGAACTCCTGTCTTGCCAGCAGCCGCGATCGGATTGCGACGACGAGATGCTGTTCATCGTGATCCACCAGTCCAAGGAGCTGTGGCTCAAGCAGACGATCCGCGAGCTCAAACTGGCGGTCAGCAAGGTCCAGGCCGATGCCTTGATCCATGCCTACAAGGCGCTCGCCCGGGTCAGCCGGATCCAGGCGGTGCTGACGCTCAGCTGGGACGTGCTGACCACCATGACGCCGAGCGACTATAGCCGCTTCCGCGACGTGCTGGG
Organism: Novosphingobium sp.; assembly: GCA_031422595.1. GTDB lineage: Bacteria > Pseudomonadota > Alphaproteobacteria > Sphingomonadales > Sphingomonadaceae > Novosphingobium. The sequence goes on along the minus strand of JANPMA010000270.1, from coordinate 657 downwards.
GCCTTCCAGCGGGTTCCAGTCAGACCAGTTCCGCACGATCGAATATATGCTGGGGCTCAAGGACCCCCGCTTCCTGACCTACCAGAACGACCGTCCGCACGCCCGCGCGGCGATGGAGGTGGCGCTCAACGCGCCCAGCCTGTGGGACGAGACAATCCGCGCCGCCGCGCGTGCCGGGCTGACGATTCCGGCCGAAGTGCTGGAACGCGATGTCACCCAGCCTTACCTGGCCAGCGCAGGCGTCGAGGCTGCCTTTCTGGCGGTCTACCGTGAGCCTGAGCGCTATTGGGAGCTCTACCAGCTGGCCGAAAAGCTGGTCGATATCGACGATGCCATGGCCACCTGGCGGCACAAGCATGTGCTGACGGTGGAACGCGTTATCGGCGCCAAGATGGGCACCGGCGGCACGGCCGGAGTGGCCTATCTGCAATCGACCCTGGGCAAGCGGGCTTTCCCCGAGCTGTGGAGCCTGAGGACCGCGCTGTGAGTTTCAAGCGGCTGTTTTCCCGCGCCCTCGAAGCTGCCCCCGGCCGCCTGCACTTCGCCGCGCACAGCCACCACTTGTGGCCCGATGCCAGCTTCGCCGGCCAGCTCCAGGCCTGGAACGAGGCCGCGCTGCTGGCCGATCACAAGTGGGACAAGGTCTTCGCCGAAGTG
>JANPMA010000269.1:0-2225 GCA_031422595.1 Novosphingobium sp. | reverse complement strand
CGGTTGCAGGGGCTGTTTCTGGATGAAGAATGGGTGACCGATCCGATCTGGGGAGGCCGGCTCGAACATGGCGAGGCACCCGCCATTGCCGCCCCCCCGGCGGCATCGAGCGGTGGCGAATTGGCCTTGCTGCCGCCGTGGCTCGAACGCCCGGTTGCGGCCGAACCGCGCCCGCCGCGCCCGCTTTCGCCCTCGGCCTTGGGCGAGGACAGGGCGGTCGATCCGCCCTATCCGCCGGGATCGGGCGGCGCGGCGGCGCGGCGCGGGGTCTTGCTGCACCGGCTGCTCGAACGCTTGCCCGATGTGCCGCCCGCCGAGCGCAAAGGCGCGGCGCAGGCCTGGCTGGCGCGGGCTGCGGCTGAGCTGGCCGCACCGGCGCGCGCGGAGCTGGCCGATGCAGCGCTCAAGGTGCTCGATCACAAGCACTGGGCTGATCTGTTCGCCCCCGGCGCGCTGGCCGAAGTGCCGATTGCGGCAACGGTTGGCGGGCAGGTGGTGGCCGGCACGATTGACCGGTTGCTGGTGCTGCCCGAGCGAATCCGGCTGGTCGATTTCAAGACCGCGCGGCGTCCGCCTGCTAGTCTCGACGAAGTACCGGTCGCGATCCTGCGGCAGATGGCGGCCTATGCCGCCGCGCTGGAGGCGACCTATCCGGGGCGCTTGGTCGAGGCGGCCTTGCTCTACACCGAAGTGCCAATGCTGCTGGAGATCCCGGCGGCGCTGCTGGCCGCACACAAGCAGGCGTTGGACCTGGCGCAGTAAAGCTTTCCACAGCGAGGCGTTGCCTTCGCCGCTTGTGCGCCTAGATTGGCGGTAACGTATTCCCAAGGAGATTCCCGATGGCCACCAAAGCCGTAACCGATGCCTCGTTCGATGCCGATGTGCTCAAGTCCGACAAGCCAGTGCTGGTCGATTTCTGGGCCGACTGGTGCGGCCCCTGCAAGATGATCGCCCCCGCGCTCGAGGAAATCAGCGAGGAGCTGGCTGACCAGGTGAGCATCGTCAAGATGGACATCATGGAAAGCACCGACACGCCGTCAAAGTTCAACGTCCAGTCGATCCCGCTGATGGTGCTGTTCAAGAACGGCGAGCCGGTCGCGCAGAAGCTGGGCGCGGCGCCCAAGGGTCAGCTGAAGGCTTGGTTGGAGAGCGTGCTCTGACCGGACGGCGAAAACTTCTCCTGGCCGCAGCGACAGCGATTGTGACTTATGTCGCGATCGGGGCGTGGTCTACTTCGTATCGCGCGCCTGAATTTGTCCGCAAAGGCTTCGACAAATTTACTTATGCAGTGACCGGGTTCGACCTGGAATCACGATGCCTGAATCATTCCAAATCGGGTGACTTGGAAACGATCGAGTTTGTGGGAAGCCGTGCTTGCCACAATTTTCATGAGCCTCGCGTATTCAAAGGCATCTACATTGACGAATTTGAGGGGCAACGCTTTATCGAAGGAGCGATGCCCGCTGCGCGCTACAAACCAAAAGACAATGTGTGGTTGGAGATTGATGAGAAGTCCGATCTCTCTGCGGCACGCCAGATCGTTTCGCGCAAGAAGAAGGGAACCGGAATCTGGTTGATCGAACTTGAGGGCCAGAAGGCGATACGAACGAGAGGTGGAGGCTTTGGGCACCTTGGAATGTCTGAAGACTTGGTCATAGTCGACAAGGTCTTGTCAGCACAGCTTGTCGATGAACAACTTGGCTACCTCTCAAAAGATGTCCTTGTGCAATGACCGTGACTACGGTTCAGACGTCGGCGAGCCGCTCCGCCAATTCCTCCCAAAGAGCTGGATTGGCCGCCGCCAGCAAGCCCGGCAGGTGCGCCTCATCCACCCGGTAAGGCCGCCCATCCGGACGCGCCGCCTTGCCCCCGGCCTCGTTCACGAACAACACCCCCGGCGCATGGTCCCAGGCGAGCGTGCGTTCGAAGATCGAGCAGTCGTTCACCCCCAGCACCAGCCGCGGGTACTGCTCAGCGGCGCAGCGCGGGATATCGACCAGGGTGTAGTGCGGGGCGATATGGTCCTTCATCGCGGCGCGTTTGGCCTGGTCCATGAAGACAAGGCTGATCGCTGCAACCGGGGGCTCAGCGCCAGTGGTACGGGCGGTTATGCGCTCATCACCAATCCACGCCCCTGCGCCGCGATGGGCGTGACAGAGGCGCCCTGTCAGCGGATCATAGATCCACCCGGCGATCGTCTCGCCCTTTTCGGCCAGCGCGACCAT
>JANPMA010000268.1:0-6939 GCA_031422595.1 Novosphingobium sp. | reverse complement strand
CGTGGTGTTCGATGCCGTCCGAGCCAACGGAAGGACGATCCAGCAGCTGGCCGACTATGCCACTTTCCGGATTCTCGCCCCGGTGCAGGATTTCGGGCAAGCCCCCGAAGGCGGCGCGCCGACAATCCTCCAGTTGTTCGCCGAAGGGGCCATCCCGGTCGATGGCCTGACCGAGTTCGACTGGGCCTACCTCTCCGCCTTCTACAAACTCGACCGCGGGGCCAAGGCCAGCGCGGTTCACGATGCGACCAAAAAAGCCATGCTCGACGGCACCGGCCAGCACCTGCGCGAGAAGAGCACTGGAGGTTAGTCGCAGCGTAAATCCCCTCCCCGTTGGGGAGGGGTTGGGGGTGGGGGTTCCGCACTCAAAGGGCAGAACCCCCATCCCAACCGTTGTTGCTGCGCAACGCCTACGGCTCCCCACTGGGGAAGTGCCTTCCGGTTCGGACCAAGGCGGGAAGTTTCGAGTTCTTGAGCACCGAAAAGGTTGACAAGCCCGCACCGAAAGCCCGTTAGCTGACAAGGTGACCAAGCGAGCGGAAGAGGGGCGGGCCGGCGCCAACACGATTACCGATCAGCGCGCGGTGATCGACCGGCGGGCCTTGGCCGGGGCGATCGCCGAAGTGGTAGAGGCCAAGGGCGCAGCCAAGGCGCGGCCCAGGGTGGTCGAGCTGCTGCGCGGCGCGCTCGCTTCTGGCCGCGAAGAGATTGCCCGGCGGCTGGGCGAAAAGCCGACGATGGGCCACGACAGCGCCGAGGCTCAGGCCTTCCTGGTCGATCAGCTGGTCCGGGTGATCCACGATCATGTCACGCAGGAAGTCTATCCCGCGCCCAACCGCACTTCGGGCGAGCGGCTGACGATCATGGCGGTTGGCGGCTATGGCCGCGGCGAAATGGCGCCGCATTCGGACGTCGACATTGCCTTCATCACGCCCGGCAAGCAGACCCCGTGGTGCGAACAGGTGATCGAGGCCATGCTCTATTTCCTGTGGGATCTGGGGCTGAAAGTCGGGCAGTCCAGCCGCAGCCTCGACGATGTGGTGCGGATGGCCAAGAGCGATCTGACGATCCGCACCGCCTTGCTCGAAGGGCGCTATGTCTGGGGCGATCAGGCCCTGTTCGACCTCGCGCAGAGCCGGTTCTGGGCCGAAGTGGTCGCCGGGACCGAGCGGCAATTCGTCGCGGAGAAGCTGGCCGAGCGCAACGAGCGCCACAAGCGGCTGGGCGACAGCCGCTATGTGGTCGAACCCAACGTCAAGGAAGGCAAGGGCGGCCTGCGCGATCTCCACACGCTCTACTGGATCGGCAAGTACATCCACCATGTCCGCGGTGTCTCCGAGCTGGTCGGTGCCGGGCTGCTCACCCCGGCCGAGTACCGCGCCTTCCGCCGCGCCGAGAACTTCTTCTGGGCGGTGCGGTGCCATCTCCACACCATTACCAAGCGCGCCGAGGACCGGCTGACTTTCGATCTTCAGCGCGAGATTGCCGCGCGGCTGCAATTCGCCGATCGCCCGGGCAAGAGCGCGGTCGAACGGTTCATGCAGTACTTCTTCCTCCAGGCGAAGCAGGTTGGCCACCTGACCGGGCTGTTCCTGGCCCAGCTGGATGAGCAATCGGGCAAGAAGGCACCGCGCGGGCTGCTCGCGGGGTTCCGCGCGCGCAAGCGCATGCTCAAGGGCTATGTGGTCTATGGCGGCAAGATCACCGTGCCTTCGGACAGCTGGTTCAGCGAAGATCCGGTCCGCCTGATCGAAGTGTTCGTGCTGGCCGACGCCAACGGCCTGGAAGTTCATCCCGATGCGCTGCGGCTGGCGCTGCGCGATGCCCGCTGCGTCGATGCGGTGCGCGAGGATGCCCGCGCCAATGCCCTGTTCCTCGAGCTGCTGACCAGTCGCCACGACCCCGAAACGGTGCTGCGCTGGTTCAACGAGGTCGGCGTGTTCGGCCGTTTCGTGCCCGATTTCGGCCGGGTCAACGCGCAGATGCAGTTCGACATGTACCACCACTACACGGTCGACGAGCACACCATCCGCGCGGTCGGGCTGATGGCCCGGATCGAGAAGGGCGACATGAAAGCGGACCACCCGCTGGCTAGCGGGATCGTCCACAAGATCCAGCACCGCCGGGTGCTCTATATCTCGATCCTGCTCCACGATATCGCCAAGGGCCGCCGCGGCGACCATTCGGTGCTGGGGGCCGAAGTGGCGCAGAAGCTATGCCCGCGGCTGGGGCTGAGCGAGGAGGAGACCCACCTGGTCTCGTGGCTGGTGCGCACCCACCTGCTGATGAGCGCCACCGCCTTCAAGCGCGATCTGGCCGACTGGAAGACGATCACCGATTTCGTCGCGCAAGTGCAATCGCTCGAGCGGCTGCGGCTGCTGGCGATGCTGACCATCGTCGATATCCGGGCGGTTGGCCCCGGGGTCTGGAACGGCTGGAAGCGCCAGCTGATCCATGAGCTTTACGACGCCGCCGAGGAACGGCTGCGGCTGGGCCATGTCCAGCATGGCCGCACCCAGCGCGTCGCGGCCAAGCAGGCGGTGGTGGCCGAGCGGCTGGGCAAGGCCAGGGGGCTGGTCACCAAATATGCCAGGCAGTTTGGCGATGCCTACTGGATCGCCGAATCCGACGATATCGTGGCGATGAACCTGACCCAGCTCGATCGCGCCAAGGGCGCGGCGCTCGACGTTCACTGCGAATACTATGCCGCGCGCGGGGCGACGCTGGTGACGGTGATCGCGGCCGACCACCCGGGGCTGTTCTACCGCATCGCCGGGGGGATCCACCTCGCCGGCGGCAACATCATCGATGCGCGGATCCATACGACGCGCGGCGGCATGGCGGTCGACAATTTCCTGGTCCAGGACCCGCTCGGCCGGCCCTTCTCCGAACAAGCGCAGCTCGCCCGGATCAAGACCATGATCGCGGACGCCTTGGCCAACCGGGTCAAGCTGGTCGCCCAGCTGACCGCGCGCCCCAACGCCCGTCCGCGCGCCGATGCCTTCGATGTGCGGCCCTCGGCCGAATTCGACAACCAGGCCTCGAACCGCTTCACCGTGGTTGAAATCAACGCCCGCGACCGCCCGGCGCTGCTCAGCCGCCTCGCCCGCGCGCTGTTCGAAGCCAAGCTGATGGTCCACTCCGCCCACATCGCCACCTATGGCGAACGCGCGGTCGATACGTTTTATGTCACCGACCTGTTGGGTGAGAAGGTCGATGCGGGGGCGCGGCTCAAGGCGGTCGAGAAGCGGTTGCTCGAGGCAGCGGATGAGGAGAGTGTGGAGGCGGCGGCCTAGAAACCGAAAGAGAGAAACGGCTCGCAGGCGATTCCGTCGGCGTCGCTGTCCAGACCCGAGCGGTAGCCAGGTTCGTCAGCAAAGATCGGTGCTGTCCCTGCGCCGCGAGCGGCGTGGCAGCTCGTCCATTCGTCCCCCGATTGCGGAGATCTGGCGCGCACCAGCCCAACTTCGGCTGCAATAGCTCGAACCGAACTGCCTGCGGTTTCCAAACTACCGTCGGGCAAAGCCAGAATTCCCACACCCAAGCCCGCGCCGATGATCAAGCCGACCGCGGCCAACTTGGCGTCCGTTAGTCGTGTCTTCGACCGCTCCAGCGCAAGTTCCTTCTCGCGCTTCTCGCGGTAAGCGAGCCCTGTGCGAATGGGGACCGCCCGAAAAGGCTTCCTGAACGACATGACCGAAGAATACGCCAATGCAATGCGCGATTCAATTCGCTACCTCACAGGCCGCTAGTCCACCGCCAGCGAGCTAACCGATCAGCGCCTCGGCAATCTGCACTGCGTTGAGCGCGGCGCCTTTGCGCAAATTGTCGCCGACCACAAACAGCGCGAGGCCGTTTTCGGCGCTGCGGTCAACCCGGACGCGGCCGACGAAGACCGGGTCCTTGCCGGTCGCCTCGAGCGGGTTGGGGCACTGGCTCAGCACCACGCCGGGGGCATTGGCCAGCAGTTCGAGCGCGCGGGCCGCGCTGAGCGGGCGTTCGAATTCGACGTTGAGCGAGATCGAATGCCCGGTGAACACCGGCACCCGCACGCAAGTGCCCGAAACCGGCAGGCCGGGGATCTCCAGGATCTTGCGGCTTTCGTCGCGCAGCTTGAGCTCTTCCTCGGTATAGTCGTCCTCGCCCAGCACATAGTTGAGCGGCACCACGTTGTGCGCGATCGGCACCGCCCACTTTTCGGCGGGCGGCAGCAAGTCGTCATGCCCGCCCTCGGCCAGCAGCCGCGCCTTGTCGCTGACGTGTTCGAGTTGGCGGGCAAGCACCTCGATCCCCTCCAGCCCCGCGCCCGAGACCGCCTGGTACGTGCTGGCCACGATCCGCGTCAGCCCTGCCTCATCATGCAAAGGCTTCAAGGCAGGCATCACCGCCATGGTGGTGCAATTGGGATTGGCGATGATCCCCTTGGGCAGATCCGCCATCGCATGCGCGTTCACTTCGGCGACCACCAGCGGCACGCCCGGGTCCGAACGGAAGGCCGAGCTGTTGTCGATCACAATGGCTCCGGCAGCGGCCACCTTTGGCGCCAGCGCCTTCGAGGTTGAACCCCCGGCCGAGAACAGCACAATGTCGAGCCCGGAGTAATCCGCAGTTGCGGCATCCTCGATCGTTACGCCATCGATCACCTTGCCCGCCGAACGCGCCGAGGCGAACAGCCGCAGCTGCTTGATCGGAAAGTTCCGCTCTTTCAGGATTTCGCGCATGGTCGATCCGACCACACCGGTCGCGCCGACGATGCCGACATTCAATTGCTGTCCGGGGGCGAAACGATGAACCATGATGCTACTCCTGGATGGGGAGAGCAGTGCGGGGGTTCTTGTTGATCCGTGATTGGATGCCCCGCCTGCTCGTGCGGGGCGGGTTGCCGGGATGCCTTAGCGACGCATCCCCACAACCGCTCCCGCGCTGGCGGTCGGTTTGGTGGTAATGGTCGGGACGGTCATTGTGGACATGGAGCGCGCCTCTAGCGGCCACTTTGCGCAATGGCAACGCCTTTGTTGCAGTGCAGCGTGAAACTTTCGTGCGGCAATCCAGTTCCCCAAGCCCGTTCGTCCCGAGCGAAGTCGAGGGAGCGCCGCGCACGCTGTCCCTCGACTTCGCTCGGGACGAACGGATATTGGATGATTGCCTCACCCGCTCCGAAACGCATTCGTAATCGGATAGCGCCGATCCCGCCCAAAGTTGCGCGTTCCCAGCTTGACCCCCGGCGGGGCCTGGCGGCGTTTGTATTCGGCGACGTAGAGCAGGCGCTCGATCCGCACCACGGTATCGCGGTCGAGCCCTTCGCTGACTAGCTGGTCGACGCTCTTTTCGTGTTCGACCAGGCCGAGCAGGATTGTGTCGAGCACCGGGTAAGGCGGCAGCGAATCCTCGTCCTTCTGGTCGGGGCGCAGTTCCGCCGAGGGCGGGCGGGTGATGATCGCCTGGGGCATGACCGGACCCTGGGGACCAAGGCCGATCCTGGGCCTGTGCTTGTTGCGCCATTCGCTGATCGCGAAGACGGTCATCTTGTAGGCGTCCTTGAGCGGGTTGTAGCCGCCCGCCATGTCGCCATAGATCGTGGCGTAACCGACGCTCATCTCGCTCTTGTTGCCGGTGGTCAGCAGCATCGGGCCGAACTTGTTGCTGAGCGCCATCAAGGTCACGCAGCGGATCCGGCTCTGGACGTTCTCTTCGGTGATATCGTACTCGGCATCGGCGAAGCTTCCGGCCAGCATCGTGTCGAAAGCATCGACCGCCGGGCTGATCGGGATCGTGTCGTACCGGCAGCCGATCATCGTCGCGCATTCGGTCGCCAGATCGAGGCTCAATTGGCTGGTGAAGCGGCTGGGCAGCATCACGCTCCACACGCGGTCCGGTCCCAGCGCATCGGCGGCGATCGCGGCACAGATCGCAGAGTCGATCCCGCCCGAAAGGCCCAGCACCACGCCGGGGAAGCGGTTGCGGTCAACATAGTCGCGCAGCGCCAACACCATCGCGCAGTAGATGTCTTCCGGGTGTGCGGCGAGGCTTGCCACTTCGCCCGGCTCGCAGATCCAGCCCTTGTCGGTGCGGGTCCAGTGGGTGGTGACTTCCTGCTCTTCCCAGTCGGTCAGTTGGACCGGGACCGAGCCATCGCCACCCACCACAAAGCTCGCCCCATCGAACACCAGTTCGTCCTGCCCGCCGACGCGGTTGAGGTAGGCCAGCGGCAGCCCGGTATCGGCGGCGCGGCGCTTGGCCACGCCTTCGATCCGCAGCGTATCCTTGTCGATCTCGTACGGGCTGCCGTTGATGCAGATCAGCAGTTCGGCCCCGAAGTCGGCCAAGTGGCGGCAGACATCGGGGTGCCAGACGTCTTCGCAGATCGGCAGGCCGATCAGCACGCCCTTGAAGAGGATCGGCTCGGGCAGGGGGCCGGGCTGGAACAGCCGGACCTCGTCGAAAGTGCCGTAGTTGGGCAGCTCGTGCTTGAGCCGGATCGCCGCGACCCTGCCGCCATCGAGCAGCGCGACCCCATTGTGCAGCGCGCCGTCCTGGACGAAGATCGAGCCCACCAGCATCGCCGGGCCGCCGTCGGCGGTCACTTTGGCCATCGCTTCCAGCTCAGCCGCGGCGCGGGCGACGAAGGCGGGCTTGAGCACCAGATCCTCGGCCGGATAGCCGACCAGCTGCATTTCGGGAAAGACCACCAGGTCCGCGCCCTTGGCAGCAGCCCGCTCGCGCGCGGCGAGCATGGCCCTGGCATTGCCGGGAATGTCCCCGACCGACTGGTTGAGCTGGGCGAGGGTGATGGAGAGTGTATCGACCATTTGGCTTTCCTAGGACGCAGCGCGGCGTTAGCCAATGGCGATCTGATGAACCAAGCCGCAACCTGACCCGCTGCCCCCAACCCCGACCATCCTGAGCTTGTCGAAGGATCGTTTTTCCTTCAGGCGTCAA
>JANPMA010000267.1:0-19517 GCA_031422595.1 Novosphingobium sp. | reverse complement strand
CAAAGCTGGCGGCTGGTCCATGGCGAGGCCGGCACCATCGCGCCGATCCCGCTGGTCAACCTGCTGCGCTTCACTTCGATCAGCGGCAGCCACCACAACCGGCTGATCGCCGGGTTCCCGCGCCGAAAGGCTGCCGTGCTTGAAAAGCCCGAAGTCCCGAACGGCAGTGAATTCACACTGCTGTTTGCACACCGCGAGGGCGGCGCGGGGCCGTTCGACCAGGCCGGACTCAAGGCGCTCCACGCCGAGATTGACGAGCATCTGCGGGAACTGGCGGCCGAGCGCGAGCGAGCGATTGCCAATGTCGACCGGTTTTGGACCAAACTCGGGGCAGGCGAAGCGCTGTCGCTGCTGGACCGCCAAAGCGTCGAGGTCCTGCGCGAGGATCCGGCGCGCCTCTCACCTGATCAGGTCGAATTCGTACTCGATTGGCTGGAGCGCGCGCGCGACCAACGCGATACAGTCGATCTGCTCCTTTCGGCGCGCCTGCTCCATTCCTTTCCGGCCGAGCACCTTGCGCCGCATTGCCAGCGGCTGGAACAGATCTTCGATAGCCAGTCGCTGGCCCTGCAATGGGAAATTGACAAGGTCGTCGATCGCCAGCCGCTGCCGCGCAAACTGCCGGGTCTGGCCTTCGGGTCCTTTGGCGGCTTTGGCATGTTCCTGGCCTGCCCCTCGCTCTATGCCAAGCTGGCCGGGCTCAGCCCGCGCCTTGGGAGGATCGAAGCGGCGCTGAAGCAGCGGGTCCAATCGGGAGAGCCCGGGCTTTGCACATCGCCCAGACTGTTCGTTGGCGGCCGCGGGCACGTCGCGGCGAGTGGGCCGCTCGAGCCGCTCTAGTTTTCCACCCCCAGCTGCCACAGGATGAAGGCAAACTCCTCGGCAGTCTCCTTCAGACTCTCGAACCGCCCTGACTTGCCGCCGTGGCCCGCGCCCATGTTGGTCTTGAGCAGCAATTCGTTGCTGTCGGTCTTGAGCTCACGCAGCTTGGCGACCCATTTTGCGGGCTCCCAATAGGTCACGCGCGGGTCGTTGAGCCCGGCGGTGACCAAGATCGGCGGATAGGCCTGAGCTTTGACCTGGTCATAGGGCGAATAGGACCGGATCAGATCAAAGGCCGCCTTGTCCTCGCTCGGGTTGCCCCATTCGGGCCATTCGCCCGGGGTCAGCGGGAGGGTGGCATCGAGCATGGTGCTCAGCACATCGACGAAGGGCACATGCGCTGCGACCGCGCCCCACAGTTCGGGGTCGGAATTGACTACCGCGCCCATCAGTTCACCGCCGGCCGATCCGCCCGCGATCGCGATCTTGCCGGCTTCAGTGAAGCCGCGCTCGATTAGACCCTGCGCGACATCGACGAAGTCATGGAAAGTGTTGGTCCGCCGCTCGAGCTTGCCGGCCTTGTACCAGGCCCGGCCGAGATCATCGCCGCCGCGGATATGGGCGATGGCATAGGCAAAGCCGCGATTCACAAGGCTGAGCCGGGTGGTCGAAAAGCCGGGATCGATCGCGATCCCATAAGCGCCGTAGCCGTAAAGGTAGAGCGGGCCGGCGCCAGAGCGATCCTTGCGCTGGACCAGGCTGACCGGGATCAGGGTGCCATCGCGCGCGGGGATTTCCAGCCGCTCGGTCACATAGAGCGCGGCGTCATAGCCCGAAGGGATTTCCTGGACCTTGAGCGTGGCCATGGTCCGCGCGGCAACGTCGTAGTCGATTACCGAAGCCGGGCTGACCATGCTTTCATAGGACAGGCGCAGCACCTCCATCGCCCATTCGGGATTGTCGCCCAGCCCGGCGGAGAAGCTGGCTTCGGGAAAGGCGATCGGCTCGATCCGGGCGGGGTCGTCGTAATGGCGCACCTCGATCCGGTCGAGCCCGCGGACCCGCCCGGTCACCACGTAGAAATCGCGGAACAGGTCGACCCCGGTCAGGTAGAACGCGTCCGATCCCTCGATTAGCGTGGTCCACTGGCCCGGGTCGGACAGCGGCGCGGCGGCCAGCCGGAAGTTCTCGTGGGTGTCGTTGGTGTGCACATAGAGTGTGCCTTCGCGCTCATCGACATCGTATTCGACTCCGGCCTGCCGCTCGCGCACCAGCAAGGGTGCCGCCAGCGGGTCGGCGGCGGGAACCAGCCGAACTTCGCTGGTCTCGTGATCGCCGCTGGCGAGCACCAGCCATTGCTCGTTCGAGGACAGTCCGGCGCTGGCGCGAAAGCCCTCGTCGTGCTCGCGGTAGAGCTCGACATCTTTGGAATTCGGCTGCCCCAGCCAGTGCAGGCAGATCCTGTCGGTGCGCCACTGCGCGTTGGCCGGGGTATAGACCAGCCCCTTGTCGCCAGCGACCCAGACCAGGCCGCCCAGCGTTCCGGGAATCTCATCGCCAAGCAGGTCGCCGTTGCCAAGGTCCTTGATCCGTGCGGTGTACCGTTCGGAGCCGTTGTCATCGGTCGACCAGGCCAGCAGGCGCCCGTCGCTGGATACAGATAAAGCCTCGAGCCGGAAGTATTCCTTGCCCTTGGCCAGCGCGACTTCGTCGAGGATCAGCTGGTCGGGGCCGCCAGCGACCGGGCGGCGCCACCATTTCTTGTACTCCGCGCCTTGCTCGAACTCGATCCAGTAGAGGTAGTCACCGTCCTTCTGCGGAACCGATTTGTCCGCTTCCTTGATCCGTCCGCGCATTTCCTTGAACAGCGCGTCGATCCGCCCCTGCTGCGGCGCCATCCGCGCTTCGAACCAGGCGTTCTCTGCTTTCAGGTGGTCCAGAATCTCGGGGTCCTTGACCTCGGGATAGCCGGGATCTCGCAGCCATGCGTAGTTGTCGCTGACCTCGATGCCGTGGTGGCTCTGGACGAACGGCTTTTTCAGGGCGACGGGGGGAGTGGTAAGCGTCATGGCATGGCTCTATGGTGCGGGCAGAAGGACTGCAAGACATGCTGATGAATACTCATGAAGCGCGGCTCGATGCGCTGCGCAAGGAACTCAGGACCCGCGGGCTCGACGGCTTCGTCATCCCCATTTCCGACGAGCATATGAGCGAATATGTCGGCGCCTATGCCCAGCGCCTGGCCTGGCTGACCGGCTTCGGCGGATCGGCCGGAACCGCGGCGGTGCTGGCCGACAAGGCAGCGATTTTCATCGATGGACGCTATACCTTGCAGGTGCGCGAGCAGGTTGACGGGCGGCTGTTCGAATACGTTTCGGTTCCTGCCTCTTCGGTTTCCGCCTGGCTGGGTGAGAATGCGCCCGCAGGCGGCAAGATCGGGTTTGATCCCTGGCTGCACGGCAAGCCCTGGGTCGATAGCGTCAACAAGGCGCTCCATGGCAAGAGCGCGGCCCTCGAACCGGTCGAGGGCAATCCGATCGACGCGATCTGGGCCGATCGGCCCGCGCCTTCGCTCGCCCCGGCGCTGGTTCACGGCAACGCATACACCGGCCAGTCGAGCGAGGCCAAGCGCAGCGCGGTGGCTGAATGGCTGACCACCAAGGGCTTCGACGCGGCGGTGGTTTCGGCGCTCGATGGCGTTGCCTGGCTGCTCAACTTGCGCGGCACAGACGTCAACTGCACCCCCGTGGCGCTGAGCTTCGTGCTGGCCCACGCCGACGGCACCGCCGAACTGTTCATCGCCGAGGAAAAGGTCACGCCGGAACTGCGCGCGCACCTGGGCAATGCCGTGACGATCCGCCCGCGCGAGGCTTTCGTGCCGCAATTGAAGGCGCTCGCCGGCAAGAAAGTGGCGGTCGATCCCGAACGCTCGGTCCAGGCGGTCTTCGCCGCGCTGGAAGGCGCAGGCGCCTCGGTGGTCGAACTGACCGACCCGACCGTACTGGCCAAGGCGGTCAAGAATAGGGTCGAACAGGCCGGCCAGCGCAAGGCCCAGGCCCGCGACGGCGCGGCGATCGTCAGGTTCCTCCACTGGCTCAGCGTCGAGGCGCCCAAGGGCGGGCAGGACGAACTCTCCGCTGCCGCAAAGCTGCGGTCCTTGCGCGAGGAAAGCGAGCTGCTGCGTGACCTGAGCTTCGATACGATCTCCGCCGCCGGGCCGCATGCCGCCAGCCCGCATTACAAGGTGGACGAGCAGAGCAACATCCCGATTGATCCGGGCTCGGTCTATCTGGTCGACTCGGGTGGTCAGTATCTTGACGGCACCACCGACATCACCCGCACCGTCTGGATCGGAACGTCAGATGGATTGGGCGAACCCACGGCCGAGCACAAGGATCGCTTCACCCGCGTGCTCAAGGGCCACATCATGCTGGCGCTCGCGGTGTTCCCGAAGGGCACGGTCGGCAGCCAGCTTGATACCATCGCGCGGCATGCCTTGTGGCAGGCCGGGGTCGATTACGCCCACGGCACCGGACACGGCGTCGGCAGCTTCCTGTCGGTCCATGAAGGCCCGCAGCGAATCGCCAAGGCGCAGGGCGGTCAGGCCGGGACCGGCCAGGAACTGCTGGCCGGCATGATCCTTTCCAACGAGCCGGGATATTACAAGGCCGGCGAATACGGGATCCGGATCGAGAACCTGGTGCTGGTCGAACCGCGCGCAATTCCGGGTATGGAAGGCGAGTATTTCGGCTTCGAAAACCTCACCTGGGCGCCGATCGACCGGACCCTGGTCGATACCAGCCTGATGACCCGCGACGAACTCAAGTGGTGGGACGACTATCACGCAAGGGTCGAGGCACTCCTCGCGCCGCAGCTCGAAGGCGAAGCGCTGCAATGGCTCAGGGCAGCCTGCGCCCCCTTGCCAGTGCATTGATGTTCACTTAATGTTCCACTTCGACTCGAAGGGAGAGAAGCAATGATCGGATATGTAACCGTTGGCACCAACGACCTGCCGCGTGCTGCCAAGTTCTATGATGCGCTGGCCGCCGAAATGGGCACCGGGCGGATGATGGAGTTTGAGACCTTCATCGCCTGGGGCACGCCCGGCGGCGGCTGCGGGATCGCTGCGACCAAGCCATACGATGGTCAGGCGGCCAGCGTCGGCAACGGCGTAATGGTGGCAATCGAAGCGCGCGATAACGCCCAGGTTGACAAGCTTTATGCCATTGCGCTGGAACACGGCGGAACCGACGAAGGCGCCCCTGGGGCCCGCGGTGACGGGTTCTATGCCGGCTATTTCCGCGATCCCGATGGCAACAAGCTCAACGCTTTTGTGATGGGTTAACGTGATGGGCGGCCAATCGCTCGAGCGCGAACCCTTGCACCTTGGACAAGGCGCAACCGCCATTCCCCAGCCCGACTTTACCGGCGCTCCGCAATGGTACGAGGCTTATGTCACCCGTCATGCTGCCGACGGCAAGGATGGCCGCCTTGTCGCGGCACACAAGTTTACTGAAAGCTGGGCCGGGTGGGAAATGCACCCGGCGGGCGATGAGGTGGTCTATTGCATTCGCGGCGCGATGACCCTGCATCAGGAATTTCCCGACGGACGCTGTGAGACGATTTCCATCGCGGCTGGTGAATATGCGATCAACCCGCCCGGGGTATGGCACACCGCCGATGTCGATGGTGAGGCCGAAGCGCTGTTCATTACCCCGGGCTGGGGCACCGAGCACCGCCCCCGCTAAACCAGCGATGAACACACTCGTGTTGCTGCGACAATTTGATGCAATTCTCCTTGCTTCGGGCATAGTCGCGCGACACCCTGGGCCTAGAAGGGTGCATGGAAGCCGCGCGGTTCTGCTTGTCCCCTCCCCTCCAGGCCGCGCGGCTTCGCAGGATTTTCTCAAGGAACGGAGTTCGCACATGAAAAAGATCACCCTCGGCCTGTCGCTGCTGGCGCTGGGCATTGCCGGTACTGCTTTTGCCGACCACCACGGCGCGGGCAAGAATCCCATGGGCGACAAGGACGTCACCAAGGCCGAATTCCTTGCCAAGCACGGTGAAATGTTCACCAAGATGGACGCCAACAAGGACGGCAAGCTCGACCAGACCGACCGCGCTGCGCACAAGATCCAGATGATGGGCCACGCGTTCGACAAGCTCGATACCGACAAGAACGGCTCGATCTCGCGTACCGAATTCGACGCCGCGCATCAGAAGGGCCCGGGCGGCCACGACGGTATGAAGCGCGAGCATGGCGAACGCGGCGGCAAGATGGGCAAGATGATGCTGCACATGGCCGATGCCAACAAGGACGGCAGCGTCACCCGCGACGAATTCGCCGCCGGTGCGGCCAAGCATTTCGACATGATGGACGCCAACAAGGATGGCAAGCTGACCAAGGACGAGCGCCAGGCTGCGCACCAGAAAATGCGCGGCATGATGGGCGGCAAGCATGGCGGGCAAGGCGGTGAACATGGCGGCCACGATATGGGCGGCATGGCTCCCCCGCCTCCCCCGACCAACTGACCGGCAAACTGCAAGGCCGCGATGGACCAGTCCGCGCCTACCCGCCTGCTGCTGGTCGATGACGAACCGGCATTGCGTGAGCCCCTGGCCGAGTATCTCTCGCGCCAGGGGTTCGCCGTTGCCCAGGCCGCCAGCGCCGCCGACGCGCGCAGCCAGCTGAAGAATGAACTGCCCGAACTGGTGCTGCTCGACATCATGATGCCGGGCGAAGACGGGCTTTCGCTGTGCCGCCATCTCGCCGAAGCCCACGCCGTGCCCACCATCCTCTTGACCGCCAAGGGCGAGGCGATGGACCGGATCGTCGGACTGGAAATCGGTGCCGATGACTATGTGGTCAAGCCGTTCGAGCCGCGCGAGCTGGTTGCGCGGATCCGCTCGGTGCTGCGCCGCAGCGCCAAGGGCGGGGCAGTGCCAGCCGAAGACGAGCAATTCGAGTTCGAAGGCTGGCACCTCGATCCGCTCAAGCGTCGGCTGACCGATCCCGAAGGGGCGATGGTCTCGATCTCATCGGCCGAATTCCGGCTGTTGACAGCTTTCCTTGAACACCCTCGTCAGGTGCTCGACCGCGACCGCTTGCTTGACATGGTTCAGGGCCGCGAGGCCCACTTGTTCGACCGCGCGATCGACAACCAAGTCAGCCGCTTGCGCCGCAAGATCGAAGCCGACAGCAAGAACCCCACCCTGATCCAGACCGTCTGGGGCGGCGGCTACATGCTCGCTGCCGATGTCCGCCGGGTCCAGACCAGTTCGGCCTGATGAAGCGGCTGTTGGGGGGCATCTGGCCGAAGAGCCTGCAAGGACAGCTGTTGCTGGCGGTGGCGCTTGCGCTGCTTTTGGCGCAAGCGATCAGCGCCGCTCTGCTTTATGGTGCGCAAGTCGAACGCCGCGAGGCCGCGCTGGTCCACGCCGCCGCAATCCGCCTGTTCGCCGCCGACCGCGAGGGCAAGCTGGGAGGGCGCCACCCCCCCGGAGCAATGGAAGCCGCGCGCCAGCTTCGCGTCGAACAGGCCAGCCAGTCGCCACTCGCTCCCACTGATCAGCGGCAGGACCGGGCCGAGCGCGAACTGCAGGAGATCCTCGCCGGGCAGGGCTTTGCCACGGGCAGGGTGGTGGTATTCCATCGCCCGCTGGGCCACGACCCGCAGCTGGCCAAACGGATCGCCCGGCGCAGTGCCGCGCTGGGCGAACATGGCCCGCCCCTGCCCCACGAAATGATGGTCGCCGCGGTCGAGCTGCCGGGCAAAGGCGGCTGGATGGTGGTGCGCATGCCCGTGCCCCGGCCCGAGCGCGGACTGATCATGACCCTGATCGGGCAGACCCTGCTGCTCTATGCGCTGCTGTTCGGCGTGATCGCGCTGATTATGCGCCGGATTACCCGGCCGCTGAAGGCCTTGACCGGGCGGCTGGAACGCTTTGCCATGACCCGCGATGCCCAAGGTCAGCTTGAACCCGAAGGACCCGACGACGTGCGCCGCCTGATCGTGGCGCACAACGGCATGGAAGCGCGGCTCGCCGCTATGCTCGACGAAAAGGACGTGATGCTGGGTGCGATCGGGCACGATCTCAAGACCCCGCTGGCAGCGCTGAGGGTGCGGATCGAAAGCGTCGAGAATGAGGTCGAGCGCGCCAAGATGGCCCGGACCATCGAAGACATCACCCGCAGCCTCGACGATATCCTCAGCCTCGCCCGGGTCGGCCGGCCCAGCGACCCGCTGGAGGCCGCCGACCTTGGCGCACTGGTCGCGCAGGTAGCCGAGGAGTTCGAGGACATGGGCGAGCCGGTTTCCTTCGAAGGCGCGACAAGGATCGTGCTGCCGCTGCGCGCCACCTGGCTGCGGCGCGCGCTGCGCAACCTGGTGGTCAACGCGCTGCGTTATGGCCAGGCCGCGCGAATCTCGCTGAGCCGCGAGCATGGCCATGCGGTGATCCGGATCGAGGACGATGGCCCCGGTATCGCCGAAGACCAGATCGCCCGGATGCTCGAACCCTTCACTCGCGGCGAGCCGTCGCGCAACAGCGAGACCGGCGGTGCGGGGCTGGGGTTGACCCTGGCCCGGGCGATCGCCGACCAGCACGGCGGCAGCCTGCAGCTCGCCAACCGCAGAGATGCGGTCGGCGCGGTGACCGGCTTGATTGCGACTTTGAGCCTGCCGCTTACTTGACCTTGGCGAGCTCGGCCGAAAGCTCGGCCCCGCGTGCTTCCTTCAACACTCCGCACGAGCGGACCCGCTCAACCGTGCGCTCAAGCTCGAGCGCGCCGGTCTTGCCCTTGAGCTTGGGCCTCAGCAGCGCGGCGATTTCTTCCGAACGCTGGACCGAGCAAAACCCGCTGACCACAGCCGGCAGCCGCGAAGTCGAGAAGATCCCGCCGCCGCCGCTGGTCAGCTGGTCGAAATTGGCCTTGAGCCATTCGAAGCCCAGCTCGCGGGTCTCGCGGGTGAAGATCACCGTGCGAATCATGCCCAGCCGCTCGCTCTTGCGCAGCCGCGGGTCGGTAAAGCTGCCCAGCACCCAGTTGGCCACTTCGGCGCTGCCCGAGCTGGCCACCGCGCCCAGAGCTTCGGGCCGGAACAGCGGGTCCTGCGAGGCCAGCGCCTTGTCCGCCAGGTCCTTGGCCCCGGCCAGCCCGCCGTCATCGACCACCACCGCAAAGGCCATGCCGTACCACTCGGCGTCGAGCGCGGCCTTGTCGCCTGCCAGGTAGGCCCGCGCCGCCGTGCCAAGCTGGCCGCGCAGCGCCGGATCCTTGGCGGTCAAGGCCAGGTTGGAAACCGCCTGCCGCCGCTGGTCGGACTTCTCCGGATCCTCGCCAGCATAGACCCCGGCACGCGGGTCGAAGCCCATTGCGGCCAGGCGCGGGCGGTTGATCTGTTCGATCAGGCGGCGATACCCAGCCTCGCCCGCGGCGTTGAGCATGCCGGTGCGGGCCAGCGCGTCGATCGTGCCGATCCCGCTCTCGCTGGCATAGGAGTCCCTGTTGCGGGCGAGGCCCCGGGCCGAGGTGATCAACTGCGCCGGGCTGGCGCGCCCGGCCACGAAGCTGGCGTAGAGCGAATCGTCGAGCGCCAGCGCTTCGCCGCCGGGCAGCCGGTCGGCGATTGCAATCAGCGCGTCCCAGTCCTTGGCCGGAAGCTCGAAGCGGTAATAGCCGGTGCCTCCGGCATTGGGGATCAGCGCGCCCTTGCCTGCAGGGCGGACCTTGCCGCTTGTGCCGGTCAGCAGCTGACAGCGCTGCGCGCCCGTGCTGCGCCGCACACACAGCGGCACGCCCCAGCGCGTTTCGCTGGCCTGGCTGCCCAGCCGGACATAGCGGCTCTGGCTGACCGTGTAGCCGCCCTTGCCGTCGCTGGCGAAAGTGACCAGCGGCACGCCCTGCTGATCGGTGAAGCTCTGCATTGCCGGCACGATCCGGGGATCGCCCGAAGCCTTGGCCATCGCTGCAAAGAAATCGGTGCTGGTGGCGCTGCCATAGCGGTGCTTGGCCATATAGCCGCGCACTCCGGCCTTGAACCTGGCATCGCCCATGTACCCAGCGATCATCGCCACCACATGGCCGCCCTTGCCGTAAGTGATCGAATCGAAGGCCTCGTCGATCTGGGCATTGGTCGGGATCGGCTGGTGGATCGGGCGCCCGGCTAGCAGCGAATCGGTGTTCATCGCGTTGAAGCCTTCGGCCAGTGCGCCTGCCCGGATGTTGAGATCGGGCCGCCATTCGTCGCCGATCCGGTAGCCCATCCAGTTGGCGAAGCTTTCGTTCAGCCAGATATCGTCCCACCAGGCCGGGGTGACCAGATCGCCGAACCACTGGTGCGCCAGCTCGTGGCTGACGATCATCCCGAAGCTGCGCTTTTGCCCGGTGCTGGCCTTTTCGTCCATGATCAGGATCGGGTCGGCATAGAGGTCGGCCCCGGCATTCTCCATCGCCCCGGGCATGATCGGCGAGGTGATCTGGTCAAGCTTGGGATAGGGGAAGCCCTGGCCGAAATAGCGTTCGAGATGGGTGACGATCCCTTTGGTGCCTTCAAGCGCGAATGTCATCTGCCCGGCATTTTGCTTGGTCGTCACGATCCGGATCGGGAGCGGGGCTAGGCGCTGCGGGGTGGGCGCGACCTTGCCTTCGAGCACCGCGAAGGGCCCGACCATCATCGCCACCAGGTAGGTCGGCAGCGGCAAGGTCGGGGCGAAACGGTGGATCACCCAGTCACCCTCGGTCGTGGTGCCTGTTTCGGGCGCGTTGCTGACCGCGGTGTGCCCTTTGCGTGTACGCAAAGTGACATTGAAGGGCACCTTGAAGCCCGGTTCATCGAACCCGGGAAAGGCGGCGCGGGCATCGATCGACTGGAACTGGGTCCAGCTGTACCAGTCCTCGCCGACTTTGACCCGGAACATACCCGCCGGTCCGCTCTGGAACGCGGCATCGTAGTCGAAGCCGAAAGTCACCGGCCCGGCCGGCAGCGCCTCGTCGAAGACCAGCCGGGCCACGCCGGTGGGATCGAGTTCGAACCAGCGTCCGACGTAGCTCTTGCCGCCGACGGTCGCGACAGCCTTGACCATTGTCAGATCCCGGCCGTGCAGATCGACGAATTTCGATGGGGCCTTGAGGACCGCATCAATCTCGACATGACCCGAAAAGCGTTCCTGCGCAGGGTCGACCGTCAGGTCGAGCCGGTAGCTGACCGGGCGCACCGCGTCGGTCAATTTGCCCGGCGGCACCGGGGCGAGCGCTGCCGCGGCTGCGGCGGCAGGATCGGCGGCGGGCGCCTGGGCCAGCGCCGGGGCGGCGAAGGCAAGCGACAGGGTGGATACGGCAAGCAGCAACGAGCGCATGGGATTTCCTTGGCGACCAGATTTTTCTGGCCGCCACAGACCCCAAGCCGCAGTCAAATGCAATGACCGGGTTCGACGAAACGCGATCCGGTTCCGACCAGCGTCAACGCAGCAGGTTGCCGACGATGCCGCGGACAAAGCGGCCCATAACCGAGCCCCCCAGTTGCGTGCCGATTGCGCCTGCCGCCGCGCTGGCCGCCGAAGCCATCGGCGAGGCAGAGCTGCGCCGCCCAGTCATCTTGCTGGCGATCATCGTGCCGGCAGAGGCCGCAGCCGCGCCGAACGCGGCCTTGCCGGCCTTCTCCCACAGCGATGGCGATCGCCGGGGCTGGGCGCGCTGGGCTTCAACGCCGTGCTCTTCGACTACCCGTGCAGCCGCCGCAGCATCCTGGGCCTTGCGATCCAGCACTTCGGCGGCGCTCTCGCGATCGACCGCAGTCTCGTACTTGCCCGCGAACGGGCTGATCGACTGGATGATCGCACGCTCCTTGTCGGTTACCGGACCGAGCCGGCTGCGGGGCGGAGCGACCAGGGTGCGCTGCACCACGGTCGGCGCGCCTTCGGTGTCGAGGGTTGAGACCAGCGCCTCTCCCACTTTCAGCTCGGTAATCACCTGTTCGACATCGAGATCCTTGTTGATCCGAAAGGTCTCGGCCGCCGATTTGATCGCCTTCTGGTCGCGCGGGGTATAGGCACGCAGCGCGTGTTGCACGCGGTTGCCCAGCTGCCCGGCGATCTTCTCGGGGATATCGATCGGGTTCTGCGAGATGAAATAGACCCCCACCCCTTTCGAACGGATCAGCCGGACCACTTGCTCAACCTTGTCGAACAGCGCCGGCGGGGCATCGTCGAACAGCAGGTGGGCCTCGTCGAAAAAGAACACCAATCCCGGTTTTTCCGGATCGCCCACTTCGGGCAGGGCTTCGAACAGCTCGCTCATCAGCCACAGCAGAAAAGTCGAATAGAGCTTGGGATTCTGCATCAGCTGGTCGGCCACCAGCACGTTGACAAGGCCCTTGCCGCTTTCATCGCAGCGCAGAAAATCGTCAATCTCGAAGGCTGGTTCGCCAAAGAACCTGTCGGCCCCCTGGCTTTCGAACGACAGCAGCTGGCGCTGGATCGTCCCGACGCTGGCCCTCGAGATGTTGCCATAGCTGGTCGTGAGTGCGGCGGCGTTCTGGCCGCAGGTCATCAGCACCTGTTGCAGATCGTCGAAATCGAGCAACAACAGGCCGTTGTCGTCGGCCCACTTGAAGCAGACGGTCAGCACCCCTTCCTGGGTCTCATTGAGACCCAATAGCCGCGAAAGCAGCAGCGGGCCCATTTCCGAAACGGTGGTCCGGATCGGATGGCCCTTCTGGCCGAACAGGTCCCAGAATACCGCCGGGTTATCGCGATAGGCGTAGGGCTCGATCCCCAGCTCCTTGGCACGCTGCTTCAGCGCATCGGCGTGGGCGAAGCTGTCGCTCCCGGCCATGCAGATCCCCGAAAGGTCGCCTTTGACATCGGCCACGAACACCGGGACCCCGGCCTGGCTGAACTGCTCGGCCATGTTCTGCAGCGTCACGGTCTTGCCGGTGCCGGTGGCGCCCGCGATCAACCCGTGGCGGTTGGCCATGCCGAGCCGCAAGACTTGCCGTTCGCCGCTTGCTCCAAGGCCAATGAAAATGTCGTCCATCACAAATGGGCTCCGCCTGAATCCAGTTAGGATGGCAGCGATAGACTGCCCCAAGCACTTGCGCGAGTGGCCTTTTGCAAGTCTGGCGCGAGACCGCTAGAAGCGCCCGCAAATGTCCGAACCGTTCATCCTGCTTGACGACGCGCGCCCCGAGGGCGCCAGCCCGGCCCGCCTTTATGAAACCCCGCGCGAAGTGGTGGTCGCACGCAGCGTGGACGAGGTCCTTCCCGCGCTTGAGCGGATCGGCCAATTGCAAGCTGAGGGCGCCGAGCTGGCAGGCTATTTCGCCTATGAAGCCGGCCTTGCGCTGGAGGACCGGCTCGCCCCGCGGACGGCAGGCCGGACCGGGGCGAGCGGGCCGCTGGTGTGGTTCGGGGCCTTTGACAGCTACACCGAAATCGCGGGCGACCAGATGCCGGCCTGGCTGGCCCAGCGCGGCGCGGGGGGGCTGGCCCAGGTCGGCCCGCTCGAACCGCAGCTTTCGCCGGGCGGTTATGCCCGGGCGTTTGCCGAACTGCAGGAACGGATTTCGGCGGGCGATATCTACCAGGCCAACCTGACCTTTCCGCTGGCCGGATCCTATCGCGGCGATCCGCTGGCGCTTTATGCCGCTGCGCGCCCGGCGGCGGGGGCCGGCTATGGCGGGGTGCTGTTCGACGGGACGCACTGGCTGCTGAGCTTTTCGCCCGAACTGTTCTTCGCCGAGCGTGAGGGCGCGGCCATGGTCAAGCCGATGAAAGGCACGCGTCCGCGCGGCCGCGATGCGGCTGAGGACGCGGCCTTGCGCGAAGAACTCGCCGCTTCGGTCAAGGACCGGGCCGAAAACCTGATGATCGTTGACTTGCTGCGCAACGACCTCAGCCGCGTGGCCCAGGCCGGCAGCGTCAAGGTTGACCACCCTTTCGCGGTCGAGAGCTATCCCACCGTGCACCAGATGGTCACCACGGTGCGCGCGCGGCTGCAGGACGGGATGGGCGCGGTCGATATGCTGCGCGCCTTGTTCCCCTGCGGCTCGATCACCGGCGCGCCCAAGATCCGGGCGATGGAACTGATCGACGCGGTCGAACGCGATGCCCGCGGGCCCTATTGCGGTGCCATTGGCCGGATCGGCGCAGGCGGCGAGGCGGCCTTCAACGTCGCGATCCGCACCTTGCGGCTGACCCCCAGCGAGAACCAGCGCGGCCGCGCGGTGCTGGGGGTGGGATCGGCGATCGTGGCCGACAGCGAAGTGATGACCGAATGGCGCGAATGCCTGGTCAAGGGCGGGTTCGTGCGGATGAGCGCGGGCGGGGCCGACCTGATCGAGACCATGCGCTTCACCCCCGAAGAGGGCGTGCCGCTGCTTGAACTGCACCTCGAGCGGATCACGGCGAGCGCCGCCGAACTGGGCTTCGCTTTCGACCGTCATGCGGTGCGAAACGCGATCCAGGCGCTGTGTTTTGAGGCCGACGCCCCCGCCAAGCTGCGGCTCGTCGCCTCACGCGGCGGGGCTTACAGTCTGGAACTGGGCGCGCTGCCCGCGCCGCTGGCCGAGCCGCTGGCCTGCGCGGTGCTGCCACTGCCAGTCGATCCCGGCGACTGGCGGCTGCGCCACAAAAGCAGCGACCGCGGATTCTACGAGGACGCCCAGGCAGTCGCACAGCAAGCCGGGGCCAGCGAAGCGCTGTTCCTGCGCGACGATGGCCTGGTCACCGAAGGCTGCTTCACCAGTCTATTCGTCGAGCGCGCGGGCAAGCTCCTGACCCCGCCCGCCCGTCTGGGGCTGCTGCCCGGGGTGCTGCGCCGATCGCTGCTGGAACAAGGCCGCGCGGTCGAGGCCGAGCTGAGCCTGGCTGACCTCAAGGACGGGTTCCTGCTGGGCAATGCGCTGCGCGGGCTGGTCCAGGCAAAATTGCTGTGAAGCTGAGTAAGGCCCTGTCCCGGATCACGCCGTCAAGCACAGCCGCAATGAGCGATCGCGCGACCGAACTGCGCGCGGCGGGCCGGGACATCATTTCGCTTTCCGTGGGCGAACCCGATTTCGCTACCCCGCTGCACGTCATCGCAGCAGCCAAGGCCTCGCTCGATCAAGGCGACACGAAGTATACGCCGGTGTCCGGAACCCTGGCGGTTCGCAAGGCGGCCGCGCTGCATTTCGAACGCGACCTCGGGATCGCGGTTCGGCCCAGCCAGGTGATCGTCAGCGCCGGGGGCAAGCAGGCGATCTTCCACGCGCTCTGCGCCACGCTCGATCCGGGCGACGAAGTACTGATCCCGGCGCCGTGGTGGGTCAGCTATCCGGAAATCGTCCGCTTCGCCGGGGGCACTGTGGTGCCGCTGGAAACGACTCCCGCCAGCCACTACCGGATCACGCCTGCACAGCTTGAAGCCGCGATCAGGGCAAACACCCGCTGGCTGCTGCTCAACAGCCCGGGCAATCCTACCGGCGCGGTCTATCCTGCCGGTGAGCTTGAAGCTTTGGGTGAAGTCCTGCAGAGGCACCCGCAGGTGATGGTGCTGTCCGACGATATCTATGCGCCGCTGCGCTATGTCGAAAGCCGCCATGCCACGCTGGCCGCGCTGTGCCCCGCGCTGGCGGGCCGCGTGCTGACCGTTTCGGGCCTGAGCAAGAGCCACGCGATGACCGGCTTCCGGATTGGCCTGGCCGCCGGGCCGGAATGGCTGATCCAGGCGATGGGCAAGCTCCAGTCGCACTCGATGGGCAGCCCTTCGACGACCAGCCAGGCCGCTGCGGTGGCCGCACTGGAAGGTCCGCAGGACTTCCTGGCCGACTGGTGCGCGATCATGCGCCGCCGCCGCGATGCCGTGGTTGCGGCGATCAACCAGATCCCCGGCCTCTCCGCCCCCATCCCCGACGGCGCGTTCTACATCATGGTCGATGCCGCGCCGCACATGGTGCGTTTCGGCGATGACAACGCGCTGTGCCTGCACCTGCTCGATCACGGCGTTGCCCTGGTTCCCGCTTCGGCCTTCGGCGGCCGCGACGGTTTCCGGATCAGCTTTGCTGCCAGCGAAGCCACCCTTGCCGAAGCGGTCCACCGGATCGCCAAGGCCTTGGCCTAGGTCATGAACCCCAACACCACACCCGCTCAGGCTGAGCCTGTCGAAGCCTCTTCGCAGCCTTGCGCCATGCTGCGGGGCCTTCGACAAGCTCAGGCTGAGCGGGGACAGAGGACACCCCGATAATGCAACTCCCGATCCTGTTTGAAGACGGCGAGGCGCTGGTGATCGACAAGCCAGCCGGACTGCCGATCGATCCGCCGCGCGATGGCGGGCTGTGCCTGGAAAACTACCTCGTGGCGCTCAAGCTGGGGTTCCAGCGGCTGCCGGTCGCGGTCCACCGGCTTGATCGCGATACTTCGGGCTGCCTGCTGCTGGCGCGCAATCCCAAGGCGCTGAAACGCTTCGCTGCTGCGTTCGAGGCGCGCGAAGTGGAGAAGCGCTATCTGGGGATCGTCGCCGGGCTGCTCGAGGCCGACGAAGGCACCATCGAGCTGGCGCTGAGCAAGGTCTCCAGCGCCGAAGCGGGCTGGCGGATGATCCCGGCCAAGAAGGGCAAGCCCTCGCTCACTCACTGGCGCAAACTGGCGGTGCAGGGCAGCAACACGCTGGTTGAATTCCGGCCCGAGACCGGGCGCACCCACCAGATCCGGATCCACGCGCTGGCCGGGCTGGGCGCGCCGCTGCTGGGCGATCCGGTCTACGGCGACGGCAAGGGTGCCAAGCGGACCATGCTCCATGCCGCAGGGCTGAGCGTGCAGCGCGGGGACAAGCCGCCGATTGTCGCCACCTCGCCAATGCCGGCCGATTTTCTGGCGCTGGGGTTCAGCGATGGCTGACGAGGCCGAGGCGGCGATTGCGCGGGCCATGGCAGCGCTCAGCGAAAGCTTCATCGCCGCCAGCGGCCCCGGCGGACAGAACGTCAACAAAGTCGCGACCGCGGTGCAGCTGCGGCTCGATAGCTATGCGCTGCGGCTCTCGCCCCCGGTCTTCGCCCGCTTCAAAGAGCTGGCCGGAACCCGGCTGACCGTAAAAGGCGAGCTGGTGTTCACCGCACGCAAGTTCCGCACCCAGGAAGCCAACCGCGCCGATGCCAGGTTGCGGCTGGCGCAGCTGATCCGCGAAGCCCACGATCTGCCCGAAAAGCGCGCCAAGAGCCGGCTCAACCGGGTTGGCAAGACCCAGCGGCTGGAAGGCAAAAAGAAGCGCGGGGCAGTCAAGGCCGGGCGCGGGAAGGTGCAGTTCGACTAGGCGGCGCTGGCGCTCGCGATCTGGCATCCGTCGGCGGCGAAGGCGCCCAGTTCCCAGCCCGCGTCGGACTTGCGCATGGCCAGGTGCAGGTCCTCGCTACAGATCGCCGGTGACATCCCGCGGAAGGCAAAGCTCTCCAGCGCATTATCGCCCAGCTCGCGCTGCGCCAGGGCGAGCAGCAGCGTGGCGGTCAGCGGGCCATGGACCACCAGGCCGCGATAGCGTTCGACATCGCGGGCATAGGGCAGATCGTAGTGGATCCGGTGCGAATTGAAGGTCAGCGCAGAGAAGCGGAACAGCAGTGCTGCGGTGGGGGCAAGCTCGCGATGCGTGTCCCAGCCAGCCGGATCGAAGCCGGCTTCGCCCGGCGGTGGGGGAGACAGCGGCGCATCGCCAGCCGCGGCAGCGCGGTAGACCAGCGATTGCGCCTCACGCACGGCCAGCACGCCATCGGCCAGGGTCTCATGGGCTAATGTCACGAAGACCAGTTCGCCCGAACTGCCGCTTTTGGCCTCGATCGAGCTGACCACCGAGCGCCGCTCGATGGCTTGATCCAGCCGCAGCGAGGCGAGGAATTCGACCTTGCTCGATGCCCACATCCTGCGCGGCAGGTGCGGCAACGGGGGCAGGAGCGAGTCCGCGCCGTCATCGCGGCGCGGGTGGCCGTCTTCGCCCAGCGTCGCGCTGGGCGCATCGGGCAGGGCCAGGCACCAGTGAAAGCCCTGCGGCATGGTGCCGTCGGCGGGCGCCGAGCGGTCAAGCGTGGCGAGCCAGCGCGCGGCATGGCCCGCGTCGATCCGGTCGCGGCGCGCTTCGCTGCGCCCCAGCCAGGCGTCCAGTCCGCTCATCCCGTGCTCTCGTTGAAGGCCGGGGCATAGCGCAGCGTGCCCTGCGGGACCTTTCCGCCAAGCACCATGGCCCGGAAATACGGCGCATCGTGCGCGGATTCGGGGGCCAGCCCGGCAAGCACGGTAAAGCCAAAGCGTTCGTAATAGACGGGGTTGCCAACCACTGCGATGCCCGCTGCGTCGGATTCGCGAAGCTGCTCGATCCCGGCGCGGATCAGCGCGCTGCCGATCCCCCGGTGCTGCCGCTCAGGCGTCACCGAGACCGGCGCCATCTGGTACCAGCCGCAGGCCTGCCGCTCGATCGTTGCCGGGCTGAAACCCACATGGCCGATGATCGCCCCCGCCGGGCTGACTGCGACCAATGAAACCACCAGATCGCCGTCAGCCCGCAGGGCATTGACCAGATCCTGCTCGTCGCCGTCTGAAAAGGGCATCGGCGCAAAGGCGCGCCGGACCAGATCGCAGATCGCGGCCTCGTCGCCCACCTGTTCGGCGCGCAGGGTGTAGCTGGAGGTCACAGCAAATGCCCGGTCCGGTCGCGCTTGGTATCGAGATAGCGGGCGTTGTGCGGATTGGGCGGCAACTGGTGCGGGACGCGTTCGGCGACCTTGGCCCCAGCCGCTTCGAGCGCAGCGACCTTGGCCGGGTTGTTGGTCATCAGCCGCACCGGCCCGACCCCCAGCAAGGCCAGCATCCGCGCCGCGACCGGAAAATCGCGCGCTTCGCTGGGCAGGCCGAGGCGGTTGTTGGCATCGACCGTATCGAATCCCTGGTCCTGCAGCTGATAGGCGCGCAGCTTGTTGATCAGGCCGATCCCGCGCCCTTCCTGGCGCAAATAGAGCAGCACGCCCCAGCCGCCGGCTTTGGCCTCATCGGCCATGGCCTTCAGCGCGGCATCGAGCTGCGGCCCGCAATCGCATTTGAGACTGCCCAGAATGTCACCGGTCAGGCATTCGGAATGGAGCCGCACCAAGGGCGCGCGGTCAGAGCTTTGCTGCCCGATCACCAGCGCGACATGTTCGCGCAGGTCGTCGGCCGAACGGAACGCGACGATCTCAGCATCTTCCGCCGCCGCGACCGGCAGCCGCGCGCGGCTGGCGATGATGAGCTGGGTCACATCGGCCCAGGCAGCAAGATCGCCGGACAGCACTGCTTGCGCTTCGCCTGCAGGTTGCGGATCAACCAGGAAGGCGGGCAATATCCCGGCCAGCCGCGCCAGCGTCATCGCAGCCTCGGCAGCGGCGGGATTGGCCAACGGCTCGGCCAGGAACGGACCTTTGAGCGGATGGCCCAGATCGAGCGCAGGATCGGCCAGCGCCCGTGCGGCGGCCAGATCGAAGCGATCGGCGCCGCGGATCATTACCGGGGCTTCGGGCACCGCGGCTTCACGCTGGTTGGCCAGCTTGAGCGTTACCGCGCGAGCACAGGAGATCAGCATTTGGCGGCAAGTGATCCCCGCGCCAAACCCGGTTTCGGCGGGGAGCAGGGTCAGGCTGTCATCCAGCCGGATCGGCCAGCCGTGGCGCAAGGCGTCGATCGCCAGCGCGGCCCGCCGGGTC
>JANPMA010000266.1:0-12929 GCA_031422595.1 Novosphingobium sp. | reverse complement strand
GGCACATGGCCTGCCGTCTGGATGATGCCAAGCGGCAATGTCTATGGCGGATGGCCGCTTTCGGGTGAAATCGACATATTGGAAGGGGTCAATCTCGGTGCCACTTGCAAGACTTGCGACGGCAATGTCGGCGAAAACCGGATGATTAGCGCGCTGCATTTCGGGGATTACGCGCCCAAGAACAAATTCCTCGATACCAGAGTAGCGCTTCCTACAAACGCCCTGCCGTCCGACGACTTCCACGTCTGGACGCTCGAATGGGGCCAGGGACTGGTGCGTTTCTATCTCGATGGCCGGAAATATTGGGAGGTGAAGGCCGTTCAATGGGACAGTGCGTCGCCGCTTGCAAAATCAAACATAGTTGCACCATTCGACCAGCCCTTCTACATCATGGCAAATCTTGCCATCGGGGGCGGGCTGTCAGAGAAAAACAACGACAAAGGAGTTGCAGTAAATGTAGCCCCAGCGGATTTTCTCATCGACTGGATCCGGATATACCAGTGCGCAGATGATAGAGAAAAAGGGCTGGCCTGCATGCAGGACGTCAACGAGGGCAGTTAAAAGATGGCGAGACGCCGTCAGGCAATCACGATCAAGCATGTAGCGGCCGATGCGGGGGTCTCCCTGCAGACGGTAAGCCGCGTAATCAATAACGAACCTAATGTGCGGCCTTCGATGAAGGAGCGCGTGCAGGCGTCGATTGACAAGCTGGGTTATGTGCCCTCGATTGCCGCGCAGCGGATGAGCGGTTCACGATCTTATCTGATCCTGGCGATCAACGACCGCGAGCGCACCATCGCCGATTGGCGGACTCGGCAAGGCACCGACTGGGTCGACCAGATGCTGCTCGGCGGCATGCTCAAGTGTGCCGAGCACGGCTATCGGATGATCTTCGAGCTGGTCGATACCCACAGCGACCATGTCGAGCGCGAACTGCTCGGCGCGATTGCCGCGCTGCAGCCCGATGGCATCATCCTCACCCCGCCGCACTCGGACAATCCGCAGATCGTCGCCCTGCTCGACCAACAAAAGATCCCCTTCGTGCGGATCGGTTCGAAGCAGAACGGCGCAGGAATGTCGATCTCGATGGACGACGAAGGCTCGTCCCACACCGCCTGCCGAAACCTGCTCGACCTGGGCCATCGGCGGATCGGGTTTATTGCCGGCTCGAGCGAATACGAGCTGAGCCAATGGCGCATCGATGGCTGGAAGGCCGCCATGGGCGAGGCTGGCGCCAGCTGCGAGGGTCTGCTTGAACATGGCGATTTCAGCTATGCCTCGGGCGAAGCGGCGGCGCGCCGTCTGCTGCAGGGGCCGCACCGGCCCAGCGCGATCATTGCCAGCAATGACCAGATGGCACTGGCCACGCTGGAAGTGGCGCGCGAACTGGGCCTCAAGGTTCCCGACGACCTGTCGCTGATCAGCTTCGACAACACCCCGATCGTGCGCTTCACCCAGCCGCCGCTGAGCGCGATCGACCAGCCGATCGCGGCGACCGCATCGCTGGCGGTGGAACTGATCATCGCCGCGAGAAAAGGCGAGGACGCGCCCCCACCGCTCAGCAAGATCAGCGCGCCCCTGGTTGCCCGCGGCTCGGTTGCCGCCCCGGCGGACCGCCCCGGTGGCTGACCCGGCCGGCGCGCGTGGGCGCGTGCCGCTGGCGCTGCTGCTACTTTATGCCCTGGCCTGGGGCGGCGGGTCGGTCGCCTATATCCCGTTTCTGACGATCCTGCTGCCGGTTCGGGTCGAAAGCCTGGTCGGACCGGCAGGATCGGTGAGCTGGCTGGCCTACCTGGCCTTTGGCGGGGCAATCGCGGCCAGTTCGGGCGCGATCCTGTTCGGTTACCTCAGCGATGTGACCCGCCGCCGCAAGCTCTGGATTGCGCTGGGCCTGGTGCTTTCGTGCCTGCTGCTGGTCGCGGTCAGCCAGGCCCGCACTTTCCCGGCATTGCTGGCTGTGCTGCTGCTGTGGCAACTGGCGCTGAACCTGATGCTGGCCCCGCTGGCGGCCTGGGCCGGGGACTGGGTTCCCGATGCACAAAAGGGACTGTTGGGTGGCCTGCTGGCCTTTGCTCCGGGACTGGGCGCGTTCGCGGGCGCAGTGGTGACCTGGCCGGGCCTGGCCACTGCCGACTTGCGGCTGGTGGCAGTGGCGATGATGGTCTGCGCCTGCGTGCTGCCGCTGCTGGTCCTGGTCCAAATGCCCGAGAGCACGCATTCCGAGGCGTCCGTCCCCGACCACGAAGCCGCGCATCTGCACCTGTTCACCAACCCCCTGGTCCGGCGGATGTGGCTGGCGCGGCTGGCTGTCCAGGTCGCCGAAGCGGCGCTGTTCGCCTACCTCTACCTGTGGTTCCGCGCAATTGACCCGGCGATGACCGACAACATGGCCGCCAGGGTGTTCACCGCCGTGCTGGTCTGCTCGGCGCCGCTGGCGCTGGTGGTCGGCCACTGGTCGGACCGGCATGGCCGGCCGCTGCTGCCGCTGGTCGCCTGCGCGCTGGTTTCGGCGCTGGGCCTGCTGGGCATGGCCCTGTCGAGCAGCCTCGGCGTGGCGATCTCGGCCTATGCGCTGTTCGGGCTCGCCAGTGCGGTGTTCCTCGCGCTCCATTCGGCGCAGACGTTGCGGGTCTTGCCCCGGGCTGACCGGCGCGGGCGCGATCTGGGCATGTTCAACCTGACCAACACCGTACCCTCGCTGGTCATGCCCTGGCTGGTGCTGTCGCTGGTGCCCAGCTTCGGGTTCGGGGCGATGTTCCTGCTATTGGCCGGCTTGGCACTTGCCGCCGCGCTGGTGCTGGCCAGGATGCCGCGGCAAATCTGATTCCACCGCTTGATTTGCGTGCTTTCTCGTGCAATTGAAGTGGTGAGAACGTTCACAAAAAACCAGCTGGGGTGAAGATCGATGACTGTGCGGCCCATTCTTCTGGGAGCATGCCTTGCAGCCGCGGGATTGGTCCCGGCGCTCTTGCAGGCCCAATCCGGCCCGTCTCCCTCAGCTCAGGCCAACCTTGCCGCCTGGCCCTCCGCGCGCAGCCCCTCCGCGATGACAAATGCGCGCGACGAAGCGCGGATCGATGCCCTGCTGGCGCGCATGACCGTCGAGCAGAAGGTCGGGCAGATGATCCAGGCCGATATCAGCGCGATCACCCCGGCCGATCTTGCCCGTTATCCGCTCGGCTCGATTCTCGCCGGTGGCAATTCGGGCCCCTATGGCGATGAGCGCGCCGATGCCGCCAAATGGGCACGGCTGGTGGGCGAATTCCGCGCCGCTTCGTTGAAGAGCGGGGCAGGCATCCCGATCCTGTTCGGGGTCGATGCGGTCCACGGCCATTCCAACCTGCCGGGCGCAACGATCTTTCCGCACAACATCGGCCTGGGTGCGACGCGCGATCCGGCACTGATCCGGCGGATCGGCGCGGCGACCGCCGCCGAGATTGCCGGCAGCGGGATCGAGTGGACTTTCGCGCCGACCCTGGCAGTGCCGCAGGATCTGCGCTGGGGCCGCAGCTATGAAGGCTATGCCGCAGACCCGGCGCTGGTCGCGGCCTATTCCAAGGCGATGACCGAAGGGCTGCAGGGCGTGCTGCGTCCCAATGCCCGGCTGGGCCCGCTGAAAGTCGCGGCGACCGCCAAGCACTTCCTGGCCGATGGCGGCACGATCGGCGGCAAGGACCAGGGCGATGCCCGGATCGCCGAAAGCGAACTCATTGCCCACCACGCCCAGGGCTATCCGGCCGCGATCGATGCCGGTGCACTCACCGTGATGGTCAGCTTCTCGAGCTGGAACGGGGTCAAGCACCACGGCAACAAGAGCCTGATCACCGGCGTGCTCAAGCAGCGCATGGGCTTTGCCGGACTGGTCGTGGGCGACTGGAACGGCCACGGCCAGGTGCCGGGCTGCGCCCCCACCGATTGCGCGGCCACCTTCAATGCCGGGCTGGACCTGGCCATGGCGCCTGACAGCTGGAAAGGTCTGTTCGATTCAACCGTTCGCCAGGTGCGCGACGGGACCATCCCGATGAGCCGCATCGACGATGCCGTGCGCAGGATTTTGCGCGTCAAGCTCAAGCTTGGCCTGCTCGATCCGGTCCCGGTCAAGCGCGCCGCTTATGCTCAGGTCGGCGCACCCCAACACCTTGCGCTGGCCCGTGAAGCCGTGGCCAAGTCGCTGGTGCTGCTCAAGAACAACGGTTCGGTGCTACCGATCCGGCCGGGCGCCAAGGTGCTGGTGACCGGCCCCGGGGCCGATAGCATGGCGATGCAGGCCGGCGGCTGGACCATCACCTGGCAGGGCAGCGATACTACCGCGGCGGACTTCCCCAAGGGCCGTACGATCGGCCGCGCGATTGCCGATGCGGTTGATGCCAGCGGCGGCAAGGCTGTCCTTTCGGCGGGCGGCAGCTGGAGCGAGAAGCCTGACGTGGCGATTGTAGTGATCGGCGAGAGTCCCTACGCCGAATTCCAGGGCGACGTTCCTGACCTTGCCTTCCGCGCGCTGGCCGGCGAGGAACAACTGGTCGCCTCGCTCAAGGCCAAGGGGATCCCGGTGGTCACCGTGTTCCTGTCGGGCCGGCCCTTGTTCGTCGGCAAGCTGCTCAACCAGTCGGACGCCTTCGTCGCGGCCTGGCTTCCCGGCTCGCAAGGCCAGGGCGTAGCCGATGTCCTGGTTGCCCGGCGCAGCGGCAAGACACTGCGCGACTTTACCGGCCGGCTGCCCTTCGCCTGGCCGCAGGATGCCCGCTCACCCGTGACCGCACCGCTGTTCCCGGCCGGCTTCGGGCTCGACTATCGCAGCAAGGCACGTCTCGGCGCGGTCAATGAAGACCCCCGGGTCGACCTCTACGCTTCGGCCAATGAGGCGAGCTATTTCCTGCTCGGCAAGGCGCTTGCCCCTTGGCGGCTGGGCACCGACAATGCCGTCAGCGCTCGCGCAGTCGATTTGGCCTCGCAGGAAGATGCCCGCCAGTTCAGCTGGAGCGGCAGTGGCTCGCTGGCGATCGACGGCCCGGCCATCAACCTGGCTGGCCGCGCCAGCGACGGCTTCGTGCTGGTGCTCGATTGGCGGATCGACAGCGCTTCGACGGGTCCCGTGAAGATCGCGCTGGGCGGCGGCGAAATCGATGTCACCAAGATGCTGGCTGCGGCTCCGAAAGGTACCCGCACAACCACCCGGATCCCGCTGAGCTGCTTCGGCAGCGCCGGAGCCAACCTCGGTGCAGTCGGTACGCCGCTCAGGATCACCGCCACGAACGGCTTTGTTGCTACCCTGCGTGACGCGAAGATTGAACAGGTGATCCCCCCGCTGGCCTGCCCCTGAGGGGCTGCCCTGGCGGGAAGCGCAATCCCGAGGCGGAGGTGGTAGGGAAAGCTGGCGGAGCGAGAGGCAAGCCAAAAATGGTCCAGGGCGGCGTCAGGAGGTCTTGAGATATCGACATATCCCTGCGCCCTCCTTCCTGGCCCTGAGGCATTTTGACTCAAACCTCGAAGGCGCGGTCAACAGGTCCTGACCCTAGAGCGTGATCATCCGCTGTCAGGACGGTGCAGTACAGCACCGATCTTGCGGCCGATGGCCGCTGCGGTGCGGGCCGGCCCGCGGATCCGCAAGGCGTGACCCAGCCGCTTGATCCTGGAAGGTGGCGCTTTGGGCCCGGCGGCGATGCGGCGGCGCAACGCTGCGGCGAACCGGTCCCACTCTTGCGCCTTCGCAGGATCAAGAAATCTGCAGGCCTGCTTGGTCGTGCCCGCAAGCGCGCTTTCAATCACGTCCTCAACCGCGCCCCACAGCTCAGGATTCCGGCAGGGTCGATCGCGCAGAAAATCATCGACCGCGTCCCCCAACGATCGGTCCTCCATTGGGTAATCCAGGCCCAGTTCGCCCCATAGCCCAGTCCTAATGTCTCTTGAGCGTGAGCGCTTGGTCGCCGGATCCGACGTTCCGGTAATTCCCCTGGGATTGTAGCGATAGCGGCACAGCGCTCGCGGCAAGTTGCGCGCGCGGCAATGCGGCAGTAATGCGCGCCACAGGCGGTGATCGTGGGTCAAATCCTGGCCGGTCTCGATCCCCCCGACAAGATCGATCAGCTCCCGCCGGTAAGCGGTAGACGAATGGTAGAACGGGTTATGCGAGAGCAAGGTGAACCGGATCGCGAAATCGCTTTCTGGTGTCCGATCGATGCCCAGTGGATCACCGTGCTCGGAGATCAAGGTTACCCAGGTCCCAACCAGGCCAAGCTCGTTGTCATCATCCAGGGCTGCGGTGACCGCCTCCAACCAGCCCGGCTCTGCCCGGTCATCGTTGTCCATCCTGGCCACGATCGGGGCCCGGGCCAATGCGATACCACGGTTTCCGGCTTCGGCGGCACCAAGGTTGCAGCCCAATCGCAGGACCCGGATCCGCCGGTCGAGGCCAGCCAACGCCGCGACCTTGTCTTGATGGTCGGACCCGTTGTCGACCACGATGAACTCAAAGTCGGTCAGCGTCTGTACAAGGACCCCATCGACCGCCTCGCGCAGGAAGCGAATGTCATTCCAACTGGTCATGACGACCGAAACCCTGGGACTGGATCGCGGTGTTGCAAAGGTCCTGACGCGCGGGCTGAACACCCCAGCTGGAGGCTGCTTGCATTCGCTCATTCGGCCGCGGTTTCGGCAGTGTCGAGCGAACTGGCGGCATTCGCTGAAGCCAATTCAAGAAGTTGCCCTTGGCGCAATTCATAGACCCTGTCGCAGCAGCGGAACATGGCAGGCCTGTGGCTGACCAGAACGATACTGAGATCGCGCGGCAGGGCATCGATGGTGGCGATCAACTCCAGCTCGCTGGCCTTGTCGAGTTGTCCGGAGGCCTCGTCGAGCAGCAGCAAATCGCGCGCGCGGTAAAGTGCGTGGGCAAGCGCCAGGCGTTGGCGTTGGCCGCCCGAGAGCTGCTCGACCGCTTCGCCGACCGGAGTTTCCAACCCGCGCGAAAACTGGGCGGCCATGGTGTCGAGGCCGGCCAGCCGGACTGCCTCGTTAAAACGCGCCGCATCAACTTCACCAGGACGATCCGGAAAGACCACGGCTTCGCGCAGATTGGCTCCAAGCAACAACGGATTCTGCGAGACAAACCCGATGCGGTTCCGCCAGGTTGGTCCGGTTGCTCGGTCCAGCGCAATGCCTCCGATCAGGACCATTCCAGCATCCGGCAGGATGGCGCCGGCCAGCACGTCCAGCAGGGTCGATTTGCCGGTGCCGCTGGTCCCGGCGATACCAATCCGCGCACCCTTGGGGATGTCCATGGAGACATCACGGATTGGATCGGGCCTGCCTTCACGCCGGACGGTCACTCGTTGCAGCCGGATCGACCCGCGCGGAGGAGGCGAATTATCCGGCACACTTTCCGGCGTACCCGGGCTGAGCAGCGCCAGGACATCCTGGGTAATCTCGCCGTGGTTCGAAATCATGTGCGCTGCACTGCGCAGTGCGGCCAGGTGGGGCAAAAGCCGAAATCCCGCCAGCGCCGAAATGCCCAGGGCAGGTACGACATCCGCGTTGGCGGTGCCAACCAGTGCCAGGGCCCCTAGCCCGATCAAGGCTACTACGAAGCCGGCCAATTCCAGGGTGTGTCGCGCGGATTGTGCTGCGACCACCGCTGCGGCCTGGCGATCACAAAGGTCACGATCGACCGCGGCAAAGTCGCTCACCAGGCGGTCCTGGCCATTGGTCAGGAAAACGTCGCGAAAGCCCGATCGGCCTTCGACCAGGATTCGGCTGCGTAGATTGGCCAACCGGGACAAACCGCTTGCCGTTTCTGCTCCCCGTCGCCGGCTCAAGCCACTCGCGGTGGCCAATACCAACACGGCAAAAAACAACCCGACCCACGGCTCGATCACAAGCAGCCCGGCTAGCAGAAGCAGAATGCTGCAGATGGCGGTTAACGCCGCGATAACCGGGGCGAGCACTTGAAACGACAGCATATGCAGTCGGTCGAATGCAGCATGGCCGCGCGAGGCACCGTCCTTGAGAAAGGCAGAATAGTCCTGCATCTGCAGACGTTCGAACGAGGCAACCGACAGCGAACTCGCCAGGCCGTATTGCGTCGATACAGTTTGACGGATCGCTGCGAGGCGGAAGAT
Organism: Novosphingobium sp.; assembly: GCA_031422595.1. GTDB lineage: Bacteria > Pseudomonadota > Alphaproteobacteria > Sphingomonadales > Sphingomonadaceae > Novosphingobium. The sequence goes on along the minus strand of JANPMA010000266.1, from coordinate 4,815 downwards.
CGAAGCCACCATGGCGGCTACAATGAACATCGCCAGCGAAGCCTGCGATGAATGTGCCGAGGCCTGAGCAATTCCGCCAATTGCAGGCCTTAGCAAGGCCAACGATGCGATATCGGCGAGCGAGGCCAAAACCCCAAACGCGATCGCCAGGCCAAGCGAGCGCCGCTGCTGCGGGCGCGCAAGTGATAGCAATTGCCGCACATTGCTCAGCAGTCGCATCTGGCGGGTCTGGCCAGCAGTGGTTTTGTCGGGAACCGTCATGCTACTCCAGCAGGGTTGCGTCTTGTCTCAATCGCTCGCAGTAGTGACACCACCCCGGCACCGGCGACAAGGAAATTGTCTGGCCGACGGGTAGGTTCAGGGAAGGTTCGCTGCGTGGAATACCTGCCATGACTGAACCGACGCCAACCGTCACAGTGGTGCTGCCGGTATTCAATGGTCTGCCCTATCTCGATCAGGCCATCGCCAGCATCCTGGCTCAGACTCTCCGTGATTTCCATCTGGCCATCTATGACGATCATTCCGACGATGGATCCTTTGAACAGGCGCTTGCCTGGGCCGGCCGCGATCCCCGGATCAGCGTGTCTCGCGGCGACCGCCGACTGGGACCCTGCGGCAGTTCGTCGGCGGCAGCGGCACTCGCAACGGGCGAATTCGTTGCGCGGATGGATGCGGACGACATAGCCATGCCGGATCGCCTGGCGATTCAACTGCAGACGCTTCTGGATAATCCCGAAGCAGTATTGGTCGGGTCGGTCTTCGATATGATCGATGGCGATGACAGGCTGATCCGCCCTGCCTCCTTTGGGCAAATCCGGGGGACCACGCCGCCGATCGCCCACGCCAGCATATTCTATCGCCGCGCCGCGTTCGAAGCAGCCGGGGGCTATCGCATTGAGACCGATTATTTCGAGGACCAGGATTTCTATGCGCGCATTGCCAAGGTCGGCAAAGTGCTGGTGATCGATCGGCCTCTGATCAAGTTGCGCTTTGCCGGGCAGCATGCCCGGCTGCGCGACGATCGCACCCAGGTGCTCGAATTGATCAGCCAACACTATCGGCCGATCGGCGAGAACCCCGCAGGCCGCGAGGGCAGGTGCTTGGAGCCGCTGGCCTTTTATTCAGTCGGCGTCCTGGCGGTCATGGGGCTTGAGCGGCCGAAGCTGCTTGGCCTGATGCTGCGCCGGTGCAGCTTTGCCCGACCGGTCATTACCCTGGCGGTGATGGCGTTCGTTGGGCTGGGCGAAGTCTCGCCGCGCCTTGCGCGCGGACTGAACGGGCTGATCGGCCGCTTGCGCGCCCAGCCGATCGACCGCCGCGGCGCCGGGCATTCCGCCCGGGTCTGGGAGTTCGGAGGGCAATGACATCATCCAGCGGGAGTGCGGCCGGAGCGACGGCCGAACTGCCGATCGTCAACATGCTGTGGGTCGATGGCCAGCTCGGCCCGGTCGAGCGTGCGTGCATGCGTTCGGTACTGCAGCAGGGCCACCGGCTGGTGCTGTGGCACTACTTTCCGCTTGAGGGAGTGCCCCAAGGTGCCGAACTGCGCGACGGCGATGCGGTCGTTCCGCGCAGCCGACTGTTCCGCCACAAAGCCACCGGAAGCTGGTCGCTGTTCTCCAACCTGTTCCGCTATGAGCTGCTTCGTCAAGGGCTGGGGCTGTGGTTCGATTGCGACTGCTATCTGCTCCACCCCGTCGCCTGGGACGGCGGCCTGCTGGCCGGTTTCGATTCGAACGGACTGGTCGCTTGCGGGGTGTTGGGGTTGCCGGTGGATTCGCCGGTGCTTGATCGACTGATCGGCTATTTCGATGCCCGGGAAGTGCCGCCGTGGCTGCCGCTGCGCTGGCGGGTGCGCTTTACCATCCAGCGTTGGCTGCAGGGGCGGTTCCCGATCGAACAGATGCCATGGGGCAACCTCGGTCCGCGCGCGGTGACCGCCATGATCGCAGAATTCGGCCTTCTGGATCAGGTGAAGCCAGCCGAGGTGTTCTACCCCTGGAGCTGGCAGGAGGCTGAACTGGTGTTTGAACCGGTGAGCCAGGTCATGGCGCGGATCAGTCCGTCGACGGTCGCGCTACATCTCTACAACCAGATGATCCGCGAGCGGAAGAATCAACTGCCGCCGCCGGGCAGCTTCCTCGAACGCCTCCACCGCGAAGGTGCCTGACGATTATTCCAGGATTACGGTGGGATTACGGTGAGATTACGGTGACAGTTTCAACAACCCCCAAACTTCCCTAACCCTCCGCCCTGGCCCGCCTCCCCAGAGTCGTCATCCCCGGCATCCCCCACCACGTCACTCAGCGCGGCAATCGCCGCGAGCGGACCTTCCTCGAGGATGGCGACTATGCGCTCTACCTCGACCTTCTGGCAGATTGCGCTGAGCGGGCACAGGCCGAGGTGTGGTCCTATTGCCTGATGCCGAACCACGTCCACATCGTGATCGTACCGTCCGATCCCGATGGGCTGTGGCGCACTTTGCGCCGTCTGCACCGCGAGTACACCGGCTTCATCAATGCCCGGAGGCGGGTGACGGGACACCTGTGGCAGGGACGCTATGGCTCGGTGGCAATGGATGAGGAGCATCTGGTCACCGCGCTGCGCTATGTCGCGCTGAACCCGGTGCAGGCGCGGCTGGTCGAGCGGGCCGAGGACTGGCGCTGGTCAAACACCCGCGCGCTGATCGCCGGGGTGGATGACCATGTCATCAAGATCGCCCCGGCACTCGAGCGGGTGGGCAATTTCGCCGCGTTCCTGGGCGAAGAGCTCTGCGAGGCGCTGAGCTATGCGGCGCTGCGCAAGGCCGAGAGCGTCGGCCGCCCGGTGGGGTCGAAGCTCTGGCTGGCCGAGCTGGAGGAGCGTACGGAGCTGAAGCTGGCTCCGGCCAAGCGCGGACCGGTGCCGCGAAATGCGCAGGTGGCCTAAGTTCCGCCGTTCGGGACCGAAGCCCCGGCATAGGGATCGGGCTGCGGAGGAAGCGGCAGCGGGGGCTGGGTCGGGGCTGCCGAGGGCAGGTCCGGCGCAGCGATCTGGCCGCCATCTCGCCCGGCCAGGCCAAGCAGCTCACGCGCAATCACTGGTGCGCCGAACAGGATAAAGTAGCCCAGCACGACAGTCGCTCCGCGCCGGACCGACAGTCTGCCCTCAAGCAGCGAAAACCCCACCCACGCCACTGCAAAGACCGCCATTGAGGTTCCAAACGGCCCGACCAGCAGGTCCACAACCCACTGCACCGCCGCATGCGGCTGGCTGGGTCCGGACAGCGTCGATACGGCCAGAAGCGAATTCATGATCGGTCAGCTTCCTCCGCCCGGCAGAAGAATGCAACTCGGATATTGAACTCACACCAGCGCGACCGGCAATCCTTTGGCCAGCGGGGGCTGACAGTTGCCAGGGGCGAACATTCAACAACCGGCTCAACTCAAATCGTTTGCGGTTCATGCGCCAATGCCGGCTTCCGATGCGCTGCATAGGCGCTGCGATCAGCGGCCATATCAGCGAAACATGGCGTTCACAGTTGCTGCCAACGCCGCCAGCGGGCAAGTACCTCATTCTGTGTCGAAAAGAAGATATCCAATTTTGGATTGCCGAAAGCCATTGGAGTGCAGCCGAAAACTGCATCTCCGACGATCTGATTTGACCCTAACAATCGACACGGATTGCCGCGAATTGTTCTGGATGCCGGCGTCCATGCAGTTTTTGATAATGTCAGAGAATCATCTAGTTATGAACATTCACGAACGACTGTGAATGGGCATCTGGCGGAGCGGGAGGGATTCGAACCCTCGATACGCTTTTGGCGTATACTCACTTTCCAGGCGAGCGCCTTCGACCACTCGGCCACCGCTCCGCATGCACTGGAAGGCGCGCCCTAGCCTTGACTTGGCGCTTTCGCAAGCGTGCGTGCTCTGGCACCATCGCGGGGATGAACCGCAGCTTTGGCCTGGCCCCTTCGCTTGACGAGATCGACGCGCTGGCCCGCGCGGCGCTGGAGCGTTTGCCCGAGCCGTTTGCCGCGCATCTCGACGGCGTGCGGCTGGTGGTCGAGGACTTTGCCGACCCGGAGACGCTGGCCATGCTGGGGATCGAGGACGCATTCGAGCTGACCGGGCTCTACGAAGGCTGGCCGGTGGGGGACAAGCATTCGGCCCCTTCGGGCGCGCTGCCCGACCGGATCCGGCTGTTCCGCGGGGCGATCCTCGACGAATGGATTGCGCGCGGGGACGAGAGCCTGGAGCATCTGGTAGCGCATGTGCTGATCCATGAGGTCGGGCACCATTTCGGGCTGAGCGATGCCGATATCGAGGCGCTGGAAAGCCAGGCCTGACCCGCCACCTGCTTGACAGATCTGTCAAGTTGTCAAGCGAGCGTCACGATGGAATCAGCGTAAAATCAATGCCATATCGCTCCGCTTGACACTTGACACTATTGGCATGGACAGCTCTTCTTCAGCGCGCCGCATGGGCCGGGTGAATATTCAGATTGTCAAAGAGCGGCGTTCCAATGCGAACCGCGCGGATTGTGACAGGTTTTGCGGATGTAGGAAAATCGCGGGCGAGGCCGTCAGCGCAGCGCGCGCCCTTGACCTGACCGGCGACGTCGCGATCACTCGCGTGTACCCCTCCACCATGCCGCGCCTCTGGCGCGGTTTATCCTGAGCGCGGCTGCTAAGCCGCAAGCCGAAGGGCATGGTCCCCCTCCTCGTGCCGGGGAGGATTGATTGCGGATCGCAAACCCGTCACACTCCGCTGATGCACAAGACCCTGATCGCGCTCGCCGCCCTGCTCGCCGCTTCGCCCGCTCTGCCGCAGG
>JANPMA010000265.1:0-4451 GCA_031422595.1 Novosphingobium sp. | reverse complement strand
CTGAGCGCATCGTTGAGTTCGCTGGCGTGCGGGCCCTTGAGCTCGGTGAAAACCTTGCGCTCGCTGCGGCCCGGCAGATAGGGGCACGGGCTCGGGCTCGTGACGAAAAACCGGGGAAAACGAACGGGAGCCGTCACGACGCGCAAATATCCCTAAGCTGGGGGTTCTGCGGACTGTATGCATGGGCCGGCGCAGCGTTGAAAGAACTTTAACCACGAAACACGGTGAATGAAGTGGAAATATGCACAGCCGGGAAGGTTCCCCCGCCACAACCGTCCGCAAAGTGGGACAACCCCGGACCGGGAGGTTAACCCCCTCGAAGACCAAGAATCGCCTTGCCCGCCGCGCTCCTTTGCCCATAGTGCCAGCCGGACTGGGCGCACCATTGCAGCAGCGCAGGCGCCAACAAGGTCGCCGCGCGGGGAGAAAACTGGTTGAACGCAGGTCCCGACATCTTCCTCTCCTACAACCGCGAAGATCAGGCGGTGGCGAAGCGCTACGCCGATGCCTTCGCTACCGAGGGCCTCAACGTCTGGTGGGACACCGCGCTGCGCTCGGGCGAGGCTTATGACGAGGTCACCGAGGCGGCCTTGCGCGCAGCAAAGGCGGTGGTGGTGCTGTGGTCCCCGCGCTCGGTGGTCTCGCGCTGGGTGCGGGCGGAGGCGACGATTGCGGATCGGTGCAAGACGCTGGTGCCGGTAACGATCGAGCCGTGCGAGCGCCCGATCATGTTTGAGCTGACCCAGACGGCGGAGCTGTCGCACTGGACGGGGGATGCTTCGGACCGGGCTTGGGTTGCGTTTTTGAGCGATGTTCGGCGGTTTGTCGGGCGGGACACTGTTCAGGCCCAACCAATTGCCGCTTTGTCCGCCCAGCCTGAGCTAGCGGAATCCCAAGCTATCGCCGATGGTTCACGCATCATCGTCCTGCCGTTTCGAGCGCGGGACAGTGACGAAATCGAGCAGATGACGGCAGACGGGCTGACCGACGATGTCACGATGCTGTTGACCTCGGTTAAGGGCATGAATGTCGTGCCGCGAACCTCGGTTCAGCGCACCCTCGGCCCTAACGACGTTGCGACCGAAATCGCGGGGGCGCATGGATGTCGCTATGCGGTAACGGGAAGCGTACGACGCGCAGGAGACAAGCTGCGCGTTTCGGTCGAGCTGATTGACGTACAGGATAACCAGCAGACATGGTCGCAGCGGTTCGACCGTGCAACCGAAGACATTTTCGCCATTCAGGATGAGATCGCGCGCGGCGTCGTGATCGCTCTCGGCGGGGTGATCACGCGGGTGGAAGGGCAGCGCGCCTTGCGCGCGCATCCCGACAGCTTGCCGGCTTGGGAGTTAACCCGTCGCGCTTTGTCTGTGGCGTGGGATTGGCGGCCCGAAACGCTACAGCAGGGGGTCATCGATGTGCGCAAGGCACTTAAATTCGATCCCAATTACGCCGAAGCGCATGCTTGGCTTGGCTGCCTGTTGGCCTGGCGCTCAGCAAGCGGCTGGTCGGACGACGTCAGGCGCGAACATGCTGAAGCGATCCGCGCAACCGATGAGGCCGTCCGGCTGGGCTACGACAGCGGTGCCGCTTTATGGTCCGTGATCCAAAGCTATTGGGTCTTGGGATTGGCGCACCGCTCTGTGGAGCTTTACGAACGCTCGATCGCCCGACAGCCCGATATATTCCTTGCCTGGCCGTTTGCAATTGGAGGCGCGGGCGTAGGCTACGCACGCGCGGGGCGCGTGGAAGACGGACTTGAGTTGATCCGCCGTTTCGAAAGCGAATTTCCCAACGACGAATGGGGCGCGGTCTGGACCCGGGTGTTCATCGGCTATGCCGAACTATGTCGCGGCAACTATGCGCGCGTCACCGAGGTGCTGGTCAACTCGCCTTCTGAGTTCGACGGCATGTGCCGGGTCGTCGCATTGGCGGCACTGGGGCGGATGGAAGAGGCGAAGGAGCAGTTCGCCCGGTGGAAGGATCGCAATCCGGCGATTCGGCTCGATCGCTATGTCGAATATTTCAAGAGCTATTGTGCTGATCCCGCGCGCAATGCGGAAATGTCTGTCGGTTTGGCCAGGCTTGCCGAGGACCTCGCGAGAACGGATGATTGCGCATGACCACTGCGCCCGACATCTTCCTCTCCTACAACCGCGAGGACGCAGCCACGGCGAAGCGCTTTGCCGATGCTTTCGCGGCGGAGGGGCTCAACGTCTGGTGGGACACCGCGCTGCGTTCGGGCGAGGCTTATGATGAGGTGACCGAGGCGGCCTTGCGCGCCGCCAAGGCGGTGGTGGTGCTGTGGTCGCCGCGCTCGGTGGTCTCGCGCTGGGTGCGGGCGGAGGCGACGATTGCTGATCGCTGCAAGACGCTGGTACCGGTGACGATCGAGCCTTGCGAACGGCCGATCATGTTCGAGCTGACCCAGACGGCGGAATTGTCGCACTGGACGGGGGATACCGGCGACCGCACTTGGGTAGCGTTTCTGGGCGACGTCCGCAGGTTCGTCGGCAAGGAGCGGGTCGAGCTCGCGCCGATGCCCTCGCTGGCCACGGTCGCAACCAAGGCTGAACCCGCTGAAACGCTGCTGGCGGTGCTGCCGTTCGACAATCTCTCCAGCGATGCCGAGATGGAGTTCTTCTCCGACGGGGTTTCGGACGACATTCTCGGGCGGATCATGCGCGGATCGAAGCTGCGGGTGATCGGGCGCACCTCCAGCTTCCAGTTCCGGGGGCCAGACAAGCCCAAGGCGGCGGCGGCGCTGGGGGCCAGCCATGTGCTCGACGGCTCGATCCGCCGCGCGGGAACGAAAGTGCGGATCGCCGCACATCTGACCGAGGCGGCGAACCAGACCACGCTGTGGTCCGACAAATATGACCGCGAGCTCGAAGACATTTTCGCGGTGCAGGACGAGATTTCACAAGCCATCGCCGATGCGCTGAATGCCGCGTTCTTTCCGGAAGCGTCGGGAAAAATCGATCCGCTGGCCTATGATCTCTATCTGCGCGGCAAGGATTACGGCACCAACCCAGAGCACATTCGCGGCAACATCAGCCTGCTCGAAGCGGCGGTCAAAATCGCGCCGCAATTCGGCGCTGCCTGGGGATCACTGGCGCTCCAGCGGCAATATTCGAATATGCTGACCCCCTATGCAGAGCGAGCGCCGATTGACACCGTGATTGCCGAGGAAATCCATCGCAGCCAGACGCTCGATCCAGAGAATGTCGGCGCCAGTTTGGCGGAGTATTGGCGGCTTGATCCATTCGGAGACTTTCTCGGCCATCATGCGGTAGTCCAGCACCTGCAACGGATCGGGCAGAATTCGCCCGAAGCCCAGGTGATAATCGGGCTTCACTATGGCGCCGTCGGCCGAACCAAGGAATCGGCTGCGTCGGCTACGATTGGCATGGCGCTCGATCCCCTGAGTTCCCTGGCCAACTCCCTCTATGGCTCTTCCCTCTGGCGGTCGGGCCAGTTCGACGAAGGTCGTGCCGAGCTGCTTCGTGTCGTCGAAATCTTGCCGAACGACCTCAACATTTTTGCCACGTGCCTTTTCGCATGTGCACATGCAAAGGATTGGGCAGCGGTTGAGCACCTTACCGTTCCGGCGGTGATGGCACGATATCCCTTGCGCGAGATCCAGAATACTCTTCGGTGGATGCCGGCGCTGCGCGACCCGACGCCTGAAAATCGGCAGCAGTATCGCGAGATATTTGCTCATCATGTCCGATCGACCGGACATATCGACGCTCGGCAACTCACCTTCTTCGCTGAATTGGATTTTGTTGACGAATCGTATGACTTGCTCGACCGCGCCAAGTTGGGCCCGTCAGGTGGGCCGAAAGACTCCCTCGGAAACTTCTCCTACCGCACGCCGCTGCTTTTTCTGGCGGCCTTTCCAAAGCTGAGCGCCGACCCGCGCTTTGTGAAGCTGTGCGCGCGGCTGGGGCTGGTCGAATACTGGCTGGCGACGCAGAAATGGCCAGACTGTGCCGAAGTGGTGCCCTATGACTTCCGCGCCGAATGCGAAAAGTATCGGGATTATCCCAAGGATGTGTTCTTCGCATGACCCAGCCCGACATCTTCCTCTCCTACAACCGCGAGGATCAGGCGGTGGCCTTGCGCCTTGACAATAGTCAGACACTTTTGTAGCTTCATAACTACAAAGGAGTCTCGCCATGCCCGCCACCTTTACCGCGCGCGAATACAACCAGGATGCCAGTCGCGTGAAGCGCGCGGCCAGCAAGGGACCGGTGATCATCACCGAACGCGGCAAGCCGGCGCATGTGCTGATGACGGTTGCGGCATATGAGCGGCTCAAGGGCGCGCGGGCCAAGGTTCCGCTCGTCGCGTTTATGGAAGGGTTGGCGCTCGGTGACCTCGATCTCACCCGCGACCGCGATACCGGGCGGGAAAGCCCGTTTTGAAGGGCTGGCTGCTCGATACCA
>JANPMA010000264.1:0-5847 GCA_031422595.1 Novosphingobium sp. | reverse complement strand
ATCAGCCCGGCCGCCACCGCGCGGCTGAAGATCGATCTGGCGGTGCTGCCCAGTTTTGCCGGACTCGATGCGATCCTCAAGCGGCCGGAGCTGAAGTTTGGCACCTATCAAGGCCATGTGAAGCTGCAGGGCATCAAGTTCGTACTCGATGGATCGCCGCAGGCGCGCACGGCGTTCTTCACCCGCGACTATGCGCTGGGCTCACCCGAAGGCAAGCACCGCTGGCACGGCCAGCCGATCGTCAAGCAGGCCGAATTCGACGCTCTGGCGCGGCAGGTCCACGCTCGCGGCTGGCAGCTGTTCGTCCATGCCAATGGCGATGCGGCGATCGACATGGCCATCAAAGGCTTCGACACACTGGGGATCAAGGCCAAGGACAACCGCCGCCCGGTGGTGATCCATTCGCAGTTCCAGCGCCGCGATCACTTGCCTGCCTACCAGCGGATCGGCGCGGGCCCGGCCTATTTCAGCAATCACACCTATTACTTCGCCGACGTGCACCGCAGCAATTTTCCCGAAGAGGTGGTGGGTTTCATCAGCCCGTTCAAGGCGGCGATGAAGGCGGGGCTGCACCCCTCCAACCACTCCGACGCGCCGGTCACCACGCTCGATCCGTTCATCCAGCTGTGGTCGAGCATGGCCCGCACATCGCTGAGCGGCGTGGTCAACGGACCAGACCAGCGGCTGAGCGCCTACGAAGGCCTGCAGATGCTCACCACCGGCCCGGCCTGGCAGCTATTCGAAGAGAACCGCAAGGGCCGGATCAAGGCGGGCCTGCTGGCGGACTTCGTGGTGCTGGACCGGAACCCGCTCAAGACGCCGGTTGGCCAGATCCGTTCGATCAAGGTGGTGATGACGGTGAAAGAGGGTAAGATGATCTGGCGGCGGGATTAGTCGCCCAGAATCAGCCCCGCCCCCGGCTTGTGCTCCCGGATCTCCTCCTCGCTCAGCCCGCAGATCTCGTGCGGGAAGACCAGCCATTCCTCGGTCTCGTGGACGAAGAAGTCGGGTTTGAGCCCGGTCTTGTTGCGACTGGGCTTGTAATAGGCGGTGGCGATCTTGACTGTCCGCGGCATGTTGTGGCGGCAGCGCGCGGATAGCTCGCCGATAAAAGCCTCGATTGAGCGGCCGGTGTCGAACACGTCGTCGATCACCAGCAAGCGGTCTTCGGGGTTCAGCACGTCGATCAGATAGCCCAGCGCATAGACGCGGACCACTTTTTCTTGGCAATCGATACCGGTATAGCTGGCGGTGCGGATCGCGATGTGGTCGCATTCGATCCCGCGGTAGGCCAGCAGTTCCTGCACCGCGATCCCGACCGGCGCGCCTCCACGCCAGATGCCGACGATATGGGTGGGTATGAAGCCCGCGTCGGTGATCTGGTTGGCGAGGCGGAAGCTGTCTTCCAGCAGCCGGTCGGCGGTCAGGTAAAGCTTTTCAACCACGGGCCACCTCGGCGATCTCGGCGAGATGGCGGGCCTGATCGCGCACCGGCAGGAACGATCCGGTGAAGCTGTTCTCGGCCAACCGGACGATCTGCGCCTCGGACAGGTCCAACGCCTCGGCCACCGCGTGGAAATTGGCGCCGATATAGCCGCCGAAATAGGCCGGATCGTCGGAGTTGACCGTCGCCTTGAGGCCCAGGTCGAGCATTCGCTTGACCGGGCTGTCCGCAATGTCCTTGATCACGCAGAGCTTGAGGTTGGAGAGCGGACAGACCGTCAGCGTCAGCCCCTCCTCCGCAATCCGCTGAGTCAGCGCGGCATCTTCCAGTGCGCGGTTGCCGTGGTCGATCCGCTCGACCTCCAGCAGGTCCAGCGCCTCGTGCACATACTCGGGCGGGCCTTCCTCGCCGGCATGCGCGGTGGCATGCAGCCCCAGCTCGCGGGCCTTGGCGAAGACCCGCGCGAACTTGCCCGGCGGGTGGCCCAGCTCAGAGCTGTCGAGCCCGACGCCATGGATCCGGTCCAGATGCGGCAGGGCCTGATCGAGCGTGGCGAAGGCCTCTTCCTCTGACAGGTGGCGCAGGAAGCACATGATCAGGCGGTACGAGATATCGAGCTCCAGCTCGCCCGCCTTGAGCGCCGCTTCGATCCCGTTCAGCGCGGTTTCGAATGCGACCCCGCGCTCGGTGTGGCCCTGCGGATCGAAGAAGATCTCGACATGGCGGACATTGTCGGCCTTGGCCCGTTCAAGGTAGGCCCGGGTCAGGTCGAAAAAGTCCTGCTCGGTGAGCAGCACCGACATGCCCTGGTAATAGATGTCGAGGAAATCCTGCAGGTTGGAGAAATCATAGGCCGCCCGCACCGCCTCGACCGAGTCGAACGGGATCGCCACGCCGTTGCGGGCCGCCAGGGCAAACAGCAGCTCGGGCTCGAGCGAGCCTTCGATGTGGAGGTGCAATTCGGCCTTGGGCAGGCGATCGATCAGCGCAGCGCGAACAGGATTCGTCATCGCCCGAGGCTGGACCGGCGCAAAGCCCGGGTCAACCGCTTGCGCCGCGTTCCATTTTCGTTCTAACTGAAGGCGTGAGTGATCCGCTGCCCCTCCCCGCGCTCCACGCCAGCCACGGCGGCTGCTGGTTGCGTGACGGCGCGGGCACCACGCGGACGGTGAGCAAGGGCGATGCGATCGTCGCCGCGGCCGATACGCCGCTGCTGATGCTCAACGCGCCGCTGGTTGCCACCCGGCTGGGCTATCCCGATCTTTCGGGGCTCGACCTGCTTGAGCTTTACGCGTTCATCCGCCCGGCACAGTTCGTGGTGCCGACGCCCAAGGGGCTGGCCCACGCGCTGAACCTGCCTGAGCCCACCAGCGACGACACTGTGCCGCAGTTGCTCCAGCAAGCCGCCGAAGCGCTGCTCGCGGTCTGCGAAGCGCCCGATTGGCCTGAGCGCGAAGGCGCCTGGACCGCGCTGCAATCGCTGACCAAGCTGCGCTGGGCCTGGGCGCCCTTGCTGACCGCGCGGATCGCGCCGCCCGCCAAGGGCGAGCGCTGGCTGTTCGCGCGGCTGCCCGAATGGGAGGAAACGCCCGAGCGGCCCCAGCCGGGGCAAGTCACGCTGCGCCCGGACGATGTCAATGCCCGGTTGACCCGGCTGACCGGCGAGGGAGCCGAACAGCGCCGCGCCCAGGCCGCCTATGCCCAGGAAGTCGCCCATGTCTTCGCCCCGCGCCCGCGTGATGGCCAGCCGCAGATGTTGCTGGCCCAGGCCGGAACCGGGATCGGCAAGACGCTGGGCTACCTCGCCCCGGCCTCGCTGTGGGCCGAGGAATCGGGCGGGACGGTGTGGGTTTCGACTTTCACCAAGGCGCTGCAACGCCAGCTGCGCGCGGAAAGCCGCCGCGCTTGGAGCGAACACCGCAGCGATGGTTCGCGCCCGGTGGTAGTGCGCAAAGGGCGCGAAAATTACCTGTGTTTGCTGAACCTTGAGGATGCCTTGCAAGGTGGTTTCTCAGGTCGGGCGGCGATCCTGGCGCAGCTGGTCGCACGCTGGGCGGCCTATAGCCAGGACGGTGACATGATCGGCGGCGACTTGCCCGGCTGGCTCGCCACGCTGTTCCGCCAGCGCGGGGTCGCGGCCTTGACCGACCGGCGCGGCGAATGCGTCTATGCCGGCTGCCCGCACTACCGCAAATGCTTCATCGAACGCGCTGCCCGGGCCAGCGCGCAGGCCGATCTGGTGATCGCCAACCACGCGCTGGTGATGGTCAACGCCGCGCGCGGCCGCGACCAGGCGCAGCGGCCCACCCGGATCGTGTTCGACGAAGGCCACCACGTTTTCGAGGCCGCCGATTCAACCTTTGCGGCGGCACTGTCGGGCAGCGAGACGATCGAGCTGCGCCGCTGGGTGATCGGCCCGGAAAAAGGTTCCAAGGGCCGCCGCCGTGGGCTTTCGGCGCGGCTTGCCGATGTTGCCAGCTACGACGAAGCCGGGGCCAAGGCGATCGCCGCCGCGCGCCACGCCGCCGAAGCCTTGCCCGGCGACGGCTGGCTGCAGCGGCTCGGCGACGGCACCCCCTCGGGCCCGCTCGAGGAGCTGCTCGCCGCGGTCCGCGCCACCACTTATGCCCGCGACGAAAGCGGCGGGCAGGAAGCCGGCTATGGGCTGGAGACCGAGGCCGCGCAGCTCGACGGGCCGTTCATCGAACGCGCCGGTGCTGCCCAGGCCGCGCTGGCCGAACTGCGCGGGCCGCTGATCCGGCTCGGCGTGCGGCTCGAAGCGATCCTGAGCGAACCGCCCGACTGGCTCGACGGCGCAGGCCGCGCTAGAATCGAAGGCGCGCGCCATTCGCTGGGCTGGCGGATCGATCTGCTGGCGGCCTGGGAGGCCTTGCTCGAACGTCTGGGCGGCCCGGCCGATCCTGAATTCGTCGACTGGCTGGCGGTCGAACGCGCCGAGGCGCGCGAATTTGATGTCGGCATCCACCGCCGCTGGCTCGACCCGATGAAGCCCTTCGCCAAAGTGGTGCTGCAAGGCGCGCATGGGGTGATGCTGACCTCGGCCACGCTCAAGGATGGCAATGATTGGGACAGCGCGGTGACCCGCTCCGGCGCGCCGGTACTGGGGCTCGCCCCGCGCCTCTCCAGCTTTGACAGCCCGTTCGATTATGGTGCCCAGGCCGAAGTGCTGATCGTCACCGACGTACCCAAGGGCGATGTTGCGGCGCTGGCCGGGGCCTATGCCCGGCTGATCGAGGCGGCGCAGGGCGGCGCACTGGGGCTGTTCACCGCGATCCGGCGGCTCCGCGCGGTCCACGGCCGGATCGCCGACCGGCTGGCGCGCGGCGGGCTGCCGCTTTACGCCCAGCATGTCGATCCGATCGACACCGGCACCTTGGTCGATATCTTCCGCGACGATCCGCGCGCTTCCTTGCTGGGCACCGATGCCTTGCGCGACGGGGTCGATGTGCCCGGCCATTCGCTGCGGCTGGTGGTGATGGAACAGGTCCCCTGGCCCAAGCCCTCGATCCTCCACCGCGCCCGGCGCTTGGCCGGCGGCGGCGCGGCCTTTGATGATCGGATCATCCGCGCGCGGCTGGCCCAGGCCTTCGGCCGGTTGATCCGCAGCCGCGATGATCACGGGGTCTTCGTGGTGCTTTCCGCTGCTTTCCCCAGCCGGCTTCTCTCCGCATTTCCCCCGGGCACGCCGGTCACGCGATTGACACTGGATGAGGCTTTACTACGCGTGGCATCGGGTGTTTCTGGAGCGCCCGTGCAAGGAGAGCCCACGCGTTGAAGACCCTCGGCCTGTTCCGTCACGCCAAGAGCGACTGGCAAGACCCGCGCGCCCGCGATTTTGACCGCCCGCTCAACGCGCGCGGCCGCAAGGGTGCGGTGATCATGGGCCAGCACATCAAGGATCACGGGCTGCGCTGGGAACGGATGATCTCCTCGCCCGCGATCCGCTGTGCGGAAACGATCGAGCTCGCCTGCCAGGCCGCCGGCCAGCCGGTCGCGGTCAATTGGGACCGGCGGATCTATCTCGCCAGCAGCGTCACGCTGGCCGACCTGCTGCGCGAACAGGCGGGCGATCCGGAGTCGATCCTGATGGTCGGCCACAACCCGGGGCTGGAAGACCTGATCTTCGATCTGGTGCCCGACGATGGCTCAAGCCCGCTGCGCGATGTCGTCGAGGAGAAGTTCCCGACCGCGAGTTTTGCGGTGCTGGAGCTGGATATCGATAAGTGGTCCAATCTCAAGGATCGCTGCGCGAGGTTGGTGCATTTGACGCGGCCGAGGGATCTGGATGCGGCGTTGGGGCCGGAGGTGAACTAGGGTGCCGGACGCGTTTCATAGCTAACGTCATCGACTGCTCAGCTAGGTTGTTGCGCTAAAGCTGCCTG
>JANPMA010000263.1:0-2911 GCA_031422595.1 Novosphingobium sp. | reverse complement strand
GGGGTTTTTGTGTCACATAAAATTCCCGCTCTGGCTGAGCCTGTCGAAGCCCCATCGGTGCCAGCCGACCTAGTCGTTGACACCCAACCTTTGGCCGAGGCGCTGACCGACAAGCGTATCGCCGCGCTGCTGCTGGGCCCGGGGCTGGGCCGCGATGCCAAGGCGCGGGAGAAACTGACGCTGGCGCTGGCTGAGCAGATGCCCGCGGTGCTCGATGCCGATGCGCTGGTGCTGCTGGCTCCGCGCCTGCTGACCGAGCACCAGACCCCGCTGATCGCCACCCCGCACGAGGGTGAACTGCTGTCGCTGGAGCGCGCCTGGGACCTCGACGGTGCCGGCAGCAAGGTTGAGCGCGCCGTGGCTCTGGCGCTGGCCAGCGGCATGGTGGTGGTGGCCAAGGGCGCCGACACCGTGGTCGCCGCGCCCGATGGCCAGCTGGCGCTGGCGCACCGCGCTTCGAGCTGGCTATCGACCGCCGGGACTGGGGATGTGCTCGCCGGTACCATCGCCAGCCGGCTCGCCAATGGGGCGGATGCATTCGAGGCGGCCTGCCAGGGCGTCTGGCTCCACGGCGAAGCGGCACGGCTGTGCGGCCCGGCCTTTGCGGCGGGCCAGCTTGCGGATGCGGTGCGCGAGGCCTACGCGGCCTGCCTGTGACGACAATGACCAAGCCATCTGCAGCTCAAAAGCCCCTCCCCTTCAGGGGAGGGGTTGGGGGTGGGGTATGTCCTAAACACGCAGCGTCAGATGCAACCGACAAACCCCACCCCAACCCGCGTTCAGAGGCACGTGACTCTGGACGCCCTGAAGGGGAGGGGCTATGACCAACGAACCTATCATCCGCATCGCCGCCAAGGGCGACGGCGTTACCGCATCGGGCCGCTTTGCCTGGGGCGCGGCGCCGGGGGACGTGTTGCGCGAGGATGGTAGCCTTGAATGGGGGCCGCACCATGTCGCCCCGCCCTGCCGCCATTTTGGGCAATGCGGCGGGTGCCAGTTGCAGCAACTGGACGAAGAGGCGCTGGCGGATTTCGTCGCCGCGCGAGTCAGCAATGCCTCGGCCTCGCAGGAACTGGGCGCGGAGCTGATCGCCGCGCCGCATCTCTCCCCTCCGCACAGCCGCCGCCGCGCTTCGCTGCGCGCGGAATCGAGCGGGGGCCGGGTGGTGCTGGGCTTCAGCGAAGCGAAATCGCACCGCGTGGTCGAGCTCGCGGAATGCCCCGTACTGCGGCCCGAACTTGCCGCGCTGCTGGGGCCGTTGCGCAAGCTGCTGATCACGCTGGGGCAAGGGCAGGCCGCGCCCAAGGGGCGGGGCAAGGCCAAGCCGGGCAAGCACGCGCTGCCGCGCCTGGCCGCCGATGTCGAACTGACGCTGACCGATCAGGGCGTGGATCTGGGGATCAAAGGTCTCTCCGCCGATGGGCTGGCGCTGACCGAAGTGTTGCTCGATTTTGCCCTCGCGCACGGACTGGCGCGGATCACCATCGACGGGGGCTATGGCCCCGACACGGTGTGGGAGCCTGAGCCGGTGACGGTGACCCTGTCGGGCGTCGCGGTGCCGTTCCCGCCGGGCAGCTTCCTGCAAGCCACCCGCGACGGCGAGGCCGCCTTGGTTGGCGCGGCGCAGGAATGGCTGGAGGGCTGCGCCAGCGTGGCCGATCTGTTCGCGGGGCTGGGGACCTTCGCTTTCGCGTTGGCCGGGCCGCAGTGCAAGGTGCTGGCAGTGGAAGCCGCGCGCGATGCCTCTGCGGCCTGTGCCTCGGCAGCGGGACGCAGCCAAAAGCCAGTCCACTCCCTCCACCGCGACCTGTTCCGCAATCCGCTGCTAGCTGACGAACTCAACCGCTTCGCCGCCGTGGTGCTCGATCCGCCGCGTGCTGGAGCACGCGAGCAAGTGGAGCGGATCGCCCAGAGCAGCGTTGAGCGCGTGGTCTATATCAGCTGCAACCCCTCCAGCTGGGCGAGGGACGCGGCCATGTTGGTCGAGGCGGGGTACCGGTTGGTTGAGCTGCGCCCGGTGGGGCAGTTCCGGTGGTCGACGCATGTGGAACTGGCGAGTTTGTTCGTGCGGTAGTGCGCCACGCGATTTTCGGACTGGAACCACGGTACGGATTTTTGGGTTCACGCAGAGGCCGCAGAGAAGAAAGGGGAGGCGCAGAGGTGTTGTGCTGAGCCGAAGGCTCTTTCCCTCTATCGACGTCACGTTTTCGGATTCGCAGCGAATTTTAGGCGGCTTCGCCGAAAGCGGAACCTCTCTGCGCCTCCCCTTCTTCTCTGCGTTCTCTGCGTGAACCCCCTTTTCTTCCTAAACCCCAACCTCCCGCCATTCCCCCGGCTCTATCCCTTCCAACGACCAATCCCCCACCTGCCAGCGCACCAGTCGCAAAGTGGGATGCCCCACCGCCGCGGTCATGCGGCGGACCTGGCGGTTCTTGCCCTCGCGGATGGTCAGGCGCAGCCAGCTATCGGGCACAGTCTTGCGAAACCGCACCGGGGACCCGCGCGGCCACAGCTCAGGTGGCGGGATCAGCTCGGCCTCGGCCGGGCGAGTGCGGCCGTCTTTCAGCTCCACCCCGCGCCGCAAGGCCTCAAGCGCGGCCTCGCCGGGCTCACCTTCCACCTGCACCAGATAGGTCTTGGGCAGCTTGAACTTCGGATCGGCAATCCGCGCCTGCAACTTGCCGTCATCGGTCAGCAGCAGCAGCCCCTCGCTATCGGTATCGAGCCGCCCGGCGGGATAGACCCCTGGGACCTTCACGTACTGCGCCAACGTCGGCTTGTCCGAGCCGTCGGCGCTGAACTGGCACAGCACGCCGTAGGGTTTGTTGAACAGGATCAGGCGGGGCATTTTGAAACCCTATCCAGACCGGTTGGGAAAGCCAAACAATCGCTTATCCGCGTGCCGGAAAGT
>JANPMA010000262.1:0-3116 GCA_031422595.1 Novosphingobium sp. | reverse complement strand
TATTCGGCATAGCCGCCGCCCGGGGTCAGCGCGCAGACCTTCTGCCCGGGAAGCCACGAGGTCACGCCTTCTCCCAGCGCGGCGATGGTGCCTGAAACCTCCAGCCCGGGGATCGGTGAGGCGCCCGGCGGGGGCGGATAGAAGCCCTGGCGCTGGATCACGTCGGGGCGGTTGACCCCGGCAAAGGCCACCTTGATCAGCACCTCACCCGGGCCGGGCTGCGGCACCGAGACTGTCTCCAGCCGCAGGACATCGGGCCCACCGGGCGCGTCAAAGCCCGCCGCCTGCATCGTTTCGGGAAGTGAATCAGTCATTTAGCCCACCCCTGTGGCATGCCCGCCACGTTTTTTCCGCCCTACCCCTTGCCCGTGTTGACAGCAAGGCTTCTGCGTCCGATTCTGGCTCCACGATGGACGAAGACCTGCCCCGGCCCAAAGGCGATGCCGCCAGCCTGCTGGCGAAGGAATTGCTCGATCCCTATTCGCAGGACGAGCTGGCGACACGGATCGCGCTGCTCGAGGCCGAGATCGCGCGGATCAAGGCCCACCGCGACAAAGTCTCCGCCCACCGCACGGCCGCTGACGCCCTGTTCAAGCCGCGATCGAGCTAGTGGAAAGCTCCACCCTTTTCTGCCCGCCCGGGGCTCCCCATATAGGTTTGGTTAACCATAGACCTTCATACTCTGTGGCAGTGCCAAATTCACCGTCCGGGGTTCTTATTCTCCATCGGAGACCAGATTAGATGCCTAGCTTTGCCCAGAGCCTCGAAAAGACGCTGCACGCCGCGCTCGCCAGCGCGTCGGAGCGTGCCCATGAATATGCGACGCTGGAGCACTTGCTGCTGGCCTTGATCGACGATTCCGATGCCCAGCAGGTGATGCAGGCCTGCGGGGTCGACCTGGCCGAACTGGCCGAGGTGGTGAAGCAATACCTCGATCAGGAATACCAGTCGCTCAAAACGCAGGAAAAGGGCGATCCTTCGCCCACCGCGGGCTTCCAGCGGGTGATCCAGCGCGCGATCCTGCACGTGCAAAGCTCTGGCAAGGACACCGTCACCGGCGCCAATGTGCTGGTCGCACTGTTTTCCGAGCGCGATTCTTATGCGGTCTATTTCCTGCAGCAACAGGACATGACCCGGCTCGACGCGGTCAGCTTCATCAGCCACGGGATCGGCAAGGGCGGCAAGCGGATCGAGGATCGCACCCCCAAGGGCAGCGATGCTCCCGAAATGCCGCAGCAGGACGACAAGGCCGCGGCCAAGGATGGCAAGAAAGATTCGGCGCTCGACCAGTTCTGCGTCAACCTCAACGAGCGGGCGATGGCCGGCAAGATCGATCCGCTGATCGGGCGTGGGCCCGAAGTGGACCGCACGATCCAGATCCTGTGCCGCCGCAGCAAGAACAATCCGCTTTATGTCGGCGATCCGGGAGTCGGCAAAACCGCGATCGCCGAAGGGCTGGCGCGCAAGATCGTCGAAGGCGAAGTGCCCGAAGTGCTGCAGGACGCGGTGATCTATTCGCTCGACATGGGCGCACTGCTGGCCGGCACGCGCTATCGCGGCGATTTCGAGGAGCGGCTCAAGCAGGTCGTGAACGAACTTGAGAAGATGCCTGACGCGGTGCTGTTCATCGACGAAATCCACACGGTGATCGGTGCCGGGGCGACCAGCGGCGGGGCGATGGATGCTTCGAACCTGCTCAAGCCGGCGCTGTCATCAGGCGCGATCCGCTGCATTGGTTCGACCACCTACAAGGAATTCCGCAACCACTTCGAAAAGGACCGCGCGCTGCTGCGCCGGTTCCAGAAGATCGACGTCAACGAGCCGACGATCGAGGATACGATCAAGATCCTCAAGGGGCTGCGCAGCGCTTTCGAAGAGCACCACAAGGTTCGCTACACCCCCGATGCGATCAAGACCGCGGTCGAACTGTCGGCGCGCTACATCAACGACCGCAAACTGCCCGACAAGGCGATCGACGTGATCGACGAGGTCGGCGCGATGCAGATGCTGGTCCCGCCGAGCCGCCGCAAGAAGACCATCACCGCGCGCGAAATCGAAGCGGTGATCGCGACCATGGCGCGGATCCCGCCCAAGTCGGTCTCCAGCGATGACCGCGCCGCGCTCGAGCATCTTGCCAAGGACCTCAAACGGGTGGTGTTCGGCCAGGATCAGGCAATCGACGTCCTGTCGAGTGCGATGAAGCTTTCCCGCGCGGGCCTGCGCGATCTGGAAAAACCGATTGGCAGCTTTCTGTTCGGTGGCCCGACCGGGGTCGGCAAGACCGAAGTCGCCAAACAGCTTGCCAGCATCATGGGCATCCCGATCCAGCGCTTTGACATGTCCGAATATATGGAACGCCACTCGGTCAGCCGCCTGATCGGCGCGCCTCCGGGCTATGTCGGTTACGACCAGGGCGGCCTTCTGACCGATGCAATCGATCAACAGCCGCACTGCGTGCTGCTGCTCGACGAAATCGAGAAGGCCCACCCCGATCTGTTCAACATCCTGCTGCAGGTGATGGACAATGGCCGGCTCACCGACCACCACGGCAAGACGGTCGATTTCCGCAATGTCGTGCTGATCATGACCACCAATGCCGGGGCCAGCGATATGGCCAAGCAAGGGATCGGGTTCGGCGACGTCTCGAAAGCCGATGCCGGCGATGAAGCCGTCAAGCGGATGTTCAGCCCCGAATTCCGCAACCGGCTCGATGCGATCGTGCCGTTCGCTTACCTCGGCACCGAAGTGATCGCGCGGGTGGTCGAAAAGTTCGTGCTCCAGCTCGAACTGCAGCTGACCGAACAGAACGTCCACATCCAGTTCGACAGCGATGCCCGCGAATGGCTGGGCAAGCGCGGCTACGACAAGCTCTATGGCGCGCGGCCAATGGCGCGGCTGATCCAGGAAAAGGTCAAGCAGCCGCTCGCCGAGGAGCTGCTGTTCGGCAAATTGCGCAACGGCGGCGAGGTCCACGTTTCGGTCAAGGACGACGCGCTGGCATTCGAGCTGACCCCGGCCCCGCCCAAGCTTGACCGCAAGGCCAAGAAGGTGGCCGAGGCGGAAGCGACCAAGGCCAAGCCAAAGCGCAAGGGCAAGGCCGCCAGCGAACCGGGTGG
>JANPMA010000261.1:0-17173 GCA_031422595.1 Novosphingobium sp. | reverse complement strand
CTGTGGTGCCTGATGGACGCGCTGGGCGTTGCTCCGCTCCCCGCAGATGCCTTTGCCAAGGAACCCACGCTGAAAGCTGCGGCGGAAGACTACCTTAAGGCCGCCTTCCGGCTTGAGCGCTATGGGCCGGATGATGACTGAGCCCTCGGTCCTGTTTGTCTGCCTGGGCAATATCTGCCGCTCACCATTGGCCGAAGCGGCGTTTCGGGCCGAGGCGACAAAAGCGGGATTGGAGGCCGTGGCAGACTCGGCCGGAACTGCAGACTACCACATCGGCGAGCCGCCCGATCCGCGCGCGGTCCGTACCGCGGCGCAGTTCGGGATCGACATCGCGGGCTATCGCGGGCGCCAGGCGGTTGCCGGCGATTTCGCCCGCTTCACGCATATCTTCGCGCTCGACCATTCGAACCTGGCCGGGCTGCGGCGCATCGCACCGATAGGGCACTGTGCCCACTTGTCACTACTGCTCGATCTGGTGCCGGGGCGAGAGGGGCAGGCGGTGGCCGATCCCTACTACGGCGATGAACAAGGCTTTCTGGCCACCTGGCAAGAGGTCAGCCTTGCTGCGCGGAAGCTGGTCAGCCAGCTTTCCTGACGAAAACGCCCCGGATCCACCAAGGAACCGGGGCGCTTCAAGTTCGAATTGGCCTGGATCAGAAGTCGTAGCCGACCTTGAGCCCGAACTGCTGCGGCTGGTTTGGATAGACCCGCGCATAGGGTGCGCAGAACGCCGTGGCGCAGAATGTGCCAATGCCCACTTCGCCGCGGGTGTCGAACGCGTTCTGGATGAAGGCTTCGAAGCGCCAGCTGTCCCAATTTATTCCGGCGGCAAAATCGACCGAGGTGAATGCGCGGGTGTTGCCAAGCGCGGCGGCTTCGACATCGAGCAGCGCCGTTCTGGTTCCGCCCTGATGGCTGACCACTGACTGTAGGTAACCGGTGCCGCTGCCCATCGGCATCTCGTAGCGTGCAGTAAGGCTGCCCTTGAACTTGGGCATGACCGGCAAACGCGTGCCCGCGGGCGCCGCGGGGGGCACATTGGGGAAACAAACGATGTTCTTGGTCAGCGGATCGACCTGGCACAAGTCGGTGGTGGTCTTGGCATCGACATAGGTACCCGAGGCCGACAGCATCAGCCCGCCGAACCTTGCCGTGAGGTCGCTCTCGATCCCGTAAATCCGCGCGTCGCCGGCGTTGTAGGTGTTGGTAATGCCGTTGTTGTTGAGCGGCACCAGGCCGAACTGCACGTTCTTCCACTTCTCATAGAACATCGCGCCGTTGAAATAGACGTTGCCGGCAAACTTCGTTTTCCAGCCCAGCTCGAAGTTGTCGAGGGTGTCGGACTCGAACGGATCGACCCCCGGGCGGCGATTGTTTCCGCCTGGGCGGAACCCGCGCGAGGCAGTGGCATAGAACATCAGGTTTTGGTTAGGCTTGAAGCGCAGACCGCCACGCCAGATCACGCCGCTTTGCACCTGCTTCTTGTCGACGCTGACGCAAGGCACTTCGGGCGCAGACAAGCCGGTGATGCAGGCGGCAAGGCTACTGCCGCCGTTGAAGCCGGAGAAGCCATAGAGAGTGTTGTGCGCGATGTATCCGCGAACACCGGCAATCAGCGTGATAGTCGGCGCAAGATCGTATTCGGCCTGGGCGAACATCGCATAGTCACGGTCTTTGCGGAAAATCCGGGTCCGGAAGACTGAATCGCTGCCTGGATGGACGCCCGGAAACCAAATTTGGCCGCTGTTGATCTCAGCGCCAATTCCCTTGACCTCATAGTCGGCGCGAATCTTGTCAGTCTGGTGCTGCAGAAACAGGCCAGCGGTCAACCGCAAGCTCTTGTCGGAAGGCGATGAGACCCTAAATTCTTGCGTTAGTTTGGTATATTTGTCAGCCAGCACAGAACTCTGGGTCGGATCCAGGAAGCCGCCAGCCGCCTTGGGGAAGTAGGTCGCGTATGAGCCGTAACTGTCATAGGCGACCGTGTAGTAGGAATAGTCCGACAGGTTGTTGGTCTTGCGCTCGAAATAACCGCCCGAATAGGTGATGTCCCAATCACTGAGCTTGCCCTGGATGGTCAACGCCGCTTGCCACCAGTGATCCTTGTTCCGGCTCGGCAGGAAGTCGGTGACCGCGAGATCGCCCTTGCGTGGATCGAACAGGAACCCGCCGTTGGCCACCTGGTTCTGATAGATGAACTGGGTCGTAGTGGTCCAATCTTCGTCAAGGTCGATCTTGAGCGCGGCGCGGCCGCCCCAGGTTTCCACATCGTTGTAGTCGTCCTTGACCAGCGCACTGTTGTTGACCGTGAGGTTGGTCGCCGGGTTGCCGTCGTCGAGTGTAAAGGTTCGGGTGGCCGGGAGATTGTCGATATAGCCGCCGGCCCTGTCATAGAAACCGACCACTCGCAGCGCGGCGGAATCGCCCAGCGGAAGATTCAGATAGCCTTCCCCGGAGCCACCATAATCGCCCTTGCCGACTTTGTTGAGCTGGAGGTCGATGCTGCCCGAAGTTTCACCAAACTTGGGCGCATTGGTGATGATCCGGAGCACGCCTGAGAGCGAGCTCGCGCCGAACAGTGTACCTTGCGGTCCGGCCAATGCTTCGACGCGCGAGATGTCATAGACGTGGAAATCGACCGTACCGCCGATGGTGGTGACCGGGATTTCGTCAATATACATCGAACTGGTCGGCAGCGGACCGATATGCAAGCCATCGCCACCAGAGGAAACGCCGCGGAAGAAAATCTGCGACTGGCTCGGACCGAATGACTGGAACGAGACGCTAGGCAACAGCTTGGCGTAGTCTTCGAATGAACTCACTCCGGCCTCTTCGAGCCGTTCTGCGCCAAGCGCGGTAATGCTAATCGGCACATCCCTGAGCCGCTCTTCGCGCCGCTGGGCGGTGACAACGATCTCGGAATCGTCGACGACTTCGTCAGCCGGAGCCTCCTGCGCGAAGGAAGTGGCCGGGCACGCCATTGCAGCCGAAGCCATGAGCAGACTGGCGTACCGCCGCATCGAAAGGCGCTTTTTCATGTTCTGTCCCCATTTTCTGCGTCGTTTGTGCTGTTTATCTGCCTCAATCGTCATGGAACAATCGAAAATCGGCAAGGGTCGCGAGAATTGTCGCTTTTTGGGTCAAGCGTTACCGGATTGCCACGTTCTGGGAACCGCGGGATAGGCCTCGAGCACCGGGCCAAGTGCTTGCACCAGCGGGCCTAGATGGCTTTCGACGGGTCGCCACTGCCCTTCTCCGCTGCGGTTGATCGGGCGGCGCACCTGTTCGCTGCTTGGGGTCCGCACCGCGCGGTTGCTGCTGGAGAAATCGAGGCATTGCTCTTCGAAATCCAGCCCGAGCCCGTCCAGCAGCGCGCGGATTTCGCGTTCCGGATCGTCGAGCAAATTCTCGTGGACCACCCGGACAATCCGCCTGGGCAAGACCCGGTCGATATGCGCCATCAGCCGGACATAGTCCGAATAATAGCGGCCAATGTCGGCCAGATCATAGGAAAAGGCTTGCCCGCGGGCGAAATGCTGGCGGAAATTGGAATAGCCGCAGTCAAGCGGGTGCCGCCGTGCGTCAATGATCCGGGCATTGGGCAGGATCAGGTGGATCAGGCCAACGTAGAGCCAGTTGTTGGGCAACTTGTCGATAAACAACGGCTTGCCCTCGCGCCGCTGGATTCTGGTGGTTTGCAGGTAGCTCTCGCCAAGCTCGCGCAACTGGCCGGCGCTAAACCCAGCCAACGTTTTGATCCAGCCCTTGCCCGAAGTGCTGTTGGCCAGCCGGTTCACAATCGCCGGTATGTCGGGCAGCTCCATCGTTCCTTCGACCAGCGAATGGCAGGAGAGAATTTGCTCGATCAAGGTCGAGCCTGCCCGGGGCATTCCAATTATGAATACCGGATCGGGCGCATCGCACCCCTGTCCGACACGGTCGGCGAAGAATTTCGCATCGAAGTGGTTGATCTCGCGGTCGACCATCGCGGTGGTCTCAGCCGCATCATAGGGAAGGACCTCGCGGCGCAGCCTATTGGCGGCATCGTAGTGAGCAAAGGCCGCGCCCCCCTCGCCCGCATCGTCAAGCGCCTTGCCGAGTGCGAAATGCAGATGAAAGCGGTCGTCCTGCGAGGCTTCGGGCGATTCTAGCGCCGCCAGCATCGCCGCGCGATCTTCGGGCTCGAGCTTCGCGGTCTTGAGATTGGCGATCGACCACCATGCCTCGCCGAACCAGGGCCTGGTTGCGATCGCCTTGCGATAGGCAGCGATTCCCTCATCGACCTTGCCCACGGTCTTGAGGGTGTGGCCATAGCTGAGCCAGATCGGCGCATGCCGGTCGTTTCGAGCAAGGATCGTCTCGTAAAGCGCCAGAGCTTCGTCGAATTCGCCGATCCGCCCGGCCACCGCAGCGCGCAGGGTAGAGTGCTGGAGGTCGTCCGGCTCTTCCAGCCGAACCTTGTCAAGTTCGGCCAGGCTTTCTTCCGGACGGTTCTGGCGATGCAGCAACAAGGCTAGGTTGGACCGCGCGGCGGTGAAGCCTGGCGCGAGCTCAAGTGCGCGGCGCAGCAGGTTCTCGGCATCGCGCATCCGCCCTATCCGGCCCGCCAGCTCGGCCAGCATGCGAATTGCAAACACATCGAAGGGGTCTTCCTTGAGGTGCTGCTTGAGCAGCGGCTCGGCGACATTCAAGGCATTGCGGTTCATCGCCAGCGCCGCCTCGATCAGCCGCGGGTGGTATTGGCCAAGGCGTTCAGGCCAGGAGCGGGTGGTAACGGTAGCCATGCTTGCAGCAGAAACATGGTGACGCGCTGCAATCAAGCGATAGGTTGCAGCCACGCACAGCAAAACTATCGGGGAGCCCAATGATGCCGGCCGAGCAAGCACCAGCGATAGAGCGGCCATTCGGGTTCTGGACCGCAACCTCGCTGGTGGTGGGCGGCACGATCGGGGCGGGGATTTTCGTCCTGCCCAGCCAACTGGCGCAATATGGCGCAACGTCGATCGGCGGCTGGCTGGTGGCGATTACCGGCACCATGCTGTTGGGGCTGACGATTGGCGCGCTGGTCAAGGCCCGCCCGGCGGCGACCGGGCTGATGGAACTGTGCTCTGATGGGCTGGGGGCCGGGGCCAGCGTGCTGATCGGCTGGGCCTATTGGGTCTCGGTCTGGGCCAGTGCGGCGGTGCTGGCGACCACCGGGGCCAGCTATCTGGCAGTGTTCGTCCCCGGTCTGGGATCCAGCCCGATCAACCTGGCGCTGACCGCGATTGCGATCCTCTGGACGATCACCGCGATGAACCTGACCGGAGCGCGAACCGCCGGGAGGTTCCAGGTGCTGACCACGCTGCTCAAACTGCTACCCTTGATCGCGGTGGTGTTGATCCTGGCCCGGCTGGCGCTGGGCGGGGGTGAGGAATTTGCCACCGGCAAGCAGGCGTCCTTCTCGGCCGGCCAACTGCCCGGCGTGCTCAACCTGGTGTTCTTTGCGCTGGTCGGGTTCGAGACCGCAGCGATGGCGGCCGAGCGTGTGCGCGATCCCGAACGCAATGTCCCGCGCGCGACGATTTTCGGCACGGCCCTGATCGGCTTGTTCTATCTGGTGATCAGCACCGGGATCGCGCTGGCCATGCCGACCGACCAGTTGAGCGCGTCGGGCGCGCCGGTGGCCGATTTCGTCTCGCGCTATTGGGGTCCCTGGGCGGGGCTGGCAGTAGCGGCTTTTGCGGCGATTTCGGCAATCGGCTGCCTCAACGCCTGGGTGTTGATCTCGGGCGAAGTGCCGCTCAGCATGGCGCGGGCCGGGCTGATTTCGGGGCAAATCGGCCGGCTCAGCGGATACGGGATCGCCTGGCAGCCGGTGATAGCGGCCAGCATCTGCGCTTCGGTGCTGGTGCTCTCCAACCTGTCGCGCGGCACCGCCGGGCTGTTCGACTTCATGATGCGGCTGACCTCTTCGACCAACCTGGTCCTCTATATCGGGATCTGCATTGTCGCGCTGCGGTTCGGCATCAACAAATGGCTGACCGGCGCGGCGCTGCTGTTTTCGCTGTGGACGCTGTGGGGTTCGGGTCTGGAAGTGGCGGCCTGGAGCGGCCTGCTGCTGCTGACCGCACTGCCGCTACACCTCATCAACCTCAGGACCTCAAAATCTTCCGAATAAACGGCCGGTCCGCCAGGATCGCATGCGCCGCGTTGTGCCCCGGCGCGCCGGTCACGCCGCCGCCAGGATGGGTCCCCGCGCCGCACATGTAGAGGCCCTTGATCGGCCCGCGGTAGTCGCCGTGGCCCAGCACCGGGCGAGCGGCCCACAGCTGGTCGATCCCCATCGTGCCGTGCATGATGTCGCCGCCGATCAGGCCGAACTTGCGCTCGAGGTCCCAGGGCGAGTGGATTTGCGTTGCGATCACGCTCTTCCTGAAATTGGGCGCATGGTCGTTGACGGTGTCGATGATCAGGTCCGCCACCTTGTCGCGGTTGGCATCCCAGTCGACGGTCGGATCGAACTGCTGGCAGAACAGGCTGGCGACATGCTGGCCCTCGGGTGCAAGCGTGTTGTCGACGGTTGAGGGGATCTTGATCTCGACGATCGGCTTCTTTGACCAGCCGTGCTGCTGGGCATCGATGAAGGCCTGGTCCATGTAATCCATGCCCGGCGCGATGATGATCCCGGCGGTGTGGTGCTCGGCCTTGTCCTTGCCCGGCAGGACAGAGAATGACGGCAGTTCGCTCAGGGCTACGTTCATCCGGAAGGTGCCAGAGCAAGTCTTGAAGCCCTTGATCCGGCGCTTGAAATCGTCGTCGAGGTCGCCCTGGTCAACCAGCTGGCGATAGAGCAACGCCGGTCCCGCGTTCGAGGCGACGATCGAGGCGGCGATCTCCTCGCCGCCTTCCAACTGCACACCCTTCACCTTGCCGCCATCGACCAGCACCTTGGCGACCGGTGCCTCAAGGCTGATCTCGACCCCGGCGTCCTCGCAGGCCCGCGCCATGGCCTGGGTGATTGCGCCCATGCCGCCCACCGCGTGGCCCCAGGCGCCCAGCTTGCCATTCACTTCGCCGAACACGTGGTGCAGCAGGACATAGGCCGAGCCGGGGGTCGAAACCCCGGCGTAGTTGCCGACCACCGCATCGAAAGCGAAAGCCGACTGGACATAGTCGTGCTCGTACCAGCCATCGAGGAACTGGCGGGCCGACTTGGTGAAAATGTCGAGCAGGTCGCGCTGGACCGAAATATCGAGCTGGGCCATCGGCCAGCCCTGCTTGGCTGCCGATACCAGCGAGGCCAGCCCGCCGCCGACATTGGGGGGGATCTGCAAGGAGAGATCGCGCAAGACATTGGCGACCTTTTCCAGCGCAGCATCGTACTTGGGGTAAGCTTCGGCGTCCTTCATCGAGAAGCGCGCGAATTCCGCCTCGGTCCGGCCCGGGCCGCCGCCCAGCTTCACATAGTCGTTCTCGAACGGGAAGAAGTTGGAGATCGTCCGTTCGATCACGCGGTAGCCGTAATCGTGCAGCTTCATGTCCGCGATTACCTTGGGGCGCAGCAGGCTGACCGTGTAGCTGGCGGTCGAATTGCGAAAGCCGGGGTGGAACTCCTCGGTCACCGCCGCACCGCCAACGATGTGGCGGCGTTCGAGCACGCGGACGCGCATTCCCGCTTTAGCGAGATAGAAGGCGCAGACGAGGCCGTTGTGGCCGCCGCCGATGATCAGCGCGTCGTAGGTCTTGGTCATCTGAAACTCCCCGAAATTCCCCCAACATCCGTTCGCATCGAGCGAAGTCGAGATGCCTCGCGCTGTGTCTCGACTTCGCTCGACACGAACGGAGGTGGGTTTAATGTTCTATCTGTGAGTGAGGCTCCACCCTGCCTTGGGCGCAACCGGCAGCCTTGCCTCCGGGATCAGCGTGCGGATCTTGCGGGCGAAGCTGCGCAGGCAGACCTCGCTGGTGGCGATCGGGCCGGTTGTGTAGCTGCGGCTGGCCATGCCCTGCTGGACCTGGCCGATCAGCCAGGTGTCCTCGGCATTGACCATGCGATTGATCCGCCAGTTGGCATAGCGCACCAGCTTCATCTCGCGATGTTTTCCAGCCGGAGTATGGGCATCCGGCAGGCAATAGGCCACTTCGCGCAGCAGGCAGGTGGTCGGGCTGAGCGGCAGCCACTGCATGAAATCGATCTGGTCGGCGTAGATATCGAAGGCCATGTTGGGCCACAGCTTGTAATAGAGCCAGCGGCCGTGGGCCTGCTCGGGCAAGTGCTCCACCCTGGGCATATGCGCGCCGTAGAACTTCTCCCAGAAGTTCTGCTTGTCGTTCCTGACCACATCGCCGGTGAGCCGGTCGGCCCAACCGTGCGCCTCGACCTTGTAGCTCTTGCCGACCAGCCGCGTCAGCCCATCGTGCGCCACCGGGATGTGGAGGTTGTCCGAATAGTTGTCGCCGACGTTCTTCCAGTTCACCTCGCGCGGGCGGAGACGGACCGGGCCCATCGAGCGCATCTCTTCGAAGCGGTACTGCGAAACCTCGGCTTCGAAGGGCGCCATCATTTCGGCCACGCCGGGCAGTCCGGCATCTTCCAGCCGAACAAAAATGAAGCCGTGCCAGTTCTCTACCGCGACCGGGTGGAGGCCGTTGTCTTCCAGCTTGAGCGTAGGGTATTCGCCTTTCATCGGCACCCCGGTCAGCCGACCGTCGCTCTCATAGGCCCAGGCGTGGTAGGGGCAGACCAGTTTTTTGGCGCAACCCGAAGGCCCCTGCACCAGCCGCATCGCGCGGTGACGGCAGACGTTGGTGAAGGCCCGCACAGCGCCGTCCTCGCCGCGGATCACCACCACGCTTTCGCCCAGATAGTCGAGTGTCTGGTACTGGCCCGGCTCGGCAATCTCGCTGACGTGGCAGACGATCTGCCACGAGGAACGGATCACCCGGTCCATCTCGAGGTCGAAGAACTCCTGATCGGTATAGATCCAGCCGGGCAGCGACCAATCGGCATCGGGATCGACATCGGTGCTTTCGATCGCCCTGAAGGCATGGTCGAGCTTGGTCATGGAGGCGAATCCCGCATTGCTTGTTGGACGATCGTACAACAAGTGCTAGACTGCCGCAAGTGAGTAGCAAGCCCGCCTTTACCCGCGCCGAACGCGCCTATACGCGGGCGGAGCCCGATGCCCGCCGCCTGAGCCTGGTCGAGGCTTGCGCGCGGGTGCTGGCGCGCGAGGGGGTTGCGGGATGCAGCGTGCGGGCGATCGCGCTAGAAGCCGGGGTCTCGCCCGGGCTGGTCGGGCATTACTTTCCCGGGATCGATGCCCTGGTGGCCGAGACCTATGCCCATATCGAGGCGCAGGTCAGCGCGGCGATCGATGCCGCGCTCCACGCCGCCGGGAGCGATCCGCGCGCGCGGCTGGAGGCCTTCGTCACCGCCAGCTTCGCCCCGCCGATCGCCTCGGGCGAACTGCTCGCCACCTGGATCGCGTTCTGGAGCCTGGTCCGCAGCCGCACCGACATCGCCCGCCAGCATGACGAGCAGTACGCCGCCTACCGCGCGCGGCTGGAAGGGTTGCTCGCCGAATGCGGTTTGCCCGGCCCCGAGCTGCGCCGCGCCGCCATCGCGATTACCGCGCTGGTCGACGG
The DNA here is from genome assembly GCA_031422595.1 of Novosphingobium sp. Taxonomy (GTDB): domain Bacteria; phylum Pseudomonadota; class Alphaproteobacteria; order Sphingomonadales; family Sphingomonadaceae; genus Novosphingobium. The sequence goes on along the minus strand of JANPMA010000261.1, from coordinate 7,543 downwards.
GCTGTGGCTGGAGCTGTGCCTCTCGCCCCAGGCCTTCAGCGCCGAAGAGGCCGGCGCAATCGCCCGCCAGGCGCTGGTCGCGCTTACTTCGACAGGTCGGTGAACAGGCTGAGGTAATAGGTCAGTCCCGGGGCCACGTTTGAAAGCGGCACGCGTTCGTTAAGGCCATGCGCGAAGCCTTCGCTATCCTTGCTGAATTGCGCGCTGGCATTGTAGGCCGGGATCCCTAGCGCGCGGTACCACATCGAATCCGATGCCCCCGATGACTGGCTGGGGATCACCGGCAGGCCCGGATAGGACAAGTACAGAGCTTTTTCAGCCGCCGCGACAAAATCGGGCCGCATCGGCGAGGCGGGTGACGAAATCGAATCCTCTCCCGATGTGGCAGTCACCTTGACCACCGGCATGGCGATAACCTGCTCAAGCTCGCGGCGGATCTCTTCGCGGCTGTGGCCCGGAAAGACCCGGCAGTTGATATTGGCAGTAGCGCGCTGTGGCAGCGCATTCTGGGCGTGGCCGCCGCCGATCAGCGTCGCCACACAGGTCGTGCTGACTTTGCCGACATAGGCCGGGTTGGCACGCAGCACCGCCGCGGCCTGGGCATCACCTGGATTGGCCGCAAAAGCGCGCATCGCCGCAGCAGTTCCGGCATCGCCTTCGAACTGGGCGGCGCGCTCAAAATAGGCCTTGGTGATCGCGTTCTGCTCGGGCTTGAAGCGATAGGCGCCAACCTTTGCAACCGCACTGGCCAGCTGGACGATGGCGTTATCCGGCCGCGGTGCCGAGCTGTGTCCGCCCGGGTTGGTCACTTCTAGCTGGTAATCGTCATAGGTCTTTTCCGCGCCTTCCCAGGTCCAGTAGGTGGGTTTGCCGGTCTTTTCATCCAGCGCACCGCCACCGCCATCGATATTGACGACCAGCTCTGCGTTCTTCAGCCGCTGAGCGATCATCCGGCTGGTCTTCATGATGGTTTCTTCATCGCCCGAGAATTGCAGCACGATGGTGCGGCGGGGCTTGTATCCGCTGCGACGCAGCTCGATCAGGCTGGTGGTGGCGAGCGCCGCATCGAATTTCATGTCCTGCGCCCCGCGCCCGAACAAATAGCCGTTCTCGACCACCGGGACAAAGGGATCGCGCTCCCAGTCCGCGCGCTTGGCCTCGACCACGTCGATATGGCCCGAAATCACCAACGGCTTGAGCGCCGGGTCGCTGCCTTTCCAGGTCGCGATCAGGTAAGCGGTATCATCGACCGGCACGATCTCGACATCGGCGTCCATCCACCCGCCCTGCAGCAGCTCGTCCTTGACCACCTGCATCGCCTCAGGTGTCTTGTTGCCGGGGCCCGCGACCGAACGGATCGCGATCAGCCGTTTGGCAAGATCAAGGCCCTTGGCTTCGAGTGCGGGGCTGACTTTGGGCTTGGCGGGCCTGGCACCAAGTTGCGGCGCGGCCAGCGCGGTGGCCAGGGTCAGGACAAGAATCAGGGGCATACGGCGCATCATCGAATCTCCTTTCCGGCTGCTTAGGACCAAGCGCCCCGCGCCGCCAAGCGGCGATTAAGCGATTAATTAACCTACACGCGGCTATTGCCTCCAAGGTTTCCACGCGAAAGGGGTCGCACGGGGGGCATGGTTAGCAAACAGGCGGCGCTTCGCGCTGCCGTACCGACAGAACTGCGCGATTGGGTCGATAACCGGCTCGTCAGTGCGCACGTCCGGATCGTGCGGGCGATGGCTTTAGGAATCCTGCTCAACGCGCTGGTGATCGTGCTCGCAATTCTCGGCGGAAATCTCGCCACTATCCACCTGGCCCTGTTCACCGCCTCGACCGTTGCGGCATTGCTGCACCGCCTGTGGCTGGCCGAAGGGATTGAACGTGGCCGCCGCCGCCGCAACGCAGGCAAGCTGATGCGCGCCTTTGAACTCAACTCCTTGTGGCTGGGCCTTAACATGGGCACTTCGCTGGCCTTCTGGTTCCCATCGCTTTCGGCCGGTGAACAGCTGTTGCTGGCGATCAGCGGGGTCGCCCAGATCGCCGCAGCGGCCTATATGGTGCGCACGCTGGTGCGCTCGGCAATGGTGCTCATCCTGGCACAGGCCCTGGGTCTGACGATCGGGCTGGCCCAGCTGGGCGGCTTCGATGCGCTGGGCGCGATTGCGGTCGTTCTGGTCGCCAGCGGCTTGCTGATCCGCATGACCTTCACCGCGCGTGACCTGTTCATCACCCGAATCCTTGCCGACCGCGAACTGGGCGCTGCCACGCGCACGGTCAAGCTGCTGCTCAACGAGTTCGAGGAAAGCGGATCCGACTGGTTGTTCGAACTCGATTCGAAGCATTGTCTGGTCGCAGTCTCGCGCCGGTTCGCCGAAGCGGCGGGTGAGCCAGCCGAACAGCTCAACGGGCGGACCTTTGCCAGCCTGTTCGCCGAAGGCCAGGGCCGCGCCGCGCTCGAGAACGCGCTCGAACGGCGTCGCGCGATCCGCGAGGAAGTGATCGCGCTCGACGGGACCGGCGCGGGCGAGCCGCGCTGGTGGTCGATCAGTGGGCGCCCCAGTCATTCGGGCGACGGAGTGACCTATCGCGGGGTGATCTCCGATGTCACCCAGCAGCGTCATGCCGAACAGCATGCGCACCGCATGGCCTATTTCGATGCCTTGACCGGCCTGCCCAACCGCGCCCATTTCACCGAAGCGCTGGGAACGATGTTCGCTGGCCGGGTCGGTGAGGAACAGGTTGCGCTGCTGCTGCTCGATATCGACCATTTCAAGAGCATCAATGACATGCACGGGCACCCGATCGGCGATGCCTATCTCCGACTGTTCGCCCAGCGCCTTGCCGATTGCGTCGTAAGCAGCGGCCTTGGCGGCACCCAGCCGATGCTGGCGCGGTTGGGCTCTGACGAGTTCGCCATCGCTGTTTTTGGCGACGAAGCCTGCGACCACGCGGTCCGCCTGGCCGAGCTGCTGGTGCTGACCATGGCCGATCCGCTCCACAGCGATGGGCACGAATTGCCGTGCGGGATCAGCCTGGGGATCGCGCTGGCCCCGTTCCACACCGACAGCCAGCGCCAGCTCCAGAGCTATGCCGGCATTGCACTCAACGCCGCGAAGAAAGGCGGGCGCGGCGCCTGGGAGATGTTCGAGCCGGGCATGGATGCGGTGCTGCACGAACGCCACACCCTGGCCCGCGATTTGCGCCACGCGGTATCACGCGGCGAGCTGCGCCTGTTCCTGCAACCGCTGATCGATGTCGAAAGCGAGACCAAGACGGGATACGAGGCCTTGCTGCGCTGGCAGCACCCGCAGCGCGGACTGGTTCAGCCCGATCAGTTCATCCCGATTGCCGAGGAAACCGGGCTGATCGTCCCGATCGGCGAATGGGTGATTCGTGAAGCCTTTGCCGAAGCCGCACGCTGGGCAGGGTCTGAAACAATCGCGATCAACCTGTCGCCTGTGCAGTTTTCCAGTCCCAATCTGCTGCCGGTGGTGGTCAATGCCCTGGCCGAGAGCGGGCTCGATCCAGCACGGATCGAATTCGAGATCACCGAAGGCGTGTTGCTCCACAACTCGGAAGCCAACACCGACATACTGTGCCGGATGCAAGCGCTGGGGCTGAAAATCGCGCTCGACGATTTCGGTACCGGCTATGCTTCGCTGAACTATCTGCTGACTTTCCCGTTCGACAAGATCAAGATCGACCGCTCGTTCATTTCCGGCTTGGCCACGCGCGAGGATTCGCAAGCAATCGTCGCCTCGGTCATCGCGCTCGCCAACCGGCTTGGCATGTGTACCTTGGCCGAAGGCGTCGAAGAGCGCGAACAGCTCGACATGCTGCGCGAACAGGGCTGCAGCATGGTCCAGGGCTGGCTGTTCGGCAAGGCCTTGCCAAGCGAGGACTATCAGCCGCGCCCAGCCCGCGAAGTACGCCGGGGCCGCCCGGCCTCGCTTGGCGGCGCTCGCAGTCGCCACTCTGCGCAGACGTATTCACACCGCAATCGGGCCTGAAACGCGCCCTGAATTGGAATGCGCGGCTATGGCGCGCGCCCTGCCGCACTGCTAGTCCTGCCCTGGTCCGGACCTTCCGGGCAGGGGAGACAAGGCATGAGCTTCACTGCGGATCGCCTGTTGTTGTTCGGCGCCACCGGTGACCTGGCGCAGCGCATGCTGCTGCCTTCGCTGTGCGCGCTGCACGATGACCAGCTGATCGCGCCCGAACTCAAGGTCATCGGCACCGCTCGCTCGGCCTACGATGACGACAGCTACCGCAACTTTGCGCGCGAGGCGTTGAACAAATACCTGCCCGATTTTCGCAAGGCAGCGATCGACAGTTTTCTGCCGCGGCTGTCCTACCAGGTGCTCGATGCCACCCAGTCGGACCATTTTGTCAGCCTTTCGGACGAGATCGGCACGATCAACCAGGGGATGGCGATCTTTCTGTCGACCGCGCCCAGCCTGTTCGAGCCGACCATCGCCGGGCTGACCCAGGCTGGCCTCACCGGCAAGAAGGTGCGGATCGGGCTTGAAAAGCCGCTCGGCACCTCGCTCGATTCGAGCCGTGAGATCAACGACGCGGTCGCGCGCGCTTTTCCGGAGGACCGGACCTTCCGGATCGACCATTACCTGGGCAAGGAAACCGTCCAGAACCTGCTCGCGCTGCGCTTTGCCAACATCATGTTCGAACCGCTGTGGAATGCGGCGCATATCGATCATGTCCAGATCACTATCGCCGAAACTGTCGGGCTGGAAAGCCGGGTGGGCTATTACGACGGTGCCGGGGCATTGCGCGACATGGTCCAGAACCACATGCTGCAATTGCTCGCGCTGGTCGCGATGGAGCCGCCCGCCAGTTACGATGCCACCGCGATCCGTGACGAAAAGGTCAAGGTGCTGCGCGCGCTGCGACTGATCGAGCCGGGCGAAGCGGTGACCGGGCAGTACCGCAAGGGCGCGATCGATGGCCAGCCGGTGCCCGGATATGACGAGGAACTGGGCAAGGATTCGGACACCGAGACCTTCGTTGCGATCAAGGCGCACCTCGACAACTGGCGCTGGAAGGGCGTGCCTTTTTACTTGCGCACCGGCAAGCGCCTGCCCGAACGCAAGACCCAGATCGTGGTCAATTTCAAACGCGTGCCGCATTCGATCTTCGCCTCGCGCGGGGCGCAAACCCAGCCCAATGCCTTGGTGATCGGGATCCAGCCCGAAGAGAATGTCCAGCTGCAGCTGATGGCCAAAGTGCCGGGACTCGACCGCGAAGGCATTCGCCTGCGCTCGGTCCCGCTCAACATCACCATGCCCCACGCCTTCGCCGGGCCCAAGAAGCGGATCGCCTATGAACGGCTGCTGCTCGATCTGATCGAGGGTGATCAGACGCTGTTCGTGCGGCGCGACGAAGTCGAAGCGCAGTGGGACTGGATCGACGCAATCCGCGCCTCTTGGGCCGAACATGGTCTGGTGCCCAAGCCCTATCCGGCCGGCAACTGGGGGCCATCGGCCGCAATCGCGCTGGCCGAACGCGACGGAGTGACATGGCATGAGTAGGCTCCACCCAACAATCGAACGCGTCACGCAGCGGATCATCGACAAGTCGAAAGACAGCCGCCGCGCATATCTGGAATTGATCGCGCGCGAGGCGGAGAAGTTCCCCGGGCGCGGCGCGCTGTCGTGCAGCAACCTGGCCCACGGCTTTGCCGCCGCGCTGGATGACAAGGCCGCGATCAAGAGCGGGCGCGGGCCGAATCTCGCCATCGTCACCGCCTATAACGACATGCTTTCGGCGCATCAGCCCTATGGTCGCTATCCCGAAGCGATGAAGCTCTATGCCCGCGAAGTCGGCGCCACCGCGCAAGTCGCGGGCGGGGTTCCGGCGATGTGCGACGGGGTCACCCAGGGCCAGCTGGGCATGGAACTGTCGCTGTTCAGCCGCGATGTGATCGCCCTCTCTGCCGCCGTGGCGCTGAGCCACGCGATGTTCGATGGCATGGCCCTGCTGGGAATTTGTGACAAGATCGTCCCCGGACTGGTGATCGGCGCGTTGCGGTTTGGCCACCTGCCGGCGGTGTTCGTGCCTTCGGGGCCGATGCCATCGGGGCTGGCTAACAAAGACAAGCAGAAAGTCCGCCAGCTCTTTGCCGAAGGCAAGGCCACCCGCGCCGACCTGCTGGAAAGCGAAAGCGCGAGCTATCACAGCCCCGGCACCTGCACGTTCTATGGCACCGCCAATTCCAACCAGATGATGATGGAACTGATGGGGCTGCACGTGCCCGGCGCGGCCTTTGTGCCGCCCAATACTCCGCTGCGCTCCGCGCTGACCCGCAAGGCCGTTCACCGGCTGAGCGAAATCGGGCGTGAGAGCGAAGACTATCGCCCGATGGGGCGCGTGGTCGATGAAAAGGCGATCGTGAATGCTGCGGTCGGCCTGCTCGCCACCGGCGGATCGACCAATCATGCGATCCATATCCCCGCGATGGCCCGTGCCGCCGGGATCAGCATCGACTGGCAGGATCTCGACGAGCTATCCGCCGCAGTTCCGCTGATCGCGCGGGTCTATCCCAATGGCGGGGCCGATGTGAACCACTTCCACGCCGCTGGCGGCATGGGCTATGTGGTGCGGCAATTGCTCGATGCCGGGCTGGCGCACGGCGATGTGCTGACCATCAGCGAACATGGCATGGCGGCCTATGCCGAAGAGCCGGGCCTCGACGGCGATGCCCTGACATGGCACCCCGCCCCGGCGACAAGCCTTGACCCCACGATTCTGGCCCCGGTTTCCGCGCCGTTCCATCCCGATGGCGGGATGCGGCTGGTGAAGGGCAACCTGGGGCGCGGGACGTTCAAGACCAGCGCAGTCGAACCGGACCGTTATTCGATCGAAGCGCCGGCGCGGGTCTTTTCCAGCCAGGAAGCGGTCCAGGCCGCGTTCAAGGCGGGCGAGCTCGACCGCGATGTGGTGGTCGTTGTCCGTTTTCAGGGCCCGCGCGCCAACGGTATGCCCGAACTGCACAAGCTGACCCCGCCGTTGGGAGTGCTGCAGGATCGCGGCTTCAAGGTGGCGCTGGTCACCGATGGACGGATGAGCGGCGCATCGGGCAAGATTCCCGCGGCGATCCATGTGACGCCCGAGGCGCTGGGTGGCGGCCCCTTGGCCCTGGTGCAGGACGGCGATCTGATCCGGCTGTGCGGCCATGACGGAACGCTTGAAGTGCTGGCCGACCTTTCGGCGCGCCAACCCGCCCCGGCCCCGCGCGAGGAGATGGGCATGGGCCGCGAACTGTTCACGCTGCTGCGCCGCCATGCCGATGGCGCCGAACAGGGCGGATCGGCGATGCTGGCGGAAGGGGGCTTATGACTGGCAAGCTGACTTCCCCCCTCCTCTTCAGAGGAGGGGCAGCGAGACTGGGGGTTGCGCAGCAATCCCTAGTCGCAGCGGGGTGGTGCCGAGGCGCACACCACCCCCCAACCCCCTCCTCTGAAGAGGAGGGGGGGCAATGACCGAGATCGTCACCGTCGATATCGGCGGCACCCACGCCCGCTTTGCGCTGGCC
>JANPMA010000260.1:0-8349 GCA_031422595.1 Novosphingobium sp. | reverse complement strand
GCGGGCGGGGCGGTGCGGCCCCCTGACGCTGTAAGATTGGGCGGGCCGTCGTGCCTGGCCGGCGATGTGATCGGCGATTACCGTTTTGCCCAGGGTCCACTGGTCGGCCAACGCTTCGCTTTCCTCGACCAGGCGCACTATTCGATGGTCAAGACCACCACCTTCAACGGTGTCCCGCTGCCCTCGATCTGGCTGTGGGACAGCGAGAGCGACAGCCTCGAGTGTGTGAAGCGGTTCGGGTACGAGGACTTCCGCGATCGGCTTTCCTAGGGCATGCTGGGTGCAACAACACCGGAGAGCCCAATGCCCGACACAATCCTCGACGCCCATACCTCCGATCCGGTCGCGATGGGCTGGATGCAGGGCTTCCCGCCGCCCGATGCCAAAAGGATCACCTGGGAGCGGGCGGACCACATGCGCTTTCCGACCCACCGCTATGCCTTCTCGCACATGCGTGAATTCCTGCCGACCGTGCGGGTCTCGCGCGGTTATGGCCCGGTTTGGGAGCTACCAGAGGCTTTGCGCGAAGATATCGACGGCATCCGCTTCAACGCGCTCGACGACGGCCGCGAGCTGAGCTGGGAAGAGTCACTGGCGGTCAATTTCACCGATGCGGTGCTGGTGCTGCACAAAGGCGTTATCGTCTATGAACGCTATCTCGGCGTCACTCGCCGCGATACCCCGCATATCGCCTTTTCGGTGACCAAAAGCTTCGTCGGGACGATCATCGAAATGCTGATCGCCGAGCGCCGGCTCGATCCTTCCGCGCCGATCGGCGATCTGATCCCCGAGCTTGCACGCAGCGGCTTTGCCGATGCGAGCCTGCGGCAAGTGATGGACATGACCACCGCGCTCGATTTCTCCGAGGAATATACCGACCCCAATTCCGGGATCGGCGCGATGAGCAACGCGCTGGGCCTGACCCCGCGCGCGCCGGGCTATTCGGGCGCGGACGACGTCTATGCCTATTTGCCGACGATCGGCAAGAATGGCGAGCATGGGCAGCGCTTCACCTACCGCACCTGCAACACCGAAGTGCTCGGCTGGCTGGTGGCCCGGACCGAAGGCAAGCGGCTCGATGCGGTTCTGTCCGAGCGAATCTGGGCGCCGCTCGGGATGGAACAGGACGCCGATTTCCTGATCGATTCGTCGGGAATGCCGTTCGCGGGCGGCGGGCTCAATCCGGTGCTGCGCGACATGGCCCGCTTTGGCGAAGCGATGCGCTGTGACGGGCACGGCAACGGCGGCCAGATTATTGCGCGTCCGGCAGTCGCTTCGATCAAGGCCGGGGGCAGCAAGGACGCCTTTGCACCGGCCGGATACGAGTGGATTCCGGGTGGTTCCTACAACAGCCAGTGGTGGGCAATGGGCGGAAATCATGGCGCTTTTTCCGCACGCGGGATCCATGGCCAGGCGATCTGGATCGATCCGGTGGCCGAAGTGACGATCGCCCGGTTCGGCTCGCACCCCATCGCCGCCAACGGCGCGTTCGACCCCACCTCGCTACCGGCCTACCGCGCGCTCGCCGAGCACCTGATGAAGGGGTGATCGGGACCTGATTTTCACTTGCAGTTAAGGTGCGAATCTTTATAGGCACCTCCGCTGCCCCAAGGGGACTTCCAATAACCGCAAGGCAGCCTCGTCTTCGTGTTACCTGGCCGCAAGGCCTATTGGGGGTCCCTTGAGTTGCACAATTATCCTGATGCATCGGCTGTAGTTCGCGCCCTTTCGCCCGACGAACCCGTTATCCTCAATCGTCCGCACGCCGCCGCGCGCGCCGCCCGCTTCTTTGCCGAGAAGTTTCCGGGCAAGTCGCTCTATGCGGTCAAGGCCAACCCGTCGCCAGAACTCCTCAGGGTGCTGTGGGGCGCGGGCGTCACCCACTATGACGTCGCCTCGATCGCCGAAGTGCGGCTGGTCCGCTCGGTTCTGCCCGAGGCGGTGCTGTGCTTCATGCACCCGGTCAAATCGAAGGGTGCCATAGCCGAGGCGTACAAGGTCCACGGCGTGCGCGTGTTCAGCCTCGACAGCCATGAAGAGCTGGCCAAGATCGTCGAAGCCACTGACGGCGCTGAGGACCTGTCGCTGTGCGTGCGGCTGCGCGTTTCGTCGGACTATTCGGAGCTGAGCCTGGCCAGCAAGTTCGGGATCGATCTGGTCGATGCCGCTCCGCTGCTCCAGGCAACCCGCCAGGTCGCCGATGCGCTGGGCGTGTGCTTCCATGTCGGCAGCCAGGCGATGACCCCGTTTGCCTTTGTCCAGGCGATCGAGCGGGTTCGCGCGGCGATTGTCGATGCTTCGGTGACGGTCGATATTGTCGATGTTGGCGGCGGGTTCCCCTCGATCTATCCGGGGATGGAGCCGCCGCCGCTCGAAGACTATTTCGGCGCGATCGACCGTGCGGCCGAATCGCTGCCGGTTTCCTATTCGTCGGAACTGTGGTGCGAGCCGGGCCGGGCGCTCTGCGCGGAATATTCCTCGCTGGTGGTCAAGGTCGAGCGTGGGCGCGGTAACGAGCTTTACATCAACGATGGAGCCTATGGCGCGCTCTATGACGCGGCGCATGTCGGCTGGCGTTTCCCGGTGCGGTGCCTGACCCTCGGCCGTTCTGACCTTTTGGCCCCTTTCGCCTTTTACGGGCCAACCTGCGACGATGCCGACTATATGGAAGGTCCGTTCCTGCTGCCGGCCGATGTCCAGCCGGGCGACTATCTCGAAATCGGCATGCTGGGCGCCTATGGCGCGGCGATGAAGACCGCCTTCAACGGCTTTGGCCAGGCCGAGGCGATCGAGGTTGCGGACGAGCCGATGGCCAGCCAGTACACCGGTACCCGCAAGGACCCGCGCGCCAAGGACAACGTCGTCTCGCTGCGCTGAGCTGTGCCAGGCACCAACGAACAGGGGCGGCTGTTTGCGCAGCCGCCCCTTTCATGTCTGGACCTGGCGTGGGCCTTACTGGACCGTCACCTCAACCCGGCGGGCGGCTTCCTTTGAAACCGTCCCGTCGGTCGCGCTGTCAGGCTTGACCAGCAGCGCCGAGGCTTCGGGGATCCCGGCCTTGACCAGGCGCCGGCCGGGATCGCCGCGCTGCGCTCGGCCGGAGCGGTGGTCAGAGCGGTAGCCCGCCCGAAGCGGCCGCGCCGGCATCGGCGCCAGCCGCTGCTTCGGTCGGCGTTCCGCCTGCCGCGCTGTCGCTGGCTGTGCGGCCGCTGAGCAGCCACCAGGCGAGCAATGCGATCAGCGCCAGGCCCAGCAGCCACCACAGCCACCCGAGACCCGAATCGCTATCGTCAGAGCTGGCGGCCTGGCTGCCGCCCGAGAACAGCGCACCGGCCTTGTCGGCGGCGGCGCTCGCTGCGCCAGTAACTGCACCCGCCGCGGCACCAGCCGCACCAGTTACTGCACCGGCTGCGGCACCCGCCACATCGCCCGCCGCGCCAACCGCTTTGCTGGCGGTATCCTTGACCGTATCGGCCGCGCCGCTGGCGGCAGCGACTGCTGCCGCGCCGACCGCACCAACCGCCGCAACGGTTCCCGCGACGGCGGCCGTGCCGGCCTTGCCGGTACCGGCGACCTTGTTCACCAGCTTGGCCGGTGCAGACTTCTTGGCCGGTGCAGACTTCTTGGGTGCTGCGACTTTCTTGGCAGCGGAGGCCTTGGCGGCGGGCTTGGCTGCTGCGGCCTTCTTGGGTGCCGCAGCCTTTTTGGTTGCGGGCTTGGTCGCGGCGGCAGCGCCTGCCAATGCGGCAGCGGCACCAGCGGTCTTGGCCGCGCTTTTGGGAGCAGCCTTGGCGGCCGGAGCCTTGGCCGGAGCCTTGGCTGGGGCTTTCGCAGCCGCTGTCTTGACGAACAGGCCGAGCTTCTTGAACTCGGCAGCGAGCAGGTAATAGACCGTCACGCGGTTCTTGGTGCGATCGGCCTTCAGCACTTCGCCAACCTTGGCGATCGCCTTGTCGAGCGTGGAGTCGGCCTGGGTCAGACCCAGCTTCTTCTTGAGGAAATTGTTGCGAACCCGGTCAGTCTCGGTCTTGTCGCTGAACGCCACGAGCGACGAATCGCGGTTGCGCAGTGCGATCCCGCAATAGCGCACGATCCCGGCGATCGCGGCATCATCGGCGTCGGCTACGTATTTCTTGACGTCTGCGGCCCAATCGGTTGCCATGTCCCACTCCCTACGACCTCGGCAATCGGACGATTGCCTTGAATTGCTGGTGCGTTTTCGCACGGCGCGGAGTCGTAACGGATAATCGGGCGCGGTCCAGCCGGAATCAGCCTCAAGACCGGCTCAATAAGATTCAGGCGGCCAAAGCCAGGTCCATCCGCTGCCAGATTTCGGTCAGCGCGCTGGTCAATTCCTGCATCATCGCCTCAGTGTGCGCCGGTCCCGGGGTGAAGCGCAGGCGTTCGGTGCCGCGCGGCACGGTGGGGTAATTGATCGGCTGCACATAGATGCCGTATTCGGCCAGCAGGATGTCGCTGATCTGCTTGGCCTTGACCGGATCGCCGACCATCAGCGGGACGATATGGGTCGTGCTGTCCATCACCGGCAGCCCGGCTCCGCGGAGCAGTGCCTTGAGCATGGCCGCATTGGCCTGCTGGGCTTCGCGTTCAACCGATGAGTTCTTGAGGTGGCGAACCGAGGCAAGCACGCCCGCGACCAGCACGGGGGAGAGGCTGGTGGTGAAGATGAAGCCGGGGGCATAGGAGCGGATCACGTCGATGATCCGGCTGTCAGCCGCGATATAGCCGCCCATCACCCCGAACGCCTTGCCCAGCGTGCCCTCGATAATGTCGATGCGGTGCGCGGCCGCCTCGCGGTCGGTGATCCCGCCGCCGCGCGGCCCGTACATGCCGACGGCATGGACCTCGTCGATATAGGTCAGCGCGTTGTACTTGTCGGCCAGGTCGCAGATCGCGTGGACCGGGGCGACATCGCCTTCCATCGAATAGACCGATTCGAACGCGATCAGTTTGGGCGTTTCGGGATCTTCGGCCGCGAGCAGCTCTTCGAGGTGTTCAAGATCGTTGTGGCGCCAGACCCGCTTCTCCGCTCCCGAATTGCGGATGCCCGCGATCATGCTGGCGTGGTTGAGCTCGTCCGAGAAGATCACGCAGCCCGGCAGCACTTTGGCCAGCGTCGAGAGCGTGGCATCGTTCGAGACATAGCCCGAGGTGAACAGCAGCGCGCCCTGCTTGCCGTGAAGGTCGGCCAGTTCGGCTTCAAGATCGACGTGGTAATGCGTGTTGCCGCCGATGTTGCGGGTCCCGCCGCTGCCCGCGCCAACATCGTGCAGCGCCGCTTCCATCGCTTCAATCACTTTGGGGTGCTGGCCCATCGCCAGGTAATCGTTCGAACACCAGACCGTAATGTCCTTGGGCCCGTTGTGTCCGGCAAAGCAGCGCGCGTTGGGATAGGCGCCCTTGTTGCGCAGGATGTCGATAAAGACGCGGTAACGTCCTTCGGAATGCAACCGTTCGATCGCCGTATCGAAGATGTGATCGTAGTTCACTGGTATCGAATCCCCCGGCCGCGCGCCGATCTGCAGCGCGCTCTACGCCAAGCCATGCCCGATTGCCAGAGCAAAGGCGTTGCGCTGGATCAATCTATTCAGCTGCTGAAGCCCACTTGCACCCCGGTCTTGTTTTGCGGATCTACGATCCATTCGAAGTCATGACCGGGCAGCACCACCAGGCCTGGCGCTGCTGCCTTGAGCGCGCGGATCGTCCTGAGCCATGCAAAGACTTCGCCGCGATCCTCGGGAGCCAGCCAATCCCCGATCAGACGCGAACGTGCGCGCTGTTCCTGCCAGCTCTGGGCCAGCGTCGCGATATCGCCGGTGAACAGGAATTCGCGGCCATCGGCCAGCCGGACAAAGACCATCTGCGATCCCGGCGTATGGCTGGGTGCGGGGACAACCACCACGCCGGGGGCGACCGGCCTGATCGCCAGTCCGGTCAGGGTGGGTTCGGGCAGCGGCGGAGGCGGCCAGGTCAGCAAGTCGGTCCAGCGGTTGCCGGGAAGCTGCTGGGGATTGAAGGCAACCCGGCCCAGCAGCTCGCGCTGGCCCAGCATGACCACGCCGCCCAGATGATCGGGATGCTCGTGGGTAATCAGGATCAGCGAGGCCTGGCCCAGCGCTGTCACAACCCGCTTCCAGGCATCGGGCTTGAACTGTTCCATCCCCATCTGCTCGGACGCGGCCTGATCGAGCCCCGAATCGATCATGATCGGTCCCTTGCCCGCGACCGGCAGGCGCCATACCATGACCCCGATCAGCCGCCGCTTCATCCCCGAACCGGCGGCAAACAGATTGCCGGGCAGGCGCCGGAAGGCCACCTGCTCTACCTCAACACGATCCGGCGCAGCGCCCGGCAGCGCGGCTGCAGCTTGCCGCAGCTGGACCATGGTGATCGGCTTGGACTTGGCATCGCCGGCCCGGTTGTCGAGCAGAAACCAGTAATAGGGCACGCCCAACAGCAGCACAGCGATTGCCAGGAACAGGTTGAGTCGTTTGGTCATTGCAGCACATCCTGCCGGATCAATCCGTATCTGGCCAGCGCCGGAGCCAGCGCGGCCAGATCATCGTCGGGCTTGGTGAACAGCGCGAAATCGTCGTGGCTGCGTTCGGACATCTGGCCTTGGGTGAGGTAAGCGATCCGCCGGGCGATGCCCTGTGCTCCATCAACGAACCGCACTCCGGGCCCGAATGCCTTGCCCAGTTCCTCTTCCAGCAGCGGAAAGTGGGTGCAGGCCAGCACCACGGTATCGATTGCCTCGCCGCCCGGCTGCTCGCGCAGCCCCGCTGCGGCGCGGGTGAAGACTGCTGGATCGACAGCATCTCCGCGCAGCTTGGCCTCGGCCGCGCCGACCAACTCGCCCGCAGCGAAACGCAGCACGGTCTTGTCGGAAGCGAATTCGGCGGAGAGGCGATCGACATAGGGCTGGCGGATCGTTGCGGCGGTGCCCAGCAGGCCGATCACCCCGCTGCGGGTCTGCTCGGCCGCAGGCTTGATCGCCGGGACGGTGCCGACGATCGGGACGTTGAGCACATCGCGGACCATGCCCAGCGCGATCGTGCTGGCGGTGTTGCAGGCGATGCAGATCAGCCGCGGCTTGTAGCGCTCGCTCATCCGCCCCAAAAGGCCGCAGACCCGCGCCGCGACTTCGGCCTCGCTTTTGGTGCCATAGGGCAGCCCGCCGTTGTCGGCGGCATAGATCACCGGGGCTTGGGGCAGTGCTGCACGCACTTCGGCCAGTACCGACAGCCCGCCGACCCCGGAATCGAAGAATAGCAGGGGAGCAGCAGAATCAACCAATCCGAACCAGTCCCGTCTGTCCTGAGCTTGTCGAAGGACCGTTCTTGACCCTACAAGCGGTGGGTAGACGAAAGTGCAGGCCTTCGACAAGCTCAGGCCGACCGGTTGGGGGTAGGAATGGAATCGCTTTACGCACTGGCCTTGGGATACTTGCTCGGCTCGATCCCGTTTGGATTGATCCTGACCAACCTGTTCGGTGAAGGGAACCTGCGGAGCATCGGTTCGGGCAATATCGGTGCCACCAATGTGCTGCGGACCGGCAACAAGGGACTGGCGGTAGCGACTTTGCTGCTCGATGGGGCGAAGGGGTTCCTCGCGGTGTGGCTGGCCTGGCGGTTGTTCGCCTTCGCCGCGCCGCTGGCGGCGCTGGGCGCGGTTCTGGGGCATTGTTTCCCGGTCTGGCTCAGGTTCAAGGGCGGCAAGGGCGTAGCAACCACGCTTGGGGTTTCGCTCGGTCTCGCTTGGCAGGTTGGACTGGCTTATGCGCTCGCCTGGCTGGTGATGCTGGCGGTGACGCGCACTTCTTCGCTGTCCGGGATGACCGCCGCTGTGGCCGCGCCGGTCGCTGCCTGGGCGCTGGGCTTCACCGGGCTGGTACCGATGCTGGCAACGATCACGGTGCTGGTGCTGTGGCTGCACCGTGAGAATATCGCCCGGCTGCGCGCCGGGACCGAACCGCGCGTGGGGCAGAAGGCCTGAGCCATGCTCGCGCAGGACGAAGCCTTTGCCCGGATCCGCCTGCTGCGCTCGCCCAATGTCGGGCCGGTCAGCTACCGCCAGCTCCTGCGCCGGTTCGGCGATGGCCAGGCTGCGCTGGCGGCCTTGCCCGATCTGGCGGGGAAGGGCGGGGCCTACCGCCTGGCCGATGAGGGGCGGGTAGCCAAGGAAGTTGCGGCGGTGCGCGCGGCTGGTGCGCGCTATCTGTTCCACGATTCCCCCGAATACCCGGCCTTGCTGGGCGAACTCGACAGCGCCCCGCCTATCCTGATCTGTCGCGGCGATGCCGCGCTGGCCTTGCGTCCCAGCGTCGCG
>JANPMA010000259.1:0-5183 GCA_031422595.1 Novosphingobium sp. | reverse complement strand
CAAGGCCCGCAAGACCGCCGTTTCCGCCGCCAAGGCCAAAGTCTCGCGCAGTGTCAAATTCGTCGGCCAGAGCGCGGTCCAGACCCATGGCGGGATCGGGATCACGATGGAACTGGGGATCGGGCACTATTTCAAGCGCAGTACCATGATCGAGAACCAGTTCGGCAGCGCCGACTACCACCTTGAGCGGTATGAGGCGCTGACCCTGGCGGATTGACCGCGCAAGGCCAGCCACAGAAACCGCGCCGGCCAGGGCGAGGCCGGATCGGGATCGGCAAGCGATGCGGGATGCAGTGCGGTCATTGCGTTACTTCCTTACCGCACGGACATGGCCGACGAGGCTCAGCACCCCCACGAACAACTCAGCGCCGAACCGCCGTCGAGTGTGATCACTTGCGCCGATCCGCCGCAGCCCTCGCCGCCCAACTCGGTGTAATCGGGTGCCTTGGGCGCACCGAAGCCGAGCCGGGCCAGAACCTTTTGCACTTTGTCGGCCGGTTCGAGGAAATTGACGGTGCGGGTATAGCCGCCGTCGCTTTCGGGCACCATCACCGTCTGGGTGGTCAGCCGGCTGAGCCGCAGCCCGTGCCAGGTGGTCGCCTCGGGAAACTTGACCGAGGCGTCGCGGGTTTCGACCCCGTCCTTGTCGGTCGCGACTTTGGCGCTGAGCGCCAGCGGGCTATCCCAGGCGTCGAGCTTGACCGTCATCCCCTTGCCGCTGCCAAGCTCGGCGGCGGCGTCAAGCTTCTTGTAGATCGCCTCAAGCGCGCCGCCGGCCTCGCACTGCGAGGGCGAGGTGAACTTGAGCGATCCGTCGAGCGCGACAGGCATCGGCGGTGCCTCGCTCGGGGTTGGCATAGCCACTGCCGCGTCGCTGGCCGAGGCGCTGGCGCTCGCCGAAATTTCGGGATCGGGACCGCCGCCGATCAGGCTGGAGCCGAACCAGGCCGCAGCCGCCAGCAGCACCGCTGCCGGCACCCCGATCATCGCCCATTTGGGAATCCCGCCGGCCGGTGCAGGCTCTGGCTCCCAATCCGGCTCCGGAGCGGCGGCAGCCTGGTCCCGCGCTTCCAGCAGCCGGGCCTTCTGCGCAACGAATTCCTCGTCGGTCAGCGCGCCTGCCTTGTGCAGCGCGGTCAGGCGTTCGAGCTGTTCGATCCAGTCAGACATAAGGCCCCCTCAGGCGGATTCGCATTACCGGCAAGGGCTAACCCTCTGACCGAAGAGCGACAAGCGGGAACTTATCCTAAAACGTCCGGTTGACCGACAGCGTCACCCCGACATGCTGGTTGCGATGGCGAAATTCCGAAAGCACCGGCTGGGCGACCGTGCGGTTGGGATCGAAGAAAAGGCGCTGCCGTTCGCCCGCAATGTTCAGCGCGTTTTCGACGTCGAGCCGCAGCGTGGTCTTCTTGTCGGGGCGGTATTCGAAGAAGCCGTTGGCGAAGATCCCGCTGTTCGAAAAGCTGTCGAGCTCGTCGATCCGGTAGATCGTCGACCCCGTCTGGCGGAACAGCTCGAACCCGTAGGAGACTTTGGCCAGATCGCGCCGGAGCTCGAAATTGAGCGACCATTCGGGCCTAAACCCGCTCCACGGACGGTTCAGCCCGGTCAGCGGATCGCGCACCGAATGGGTCTGAACCGTCCCGGTGAACCTGCCGCGGAACGACTTGAGACCCAGCGCATCGAGCGGCGCGTCGAGCGTCGCTTGCGCAAAACTGCGGGTGCCGTTGCCGATATTGCCGGGGGCGTCGAAGCCTTCGGGCGTCAGGATCCGGTCCTGCAACTGCGAGACCCAGTCATGCCCCAGCTCCAGCTTGATCGCGCCCTTGCCCAGTATCGGCCGGTCGACCGTCATGCGAAACTCCCAGGTCCGCTGCGGAACCAGATCGGCATTGCCGCCGTTGATCCGGTCATTGGCCAGCTCCGCGCTGGAGAGGAAGTCGAAGAAATCGAGCTGGGCAACCGTCCGGCGCGCGACCAGCTGGACATGCCAGCCCTTGGGCCCCTTCCAGTCGAGCGTCACCCCCGGCTTGAAATAGCTGAGCTGGCGCTTGGCCTGGGTATCACCCGAGACCTCGAGGCTGGAGGTTTCGAAAGCCAGCCGCGTTTCGAGCCGCAGCGACTTGGTCAGCTGCCGCCCCAGGCTGAGGTAGCTTTCGGTGCGCAGCTCGTCGACCACGGCCTGGTCGATCGGCAAGTCGATCCGGGTCCGCGCCCCGCCCGCACCGAGACTGTAGAGCTCGGTCGCGTTCTCGAGCCGGTTATAGGCCACCTCGCTGCCGATCTCGGCGCTGAACCCGGCCAGTTTCGGCGTCGACCAGCTCAGCCGCCCCAGCACTTCGTCATAGCGCGAGTCGAGCAGCAGCTCGAACCCGCCGATCGTCTGCCCGCTCACCCGGTTGAAGCTGGTATCGTGGGCATTGCTGTCACGCCGGTTGGCCAGCGCGACCACTTTGAGCACCCCCGAACCCAGCGGCCGGGCGATGTCGCCGCCAAGCTCATAAGTGGTCGGATGGAAATCCTGCTCCAGCCGGTCGTCGCGCTCAGGCCCGCTGGCCGGGGTGACATGGTTGACCTGCTTGAGGTTGAAGTGCCGCGGCGAGTAGCGCAAATTGAGATGCGCGGCACGCCCGCCGGTCCCTTCCTGCCCCCAGCTCGCAGCGAAAGTCGGGCGCAGGTCCTCGATCCGGTTGACCTTGTCGCGGTATTCGAACCGTGAGCCGCCCGGCAGGCTGGTCAGGTCGTCATAGCCCTCCTCAACCTGCCCATACCGCCCGGTCGAGGCGGACAGGTTGATCGTCGAGCCGCCGGTCTTGATCAGCACCGATGCTTCCAGGTTGGGCACCACCCAGCCGGTGAACTGCCGCGAGGCCGAGGCCTTGACATTGCCATCGATCCCGCCCGCTTCGGACAACACCAGGTTGAGCACCTGGTTCTTGCCGGCATAGTCCGAGCCATAGATCTCGCCCGAACCCACTTCGATCCGCACCACCCGGTTGGCGGGGATGCGCGCCAGCATCTCGCCCAGCCCTTCGCTTTTCGACGAGGGCCGCGCTCCGTTGACCACTACGTTGCCGGCCGCCTGGCTGAACCCGCGCACGTCGCCGTCGCCGTTGTCCTCCAGCTGAAAGCCCGGCACGCGGCGCACCATGTCGAGCGCATTGTTGGGGGCGAAAGCTGCGAACCAGGCCGCCTCATAGGTCTTGACCCGGCTGGCCGGAGCCAGGGCCGCGGCGGGTTCCGCCGCATCGTCCGGCGCGGCCATGGCCTGCCCCGGCAGGGCCATCAGCAAGGCCAGCGCGATCAGGCTCGTCGCTCCAAAGCGCCTCCGAAAATCGCGGCTTTTCATAGTCATGGCATTCCCTGCTCGGCAAGATTTCATCCTGCCGGCCGGGATACTCGCAGCTCCGCGCCCCTCGCGTCTGCTGCAGCCCCCTGCCCGATCGGCTGCCCCGGTCTTGCCGGAGCGAGGCAAACGAACCACTCTCCATCGACCAAAAGCATAGCCCGCTCGACCAATCGGCCACCTCTGCCGACGAACCGCTAGACCGGCCCGACGAACGACTTGGTGCGCGGTGAATGGACACTGTGGACATGGTCCTGGGGTGTGATTGCGGGGGCGGTGTTTTGACGCTTTGGGGTTCACACGGGCCGCAGGCGACCGCAGGTCAACACACGAAGATGTTGCGCATGGAAAGAGCGCCGCAGGCTATCGAAGCCTCATCCCTGCCGCGACGATCGAGGAGACAAGCGGGTTGGCCTGCGGCCGACTTCATCTCGCCGATAGCGGAACATCTTCGTGTCTTCGTGTGAACCAATCCTCCCAAACACTTCACCTCAAACGGCGCCTCCCGCTCATCCTGAGGGCTGAGCCCGTCGAAGTCTCGAAGGACCTCCCCGGCCAGCACCGCATCGACCGCCGCGGCCAGCTCGGCCTCCTTCGCGTCATAGTCCGCCAGCGCCTGCGCCACCGCGCGGCGCTCGGCGGCGTACGAACCGTGGCTGGCGCGCGTCGCGGCGCGCTCGGCCACTTCCGCGCGGGTCGGCAAATCGGCCACGGCATCGGCGCGCTCATCGCTCAGCTCACCCACCCCGGCCAGCACCCGTTCGAACTGCTCGGCTCCGCGCAGCGCCGCCTCATCTTCGGCGCAAAGCGCATCGAGCCGCGCCAGGTGCGCCAGCAACAGCCGCGTATCGAACCGCCGCCGCACCGCGATCAGCTCGCCGCGGTAATAGACCGGCTCCTCCACCCCCTCCAGCGCCCGCTCGGCCAGCGTCGCCTCGGCATGATCCCGCGCCAGGCACAAGGCCGAGCGCCAGCCGGAAGCAAACCCCGCATCCCGCCGCCGCGCCAGATAAGCCCCCGACCGCGAAACCCCCACCCGCCCCGCGGCGACGCGAACGTTGCCGTGGTTGGAGAGCTCATCGAGGAAACGGAGTTTGAGCGCGGGGGTGAAGACGGGGTCGGGGGTAAACGGAGTTAGATCCTCCCCGAAACGGGGAGGGGGATCATGCGAAGCATGGTGGAGGGGGCTCTCCGCAAGCGCGGCGTTAGACGGCACGCCCCCACCACCGTCTTCGACGGTCCCCCTCCCCGTTTCGGGGAGGATAACCCACCCCCGCCCGGTCACCTCTCCGTCGGTGCTGAGCCCAGTCGAAGCATCATAAGGATCGCTGTGCTGCATGATCGTCTCTCCTTGTCTGAAGGCGAAACGGACCATGTTGCAGATTTTTGGGGTGTAGGAAAACTGGAAGCGCCTCGCCAGCGATTGACAATATACCATTTTAGGTATATCAGTCCCGCAATGCCCGACGAAACGCCCATCGACTGGATCGGCTCATCCAAAAAGGACCTGCTGTCCTTCCCGGAAGAGGTGGTGAAAGCGATGGGCTTTGCGCTCGGCGTTGCTCAGGTGGGCGGCAAGCATCCCCATGCCAAACCCTGGAAGGGCGAAGGCGGCGGAGTGTTGGAGGTGGTGGAGAACTTCGATGGCGACACCTATCGCGCTGTGTACACCGTGCGGTTTGCTGACGTGATTTACGTGCTCCACGCCTTCCAGAAGAAGTCGACCAAAGGAATCAAGACGGCGAAAGCCGACATTGCGATGGTCAAGGCGCGACTGCGGCTGGCCCAAGCCAATCACGCGGAAAGGACAAAACGCACATGATCGAGCCAGACA
>JANPMA010000258.1:0-1717 GCA_031422595.1 Novosphingobium sp. | reverse complement strand
GCGACATGGCAGCGATCGTGCGAGATTTTTGCCAGGCTCTCGGCGACCAGTTTGAGCACCCGATCGCCGGCTTCGTGGCCGTGTTGGTCGTTGATTGTCTTGAAATGGTCGATGTCGCAAAAGGCCAGGCAGAGCGGCTCTGGGCCGGCCCGGGCGATGCGGAATTGCTCTTCGAACACCGCCTCGAAGGCGCGGCGGTTGGGCAGGCCGGTGAGGTGGTCTTCCTCGGCGCTGCGCCGGGCCTCGTCGAGCCGGCGGCGCAAGGCGCGGGTCTGGGCTTCGCTGCGCAACATCTGCTTTTCGATGTCGCGGGTCCGGCGCAGCATGACCTTGGCGATATTGGCCAGTTCGGAGATGACCGTACCGGCCCGGGTAACCTGCTCAAGCTCGTTGACATGGCCCTCGAGCGCCGAGTGGTACTCGCTGGTCGCGACATGGGCGTCGCGGCTGGTCTTGCCGAATTCGTCGATCGAGGTTTCGAGCCGCTGCATCAGGTCGGCCAGCGCGGCCACTTCGTCGGCGCGGCCCTGGCGGCCCAGTTCCTCGTCGATCCATTCCAGCGTCACCACCTTGCGCGCCTGGATCTGACGGTCGATCGCGCGGACCAGCTGGCTGTCAGCGCCGCTGAGGTAGTTCCAGGCGATGGCCAGCGTCGCGGCGCTGGCCTCAAGCTGGTGGGTCGACAGGAACCGGGCGACCTCGTCGAGCTGGCGCAAGCGGAGCCCGGCGCGGCGGTCGATTTGATCGTCGGCGGGCTCGCTTGCGGTAATGGCCTGGCCTCGGCCGAAGCCCAGCCAGCCGAGCAGGCCGCCATGGGTGCGGCCAAGTGAGGGATCGTGCGCAGTCATGCCATGGTTAACGGCAGTTCCGCGCCGAACTTAAGCGCCGGTCAGGCCGGGCAGGTCCAGCTGGCGGCCTTGGCATCCTGGACCGCGCGGGCCAGCAGATCGGCGATGCGGTAGCCGCCGGTCGCGATCCGGCGCTGGGCGAGCGCGATCCCTTGGGCCTGCTCGGCAGCGCTGACGATCGGCGCGGAGGCCGGATCGGCCGTGCCGCGCAGGAAGGTGCCGTGATAGCTCACCAGCCGGGCCAGCTCGGCGCTTTCATCGAGGAAGCTGGCGAACACTGCCTGCGGTTCGCCCTCGCGCGCCAGTTCACGGCTCAAGTGCGTACGCGGCCACAGCCTTACCAGCGCGTCGGCCCAGTTGCTCTCTCCCGCCGGGAGCGAAACACCGCTCTGCTCCAGCGTCTGGTCCCAGAACTGGTGGAGATCGGTGACCTCTCCATTGGGCCGTTTGACAAAGGCCAGCTCGCCCGCGCGGTCGGTGGCCGAGAAGACCTCGGTCATCTGGTGCCCGGCATGCAGCGGTTGCTGGACATCGCCGATGATGTGGATCAGCCAGCCGATCGCCTTGGCCCGCTCAGTGGCCGGGGCGCAGGGGTTGGCCAGCTTGGCATAGTTATAGCCAAACCCGAATGCGGCATTGCCGTTCTGGAACGGCCACAGCCAGGTCCGGCCCGAAACCACCCGCAGCTGGTAATGCCAATCGGGATGATCCTCGGGGCCGCCGCGGATATCGTCGGGCCAGCGGCCAAGCACTTCGAACTGGGCCCGCTCCTGAAGTTCGGGCGAGAGCTGGGCGAAGAACGGCTGGAACTTGCCGTAATCCTGATGCTGGCGGATCAGGCTGAGCAATTCGGCCAGCTCGGCCGGGTG
>JANPMA010000257.1:0-22146 GCA_031422595.1 Novosphingobium sp. | reverse complement strand
GGGTCCAGCCGCACGCTCTATCAGGCCTCGGTCGATGGCTGGCTGCCCAAGTATCTCTCGAAGGTCAACCACCATGGCGCGCCGACTGCGGCGATGTGGACCGATCTGGGCTTCAATCTGATCCTGCTGCTCGCCTCGGACTATTTCGCGGTGCTGATGATCTCGAACGTCTGCTACTTCGTGTTCAACTTCCTCAACCTGCAAGCCGGGTGGATTCACCGGATCGACCGCAAGGACTGGAACCGCCCCTATCGCGCGCCCAATTGGCTGCTGGCGACCGGCGCGGTGTTTGGTTTCGTCAACATGGCCTGGATGGGGGCAGGGGCCGACGTCTGGGGCGAAGGCACGCTGCGCAATGGCCTTCTCGCGGTGCTGCTGATCGTCCCGGTTTTTGCCTGGCGCCACTATGTGACCGACAAGGGCAAATTCCCGGTCAGCGAAGGAACTTCCGACGATCCGTTCGAGAAGGAGGTCGTCGTCCCGCGTGCCGGGATGCTGCCCTATCTGGCGCTCGGGGCCTGCGGCTTGCTGGTCTGGGCGACCAGTCAGTGGGCGCAATTGCCGGGTTAGGACATACTCACAAACCCGTTCGCCCCGAGCGAAGTCGAGGGGTAGCGTGTGCGGCGGTCCCTCGACTTCGCTCGGGACGAACGGAAAAGGTCGGACTAAGCCGTCGTCCAGTCGAGGATCACCTTGCCCGATTTGCCGCTGCGCATCACTTCGAAGCCCTGCTGGAACTGGGTGTAATCCAGCCGCTCGGTGATCAGCCCAGACACATCGAGGCCCGAGCCGAGCATGGCGAGCATCTTGTACCAGGTCTCAAACATCTCGCGCCCGTAGATCGTCTTGATGGTCAGCGCCTTGAACACGATCTTGCTCCATTCAATCGTGGTCTCGCCCGGCGGGAAGCCCAGCATGGCGACTTTGCCGCCCATCACCATATTGTCGACGATCTGTTCGAGCGCGGACCCCGCGCCCGACATTTCCATCGCCACGTCGAAGCCCTCGGTCATACCCAGCTTGTGGCGGATCGAACCAAGGTCTTCCTGGGCGACATTGACCGGAAGGCAATCGGCGATCTTGCCGGCCAGCTCGAGCCGGTAGGGGTTGATATCGGTAATCACCACATGCCGCGCGCCGACATGGCGCGCGACCGCTGCGGCCATGATCCCGATCGGTCCGGCGCCGGTGATCAACACGTCCTCGCCGATCAGGTCGAAGGCCAGCGCGGTGTGGACCGCGTTGCCGAGGGGATCGAGCATCGCGGCAATGTCCATCTCGACATGGTCGGGCAGGGCGATCACGTTGAAGGCCGGGATGCAAAGGTATTTGGCGAAAGCGCCCGGGCGGTTGACCCCGACGCCTTGGGTCTCGGGATCGAGGTGGAAGTGCCCGGCGCGGACCGCGCGGCTCTTTTCGCCGATCAGGTGGCCTTCACCCGAAACCCGCTGGCCGATGGTCAGTGGGCGTTTCACATGATCGCCGATCGCCGCGATCTCACCGCCGAACTCATGACCGACGATCATCGGCACCGGGATGGTGCGCTGGGCCCATTCGTCCCAGTTGTAGATATGGATATCGGTTCCGCAGATCGCGGTGCGGTGGACCTTGATCAGGACTTCGTCGGGGCCAGGCTCGGGGACCGGCTGCTGTTCCAGCCAGATGCCGGGTTCCGCCTTGGCCTTGACCAGCGCGGGCATGGTGTTTGCCCTATTGCCAGATTGCGTCATATCAGATCACCTTCAATTCGCGGCCGACTTTGGTGAAAGCGGCGATGGCATTGTCGATGTGCGCAAAAGTGTGCGCGGCGCTCATCTGGGTGCGGATCCGTGCTGCCCCGCGCGGCACAACCGGAAACGAAAAACCGGTCACATAGATGCCTTCTTCCAGTAGCAAAGATGCCATCTGCTGGGCAAGCCGCGCATCGCCCAGCATCACCGGGATGATCGGATGCTCACCGGGGTTGAGCGTGAACCCGGCCGCTTCCATGCCGGAACGGAACCGCGCGGCATTGGCGAACAGTTGCTCGCGAAACGGATTGCCCGCCTCCAGCATGTCGAACACCTTGAGGCTGGCGCCGACCAACCCGGGGGCCAATGCATTGCTGAACAGGTAGGGCCGGGCGCGCTGGCGCAGCAGGTCGACCACTTCCTGCCGGGCGCAGATATAGCCGCCCATGCCGCCGCCCAGCGCCTTGCCCAGGGTGCCGGTCAGGATGTCGATCCGCCCGGTCACCCCGCAATGCTCGGGCGTGCCGCGGCCGGTGAGGCCCATGAACCCGGCGGCATGGCAATCGTCGACCATCACCAGTGCGCCATGCTTGTCGGCCAGATCGCAGATCGCGCCCAGCTGGGCGATATAGCCGTCCATCGAGAACACCCCGTCGGTGACAATGATCCTGCTCTTGGCGCCGTCGGCCGCGGCCTGAAGCAATTGCGCTTCCAGATCGGCCATGTCGTTATTGGCAAAGCGATAGCGCATCGCCTTGCTCAATCGCACTCCGTCAATGATCGAGGCGTGGTTGAGGCTGTCCGAAATGATCGCGTCTTCCGCCCCGAACAGCGGTTCGAACACCGCGCCGTTGGCATCGAAGCAGGCAGCGAAGGTAATGCTGTCTTCGAACCCGAAAAAGCCGGCGATCCGCCGCTCAAGCTCGCGGTGGATATCCTGCGTGCCGCAAATGAACCGGACCGAGGCCATGCCGAAACCGTGGCTGCGGCTGTATGCATTCGAAGCCGCGATCAGATCGGGATGATCGGCCAGCCCCAGGTAATTGTTGGCGCAGAAATTGATCACGCGCTTGCGGCCGGAGGGGGTATCGACTTCCACCTCAACCGCTTGAGGCGAGGTGAGGGGGCGTTCGTGCTTGGTCAGCCCCTGGCTGTCGATTTCGCCCAGGGTCTCGCGAACCCGCTCGTAAAATGCCTCACGCATCGCGCCATGCCTCCATCCAGAGCACACGAGGTGCCAGCGGCGGGCGTGCAGTTCAAGACCATGCGGATTTCATATGAAACCATATCCGCAAGAATCTTTGTTTATCGGATAATTAAATTACGATGCGGGCAAGGCCCGTGCGAAGTCCTCAAGCCGCTGCGCACCAATCCCTTTGACCTGTTGATCGACCAGTGCCGCCACAAGGCGGCCATGGTCGATCTGCTGCACTGCCAAGCCGCTCTCCAGTGCCAGCGCGGCAGCGGTGCCGACTGCCTGTCCCATCAGCATGCACTGCGGCATACCGCGCACCGAAGCGAAAGCCGTCGGATCAGCGCAGACCAGGCGGCCGGCGAACATCAGGTTTTCGATTTTCCGGGGAACCATCGAGCGGAATGGGATAGTGTAATAGCTGCCCTGCTCGACAATTGCGTCATGGGTCATCTCGGCATCGCCGCGCATCACCTCGTCCACGGGGTTATCGCAGCAGACAATGCCGTCGGGAAACCTGGTGGCGGCTGTGAGCTCCTGCCCGGTGATCCGGTGCATGGCTTCCAGCCGCCGCGTTTCGCGCACGCCAACGGTCGGGCCCAATTCGCTCATCCGGGCCGCCTCGAAGCCGGGCACGCGTTCGATGAGGAACTTCGCCAACTGATGGCAGCGCCGGCGGCCTTCCTGGGTTGCCTTTGAAACCTGCTGCGGATCGGTCCCGTCGACACCGCGGATGTGGACCGAGTTGCAGAACACGGTGTCCCGGTGAAAGCCGCGCATCAGGTACAGCTTGGCCAGATCGGGGTGCAGCCACCCCTCAGCAATCCCAGCCTGCGCCTCGCGCTCGAAATAGGGGTCGTCATTGGAGAAGACCTTGTCCCACGGCGCATTCAGCATCGTGAACGACAGCGTTACGCCCATCATGTTGCCGCGCCCATCTCCGACCGTGAAGGGCACTCCAGCCTTGGCCGAGATGTCGCCATCGCCCGAACAGTCGATCACCATTCCGGCCTCGATGGTCAGCGGCCCGGCCCGGTCGTAGCATTCAACCGCCTTGATCCGGTTGCCATCAAGCACGGGCGAACCGGCGAAGGTGTTAAGGTGGACTTCTGCGCCCGCATCCTCGAGCATCTGGAACATCGCGAAGACCGCGGCCTCGTGGTCGTAAAGCACTTCGGCCCCGAAGTTCTCGAGCGTTGAAGGGCGGATCTCGGCGGCCGGTGGCTGCATGGACCTGAGTTGTTCGGTCAGCTTTTCGAAGATGCCGCCGACGTTGCGACCGATCGGCAGGCCGCCGCCCCAGGGCATTCCGGGGCAGAAGGCCATCACACCGCCGATCTTGCTGGTTGCCTCAACCAGCCTCACCCGCGCGCCCTGGCTCGCCGCTGCATAGGCCGCGCCGAACCCGGCCGTGCCGCCGCCGATGACCAGCACGTCGGTCAATAATGTCCGCATCGCCCTAGAGATCCTTTCCACGTCGATGGATGACCAACAGCCCCTTGATCGTGCCCGCACACATCAGCAGCAGTACCAATGCCAGCGGCAGCCCAGTGGCGATCGAACCGGCCTGCAGCGATCCCAGTCCGCCGCTGAGCAGCAGCACCACCCCGATCCCGCCCACCGCGAACAGCCAGAAACACTTCTGGAACAGCGGGGTGTCGGTCTTGCCGCCCGAGGTCATCGTATCGATTACCAGGGTGCCCGAATCCCAGCCGGTGACAAAGAACACCAGGATCAGGCAGATCGCGATGAACGAAGTGAGCGGGGCCAGCGGCATGGTTTCCAGCAGCACGAACAGCTGGGTTTCCAGCGTCACCTGGCTGAAGCCCACAACCTCTCCCGATACGATTGCGGCGATGCTGGCATCGCCAAAGATGGTCAGCCAGATGATCCCCAGCAGGCTGGGTGCGATCATCGCCCCGGCGATGAATTCGCGCACCGTGCGGCCCAGCGAGATCCGGGCCATGAACATGCCCACGAACGGTGCCCAGCTGATCCACCAGGCCCAGTAATAGACCGACCAATCGCGATAGAAGCCGCTGTCTTGCCGCGCCACCGGATTGGAGAGGGCCGGCAGGTTGGCCAGATAGACCCAGATATTGCGGGCCAGATCGCCCAGCAGGGCCAGGCTGGGCCCCATTGCCAGCACAAACAGCATCAGCGCGAATGCCATCAGCATGTTAAGCTCGCTGAGGATGCGAATGCCGCGATCGATCCCGCCGCGGATCGACAGGAAGGTTATCGCCGCCATGATCACGATCAGCAGCAGGATTGAATAGGGCGTGCTGGTGATGTGGTAGAGGAAGGATATCCCGGCCATCGCCTGCTGCGCGCCCAGCCCCAGCGAAGTGGCCAGGCCGAAGATCGTGGCGAACACCGCCAGCACTTCGATCCCGTCGCCCAGTCGGCCCCAGACCAGCTTGCCGAACAAGGGATAGAAGGCCGATCGCATCGACAGCGGCATACCGAAATCATAGGCGAACAGCGCCAGCGCCAGCCCGGTTACCGCGAACATCGCCCAGGGATGCAGCGCCCAGTCAAAGATCGTCGCGGCCATCGCCAGATCGCGCGCACCGGCGGTATCGCCGATCGCGCCGCCCAGCGGCGCGGCCGGACCGCCAGCCATGGCGGTGGTGAAGTGCGAAACCGGCTCTGACACGCCGTAGAAGATCAGCCCGATCCCCATCCCGGCGCCAAACAGCATTGAGAACCACGAAAGCCGCGAATAGTCAGGCGTCGCGCCTTTGCCGCCGAGCCGGATCCGGCCCAGCGGGGACACCGCCACCGCAACGCAGAACAGCAGCAGCAGGTTGCCCGCCGACATGAAGAACCAGTCGAACTCGTTGGTCGCGCCCACCCGGATGGCCTTGAACAGCTCGGCCGATTGTTCGGGCGCGAGTACCGAATAGACAATCACCGCGATCGAGATCAGCGCGGTGGGAAAGAACACCAGCGGATCGATCTGCATGCCCAGGAACGTCCGGCTCGATTTGCCATAGTTCCCGGTGTCGATTTCGTCCGCCCAGTCGGCCATTGCCTGCTCCCCTTTTCCGGAGGCAAGGCTAGTAGTTTGGTGGCAACCGGTCCAGCGCATTACCCGCAATAATAGGCGGAATCAGCTGATGTTCGAATCCGGGAAGCTGGCCTTTTTGGCTTCCATGAAGGTCAGCAGCTTGGCGTCAATCTCGGGATCGAGTTCGGGCCCGACATAACTCGCCAGCATGTCCTTGTAGAGCTATTCGGCGCGCTGCTCTGCGTCGAGTTTGCCGTCTTCGACCCATTGCTTTTGGCTGTTGTTGTCGGCAATCGCCGAATGCCATATTGGCAGCGCGCCATCAGGGCGATCGATTGGCTGTGGTGGAGGGGGCAACTGGCAATGTTGCGACCCGAAGGGCACTGCCAGTTGCTTGCCGCGCCAATGGCGAAGGGTAGAGTCGATGTGAAATCAAGAAAGCAAAATTGAACTATTCGGATTCTTGAGCTATCAAAGTTTTGCACCCTCAAGTCTGCGCAGGCTATTTGATGGTGCAGATGCGAACTTCGCTTTCGGTGTGCTGTATGAAACAGTGATGCTGGCACAATCATCGAAAATATGATGGAATTTGGGCAAATGAGTTCATTGAGAAATTTGAGATCCCTAAATCTCAATCAACTTCCCATATTGCGGGAATTGTTACGCCAGGAAAGTATAACCAAAGCTGCGGCAACTCTCAACCTCTCCCAACCGGCTGTCAGCAATGTACTCAAGGCATTGCGCGGACATTTCAAGGACGAGCTGTTGGTCCGTGAAGGCAAGAATATGTTGCGGACTGCAAAGGGCCAGGAATTGCTGGTCATCCTGGAGCCCGCGCTGGTCCACATTGAATCGGCGATCACGGGCAGTGATTTCGATCCCTTATCCGCCTCAGGACCTGTTCGCATCGCCGCTGTCGACAATCTGGTTGCCACCTTCGCCGGGCCGATGTGCAAAATCCTCGAGAAGGAGGCGCCCCGTCTTCAGCTCCAGTTCGTGATTGCGTCTAACAAGCTGGCATCCGATCTCAAATCGGGCGTAGCAGATATAGCCATCACATCGACTGTATTCATGGATTCGCCTGCAATCGGCGAATCGCTCCGGAATGAACTTCACACCCAGGTGATCGGAGTTGAGCGACTGGTCTGCATCGCGCGGCGCGGTGACAAACAACTGGCCAATGGGATGTCGCTCGAAACCTATCTGTCGCGGCCGCATGCCAGCTATATTGTCGATCCTGATCACCCGCACACGGTGGAGCGCCAGCGGCTGCGGGATCTGAATCTCAGCCGCCCCGCCCGTATTGCCACTTCGTGCAATCAGAGCCTGCTTTCGATCGTTGCTGACAGTGACTGTCTGGCCATCGTTCCGGCGACCATGGCCATGTTGGGCGCCAAGCGGCACCGTATACAAATCTTTCGCCCGCCGGTCGATCTGCCGGATATCAAATGGGTTGTCGCCTGGCACCAGCGCCTTTCCAATTCGCCGCTGATCCGGTGGTCGATCGATGCCATGATGCGGGTCCGCAAGGAATTGTCAATCTGAGACCGGGCGCGAGGTCACCCGCACCCGGCCGTCGCTCTCAGCTGATGTTCGAATCCGGGAAGCTGGCCTTCTTCGCTTCCATGAAGGCCAGCAGCCTGGCGTCGATCTCGGGATCGAGCTCGGGCGCGACGTAGTTGGCGAGCATTTCCTTGTAGAGCTTTTCGGCGCGCTGCTCGGCATCGAGCTTGCCGTCTTCGACCCATTGCTCGTAGCTGTTGTTGTCGGAAATGGTCGAGCGGTAGAAGGCGGTCTTGAAGTTTTCCTGAGTATGGCTGCAACCCAGGAAGTGCTGCCCCGGGCCGACTTCGCGCATCGCGTCGAGCGCCTGGCCATTCTCGCTCATGTCGACGCCCTTGGCATAGATCGCCATCATCGCCGCCTGGTCGCAGTCCATCACGAATTTCTCATAACCCATCGCCAGCCCGCCTTCGAGCCAGCCGGCGGTGTGGAGCATGAAATTCACGCCCGCCATCAGGCCCTGTTGCAGCGTATTGGCGCTTTCGTATGCCGCCTGGGCATCGGGCAGCTTTGAGGCATTGAAGCCCCCGGCGCTGCGGAAAGGGACGCCCAACCTGCGCGCCAGTGCTGCGCCGACATTGATCACCAGCGAGGCTTCTGGAGTCCCGAAAGTCGGCGCGCCCGATTGCATCGACATCGAGGAGACGAAGTTGCCGTAGATTACCGGCGCGCCAGGGCGGACGAGCTGAGCCAGCGTCATGCCGACCAGCCCTTCGGCCAGGCTCTGCGCCGCGACCGCCGCGACCGTCACGGGCGACATCGCGCCCGCGACGATGAACGGGCTGATCATGGTTGCCTGGTTGTGCCGGGCATAGACCTTGAGCGCGCCCAGCATGGTCTCATCGAAAGTCATCGGCGAATTGGCGTTGATCAGGTTGACCGTGACGCAGTTCTCTTCGACGAAGAGATCGCCAAACACGATCTTGGCCATGCTCACGCTGTCTTCGGCCCGGCTAGGGTGCGTGACCGAGCCCATGAAGGCCTTGTCGGTGTACTTGATGTGACTGTAGACCATGTCGTAGTGGCGCTTGTTGACCGGCAGATCGACCGGTTCGCAGATCGTGCCGCCCGAATGGTGCAGGCTGTCGGCCATATAGGCCAGCTTCACGAAATTGCGGAAATCCTCGATCGTCGCATAGCGCCGTCCGCCCTCGCGGCTATAGACGAAGGGCGAGCCATAGGCCGGAACCAGCACGGTGTTGTTCCCGCCGATTACAACGTTGTTGGCCGAGTTCCTCGCGTGCTGGGTGAAGATCCCCGGCGCGTTGTTCTGGACGATCTCGCGGCACATGCCCCGCGGGAAGCGCACCCGCACTCCCTCGGCCGTGGCGCCGGCAGCAACGAACAGCGCGATCGCTTCGGGATCATCCTTGATGTCGATCCCGATTTCTTCAAGGATTGTATCGGCATTGTGCTCAAGGATCGCCAGATCGGCATCGCCCAGCACCGAATAGGGCGGGATATTGCGCTTGATATAGGGCTCGCGGGGGGCCAGTTCCGCGGCATTGGCGGCTCCGCGGCCGCGGCGGCCTCCGGTGCGTCCTTCTCTCGACATTCAAAACCCCTCTATCTGGACCGCTCGCGCAGGCGGCTGCGGCGCCCCCGGCCGGTGGCGTTATCACCGTCGGTGCTGGGCGCAGTGGGAAAGCTCATAGCAGCCACGAAGTAGTCCTGAAACTTCGGCTCGGTAGCAGTCTCAACTTTAATGACATGCTTTACCGCCTCGATGATCCGGGCCTTTTCCTGCCTGTTGTACAGCGCCATCGCCGCGCCCATGCCCGCGGCATTGCCGACCGAGCGGATTTGCCCGGCGCTGGCAAAGGGGATGATCCCGATATCGGCGACATATTGGCTATCAAGGTGCGTGCCGAAGGCGCCTGCCAGCAGCACTTCGTCAAAGCCCGGGCACTCAAGGAAGTCGACCAGCAGGTTGACCCCCGCCGCCAGCGCCGCCTTGGCCAGCTGCACCGCGCGCACATCGGTCTGCTTGACGTAAAGCGGGTTTTCGGGGCGGTCGAGCAGCACATATTTCCAGCTCTGGCCTTCCTGAATGAAGCGGTGCGGCGCGGCCTCGGGCTGGAACAGGCCGCCCTTGTTGACCAGGCCCGCGCTGGCCAGTTCGACCATCACTTCGAATATGCCCGAACCGCAGATCCCGACCACGCGCTGTGCGGCGATATCGGGATCAGCATCGGACAGCCATTCGTCGCTGCCGATCACCTTGAAGCTGGGCTGGAACGTCTCGCGGTCAATCCGCACCCGCTCGATCGCGCCCGGCGTCGCGCGGACCCCGGCGCTGATTTCCGCGCCTTCGAAGGCCGGGCCAGTGGGCGAAGAGCAGGCCGCGACCTTGCCGCCATGGCTCAGCACGATTTCGGCATTGGTGCCGATATCGACCAGCAGCACCGATCGCCCGGTCATCACGTCAAGCTGGCTGAGGTAGGCCCCGGTGGTATCCGCGCCGACATGCCCGCCGATCAGTGGCAGCATCGAAATCCGCGCGGTTTCGGAGATACCCAGATCGAACCGCCAGGCCGGCGCTTCGAACCAGTCCTTGACCGCCAGAGTGAAGGGCGCCTGGCCCAGCTCGACCGGATTGATGCCCAGAAACAGGTGATGCATGATCGGGTTGCCAACCAGCACAACCTCGAGAATCTGGTTCGGCCCCAGCTCCAGCTTGGCCCGCGCATCTTCCAGCAACCCGGCCACGGCCTTGCGGATTTCCTCGGTCAGGCGTTCTTCGCCGCCCTTGTTCATCATCACGTAGGAGACCCGGCTCATCAGGTCTTCGCCGTAGCGGATCTGCGGGTTCATCGCCGAGGCCTGGTGCACCAGTGCACCGTTGGTCAGGTCATAGAGATAGAGCGCCAGACTGGTCGAGCCAATGTCGATTGCCGCGCCATAGGCATCGAACGGCGAGGGCGGCCAGACGTCGATGATCCATGTATCGTCGCGCACCACCGCGATCAGCTCACGCTCGTTCTGGGCGAGGATCGGTTGCAGCTTGGTTAGTGGACGATGCTCGGGCCGGGCCTCGATTCCGAACTCGCGCAGCGCCTCGACCAGCGCCTCGCCGTCGCAGGGATTGTTGTCGTGCTCGAGCTCGGGCAAGGGCAGCTTGCACATGTAGAGCTTGATCGCCGGGTCAAGCTCGGTCTCAAACCCGGTTGAATCCTTTGAGATGCTGGACACCTGATGGCGCGCATCGGAGGGCACTTCGACCACCACATCGCCCAGAACCTGCGCCCGGCAGGCCAGGCGGCGGCCAGGCTTGAGGTCACCGCGCTTGGCCGCGCGTTCCTCGCTGTCGGTCCATTCGGACAGGTGATCGGCCGCGACCGTTACGCCGAATTTGGCGTGTTCGCCCGGTTCCAGCTCGATCTGGCAGCGCCGGCACAGTCCCTTGCCGCCGCAGATCGAGAGGATATCGACCCCGCTGGCGAGCGCGACATCATAGACGCTCTGGCCATGCTGCGCGGTGGTGCGGATCCCCGATGGGGTGAAGATTACCTTGTGAGTCAATTGCCTCGCCTCATCCACGCCGCCGCCGGCCCTCGCGTCCACCGCGCCCGCCGCGGCCTTCGCCTTCGGGGCTGGGTTCGCGGAACATGCGGATCCAGTTGGCGCAGTTGGGGTCGACGCCGTTCAGGGTATCGGCCGCCTTGATCGCCGGGACCAAGCCTTCGTGACAGGGGTTGAGGATCGCGCTGGTCATGCCCGCAGCAGCGGCCATCGGCAGGAAGCTGTTGTTGATCGCATGGCGGTTGGGCAGGCCAAAACCGACGTTCGATGCACCGCAAGTGGTGTTGACTTTGAGCTCTTCGCGCAAGCGGCGGACCAGGCGGAACACATCGCGTCCGGCGGTATTGATCGCGCCGATCGGCATGACCAGCGGGTCGACCACTACGTCACACGGTTTGATCCCATGATCCTGCGCGCGTTCGACGATCAGCTTGGCAATCCGGAAGCGTTCGTCGATGTCTGCCGAAATGCCGGTATCGTCGTTGGAAATTGCGACCACTGCGGCGTCGTACTTCTTCACCAGCGGCAGCACGCGCTCCATCACTTCGTCCTCGGCGGTGGTCGAATTGACCAGCGCCCGGCCTTGATAGACCGCAAGGCCGGCTTCGAGCGCCTCGATGATCGAGCTGTCGATACACAGCGGCACGTCGGTGACCGACTGGACCAGCTGGATCACCTCGGCCAGGATCCGCGGTTCATCGGCCAGCGGGATCCCGGCGTTGACGTCAAGCATCTGCGCGCCCGCCGCGACCTGGGCGAGAGCATCGGCGACCACACGGTCGTAATTGCCTTCCTTCATTTCGGCGGCCAGCAGCTTGCGGCCGGTAGGATTGATCCGTTCGCCGATCATGATGAAGGGCTGATCGAAGCCGATAATGACTTCCTTGGAGGCAGAGGCGAGGACGGTCCTGGTCATTGCTATCCCTTAAGCTTTGGCGGGTTGGGTAATGTGGGAGAGGTGAGTGGGGGCCCAGGGCTTGCGCCCCTGGAGCACGCCCGATTGGGTGACGATCTCGCCAACCCATTCTTCCTGTTTGAAAGCCATCAGGTGCAAGCCGCTCATCCCCTGGATAGCGGCGAGTTGCTGCATCAGCTCGACCGCGATCTTGCGGCCTTCGGCCCTCGGCTTCTCGGCCTGTTCAAGCCGGCGGATGATTTCGTCGGGGATATGCACCCCCGGGATCGCGCTGCGCAGCCACTTGGCGGTCTTGGCCGAAGCCAGCACCCCGACGCCCATCATGACGTAGCACTGCTCAAGCAGGCCGAGGTCCCGCGCGCGGTCCATGAATTCAAGCGCAATGCCCACATCGAAGCAGTATTGCGATTGAACGAACTGGGCCCCCGCGGCGACCTTCTTGGCGAATTGATCGATTCGGGCAGTGTGGGGCGGGGCGAAGGGATTGATCGAAGCGCCCAGAAACAGCCGCGGCGGCAGATCGAGCTGGCGGCCTGAAAGAAATCGGCTCTCGTCGCGCAAGGTCCGCGCGGTTTGCAGCAGCGAGACCGAATCGAGATCGAACACCGGCTTGGCTTCGGGATGATCGCCCACCGACACATCGTCGCCCGACAGGCACAGCACCGAACAGACCCCCAGCGCCGACGCGCCGAGCAGATCGCCCTGGATCGCGATCCGGTTACGGTCACGGCAGCTTACCTGGATGATCGGCGAATAGCCCTCGCGGGTCAGGATCGCGCAGACCCCCAGGCTCGACATGTGACAATTGGCGCCCGAACCGTCGGTCGCGTTGATTGCATCGACGTAGCCGTCGAACAGTGAAGCGCGGCGCAAGACCTCTTCCGGGTCGGATGAATCCGGGGGGGCAATCTCGGTCGAAACCGCAAAGTGCCCGGCGCGCAGAACACGTTCGAACCGGCCGTGTGAGTTGTGCCCCGGCAACATCGGCAATGGATCGCCCGGGTTGAGTCCCTCGGCTTCGATCACATCACGGTCACTCATCGCGCGCCAGCTTCAGCCAGGAGGAGGTGCCCTGACGGCGATGATCGACTGCGAACTGGACCTGCTTGATCGAGTCGCCATGCTTCATCCGCGAGGCACCATCCCAGGCCGCAACCCAGACGCAGCGCATTTCCGGGAGCACTTCGCACATCCCGTTTTCACGCACCCCGCCGCAAGGGCCGTTGCGGATCGTTTTGGGGCAATTCATAGGGCATGACATGCCGGTTTTCGACAGCGCGCAATCGCCGCACATCTTGCAATCGAACAGGAAGCCTTTGGCCAAGGCCTCGGCCTTGGTGATCGGCTTGTCGAGCTTGCGACCAAAGAGCTTCACCACCCCGCGCAGCACGGCGACCACGGCAGGATTGAAAGTGTTGTAGGTCCATTCCATCTGCCGCGAATGGCGTACCGACCACAGCCGGACCCTATACATCGACCGTTCCCCTGATCGCTTCGGTCAGATCGCCAAAGCCGACCTTGCGGTAAACGTAGTTGAGGCCGAGCCGCTCGGCGGCCTCCTGTGCCTTTGTCTGCAGCATCGGCGTGTCGGTCTGAGCGAGATAGACAAGGTCGCGATAGTTGCCGAAATAGCTCTCGAGCAGGTCGGGCCGGGTATCAAGGCCAAGGCCTTCCCACACCAATCGGTCGAAATGCCGCACGAGGAAATCGGTGACGAAGTAGCTGCCAATCTCGGCTTCAGTGATCTCGTCGAACCGCGGCGTAGTGGCAAAGAACTCATAGCAGTGCGCATGCGGCAGCCGGGTAGCATCGTGCCGTTCCAGCACCTTGTCGAGCGCGCCGCCGGTGCCGCAATCACCGTAGCCGATCAAGACCCGCGAATATTTATGGCGGTGCTCGGTCAGGAAGGCGTCCACCCGCGGCGCGATTTGACCCGGGCGATTGTGCAATTCGGCGGGCAGGCAATGCAGAACCATGGCATCATCTGCGATTCCAAGTTGCTCGCGCAGGGCGATGATCTCATTGGCAAGCGCGCCGCAGGCCAGCACCAGTGCTGGACCGTCGGGATTGGCGCGGGTGGTTACGAGCGATTCCGGCGCGACCGGCAGAGCTTCCTGCGGCCGCGCACGGCGGCCCAGCCTTGCCTGGCGGCCTCCGGTCCGGCGGACAGCGGAATCACTCATCAACGATTCTTGCCGACCAGCGCCTTGGCCAGTTCGGCGCTGACCGCGGCATCGCGGCCATAGCTGGTAGCATTGATCGCGTCGGCGAATTCCTGGTTGAGCGGCGCTCCGCCGACCATCACCGGCAAGTTCTTGAGGATCCCGCGCTTGTCGAGTTCCTCGATCACCACGCCCATGTAAGGCATGGTGGTGGTGAGCAGCGCTGACATACCCAGGATCGTGGGATTGTGCTTGTCGATCGCGGCAAGGTAATTGTCGACCGGGTTGTTGATCCCCAGATCGACCACTTCGAAACCAGCGCCTTCGAGCATCATGCCGACCAGGTTCTTGCCGATGTCGTGGATGTCGCCCTTGACCGTGCCGATCACGTAGGTGCCCAGGCTGCTCTTGTTGTCGGTGGCGACCAGGATCGGACGGACCAGTTCCATTCCGGCCTTCATCGCGCCAGCGCATTGCAGCACTTCGGGCACGAACAGGATGCCATCACGAAAGTCGATGCCAACAATCCGCATGCCTTCGACCAGCGCTTCGGTCAGCACGTCGTTGGCGTCCCAGCCGCGTTCGAGCAGGATCTGGGTGCCTTCGTGAACCTCGGCGGCCATGCCGTCGTAAAGGTCGTCCTTCATCTGTTCGACCAGGTCGGCATCGTTAAGGTCGCGCAGGATGATTTCTTCGCCGTCGGACATGCAGGGCACCCCTCTTGTTTCTCAAGCCCCTTCAGGAGCCAGACTAGCGATAACAACATGCGCCAGCTCGCGCGCGAGGTATGTTCTGAAACCGACATTTTCTTGCAAATTATCGACATGCGAATTAGGCATTCGCTGTGGCTGAGCAGACATATCCCCCCCGGCCAAAGTGGCCGCGCAGCTTCGGCTTTGTGCTGGTGCCCGATTTCTCGATGATGCCGTTCACCGCCGCCCTGGAACCGCTTCGCGTGGCCAACCGGATGGAGGGGCGCGAGCTCTACCGCTGGAGCGTGCTGAGCGCCGGGGGTGAGGCGGTTACCGCCAGCAACGGAGCGCGGGTGGCGGTCGACGCGGCGCTGGCCGATTGCGGGCCGGTCGATGCCATTGTGGTCTGCGCCGGGGTGGGGGCCTATCACCAACTCGATCCGATGCTGGCCACGCAGCTGCGCCGCCTGTCGCGCCGTGACTGCCTGATCGGCAGCGTCTGTTCGGGCAGCATCGTGCTGGCCGATGCCGGGCTGCTCGATGGCAGACGCTGCACCGGGCACTGGGAGGACCTTGAAACTCTGGCGGAAAACTACCCGGCGCTGGATGTGACCAAAAGCATCTTCGAGATCGACGGGGCCTGCTTCACCTGTTCGGGCGGGACCGCGCCGCTCGACTTGATGATCCACTTCATCGCCCAGGACTTCGGCCGCGAACTGGCCGCGCGGGTGGCCGACCAGATGCTGCACCATTCAGCCCGCAAGGCAGCCGAACCGCAGCGGCTCGACCTGGCGGAACGCACCGGGGTGCGCAACCTGCATGTGCTCGATGTGGTCGCGGCGATGGAGGCCAATCTGGAGAACCCGCAGCCTTTGGGAGCTCTGGCGGAAATTGCAGGGCTGTCGCTGCGCCAGCTTGAGCGTTTGTTCGGGGCTGAGCTTGGAATACGGCCGGGGCGATATTACCGTCAGCTCAGGCTCAAGCGGGCGCGCCACCTGGTCCTGCAGACCGGCATGTCGATGATGCAAGTGGCAGTAGCGACCGGATTTTCCTCGGCAACGCATTTCGCCAAGTCCTATGCCGCGATGCACGGTGTGGCCCCCAGCAAGGACAGGGAGGATCGCCGCGCGCAGATAGCCGCCAATTAGCTTGCCAGCCGTCTGGTTTGCTCGCAAATTCACCCTGAGGCGCTGGGGGTGAAGGATGGCTCAAAGGGCAAAGCAGTTGACCGGTCTGGCCGCAGCACTGGCGGTTGCGTTTGGCACGGTCCCAGCGCGGGCGGCGCCCGATCCGGCCACTGCCGAAGCCTTGCGGCTGATCGATGCCTGGGCCGATGCGGCGCAGACCTATGGCCGCTGGCCGGCACTTTCGATTGCCGTTGGTGCTGGAAAGGAACTGGTCTGGTCGAGCGGCTACGGCCATGTCGATGCGAACCGCAAGCAGCCCGCAGATGGCAAGACGATCTATTCGATCTGCTCGATATCCAAGCTGTTCACATCGGTCGCGGTGATGCAGCAATGGGAAGCCGGCAAGCTGCGCCTTGACGAGCCGATCACAACCTATCTGCCCTGGGCCAAATTGCAGCCCGATGGCCGGGATTCCGTTCCGATAACCCTGCGCTCCTTGCTCACCCATTCGGCCGGCGTCCCGCGCGATGGCCGAACGTCTTACTGGACCGGACCAGACTTTCCCTTTCCCGACATGGACGAACTCAAGGCCGATTATGGCAGCGCCAAGCCGCTTTACCCAGTTGGTCGCTACTACCAATACAGCAACATCGGCCTGACTCTGGCCGGCAATGCGGCCGCTGCGGTTGCGGGACAGCCGTTCGACCAATTGGTGGAAAGCAGGATACTGAAACCATTGGGCCTCAAGGATACGCATCCCTACCTCCCTTACAACCAGCTGGGAAAGCGCATGGCGGTGGGTTGGGGGCCGCTCGACCGCAATGGCCAGCGCAAGCTGCTCAAGACCTTCAATGCCAGGGCAATCACCCCGGCGGCCGGGTTCTCGAGCACGGCGGAAGATCTTGTCAAATTCGGGCTGTGGCAACTCGACCTGCTCAAGCAGGAAACCGCGCCAAGCACGCCTGGTGTGCTGCGGCCAAGTACCTTGCGTGAAATGCAGCGGGTGCAGTTCAGCGATCCGGTGCGCGATGGCAGCTGGGGTCTGGGTTTCGTGGTCGAGCCTGAAGGCGCGAAAGTGTACGTAGGCCACGATGGCAGTTGCCCTGGCTACAACACCGTCGTGCTGGTTCGGCCGGACAGCGCGACAGTGGTTGCCGCGATGACCACCGATAATCGCGTGATCTGGGCGGAGGGGGTGGAGATTCACGAATTGCTCGATCTACGCCGGGATCACAGCTTCAAGGGTGCTGCACCGGTCAAAGTCGCGCTCGAAGACTATGCTGGGCGTTACATGGACAACGTCTGGAGCAACGAGAGCGTGATCCTGCCGTGGAACGGTGGCCTGGTCTCGCTGAACTTGCCGAGCGGCAATCCTTCAGAGAGCTTGACCTTCCTGAAGCCGCTGGGTTCCGATCGTTTTCGGGTGATCGCCAAAGACGGCAGCGAGATGCACGAGATTACCTTCAAGCGCGATGAAGCGGGCCGTGTCCTCTACTACGAGGAACACTTCACGCGCACCATGCGGGTCGGCGGGCCGGCCGCCGAAGTGCGGCGCAAGCAGACTTGATCGGTTAACCCAGCCGGTCCACCGCGGCGCGCGCGATCGGCAGCAGGCCGCTGCGATCGCTGCCCAGGATTGCCGCTTTCATCCGCGGGTCCCAATAGTCCTTGAGGTGCTGATAGGTCAGCGCGGTCGCCTGCGCTTCGCCTTGCGGGGCAAGGTTGCGGGCGATCTGGTTGGCCATATAGGTCAGCCGCTCGATATCCATCGCCTTACTCCGCCGGGACCCGCGCCACGCGGCGGCTCTTTTCGGACCAGCTGGCATAGCTTTCCTGCCATTCGCTGGGTCCGTTGCTGGGCAGCACCTGCACCGCGGTGACCTTGTATTCGGGGCAGTTGGTCGCCCAGTCCGAATATTCGGTGGTCACCACATTGGCCTGGGTCGCGGGGTGGTGGAAGGTGGTATAGACCACTCCCGGCGCGACCCGATCGGTCACATCGGCGCGCAAGGTGGTTTCGCCGGTTCGGCTGGCGAGCCGGATCCAGTCGCCGTCCTTGACCCCGCGGTTTTCGGCATCAAGCGGGTGGATCTCCAGCACGTCTTCCTGGTGCCACACCTGGTTTTCAGTCCGGCGGGTCTGCGCGCCGACATTGTACTGGCTGAGCACGCGGCCGGTGGTCAGCAGCAGCGGATAGCGCGGCCCGGTCTTCTCGTCGGTGGGCACGTAGTCGGTGACGATGAACTTGCCCTTGCCGCGCACGAAGCCGTCCACATGCATGATCGGGCTGCCGTCGGGACTGGCGGCGTTGACCGGCCATTGCAGCGAACCTTCGGCGTCAAGGCGGGCGAAGTTGACCCCGGTAAAGGTCGGGGTCAGCCGCGCGATTTCGTCCATGATTTCGCTGGGGTGGGCATAGTTCCAGCCCAGCCCCATGGCCTTGGCCAGCTCCTGCGTCACTTCCCAATCGGCATAGCCGTTGGCTGGCTCCATCACCTTGCGCACCAGCTGGATCCGGCGTTCGGCATTGGTGAAGGTGCCGTCTTTCTCAAGGAAGGTCGAACCCGGCAGAAAGACGTGCGCGTAGTTGGCGGTTTCGTTGAGGAACAGGTCATGGACGATGACCAGTTCCATCGCTTTCAGGCCAGCGGCGACGTGGTGGGTGTTGGGATCGCTCTGGAGGATGTCCTCGCCCTGGACGTAAAGCGCCCGGAAACTGCCATCGAGTGCGGCATCGAGCATGTTGGGGATGCGCAGGCCGGGTTCGGGGTCCAGCTGAACGCCCCAATCGGCTTCGAACAGCGCACGGGTTTCACCGCCCGAAATGTGACGATAGCCAGGCAATTCATGCGGGAAGCTGCCCATATCGCAGGCGCCCTGGACGTTGTTCTGCCCGCGCAACGGGTTCACCCCCACGCCGCGGCGGCCGATATTTCCGGTGACCATTGCAAGGTTGGCAATGCTCATCACGGTCGAGCTACCCTGGCTGTGTTCGGTTACGCCCAGACCATAGTAGATCGCACCGTTGCCGCCAGTTGCGAACAACCGCGCGGCTTCGCGCAGTTCCTGCGCGGGAACGCGGGTCACGGGTTCCAGTACCTCGGGGCTGTGGCGATCTTGCGCAACAAAGCGCGCCCAGTCCTGATATTCGTCGATCTCGCAACGTTCGTTGATGAATGCTTCGTCGGCCAGTCCTTCGGTGACGATGACATGCGCCATCGCGGTCAGCACGGCGACATTGGTACCCGGCTGCAAGGCCAGGTGATGCGCGGCTTCGATGTGCGGGCTCTTGACCATGTCGATCCGGCGCGGGTCGATCACGATCAGCTTGGCGCCCTGGCGCAGGCGGCGCTTCAATCGGCTGGCGAAGACCGGGTGGCCGTCGGTCGGATTGGCGCCAATGATCATCACCACATCGGCGTCCATCACCGAATCGAAGTCCTGCGTCCCCGCACTGGTCCCGAAGGTCTTCGACAGGCCATAACCGGTGGGCGAATGGCAGACTCGCGCGCAGGTATCGACATTGTTGGAACCAAAGCCGGCACGGACCAGCTTCTGCACCAGGTAGGTTTCTTCGTTGGTGCAACGGCTCGAGGTGATCCCGCCCAATGCCCGCGCGCCATGCTCGGCCTTGATCGCATTGAGCTTGTTCGCGGTATAGGAAAGCGCTTCGCCCCAGCTCACTTCGCGCCAGGGATCGTCCACGCTGGCGCGGATCATCGGCTTGAGAATCCGGTCCTGATGGTTGGCATAGCCCCAGGCAAAGCGTCCCTTGACACAGGAATGACCGCGATTGGCCTTGCCGTCTTTCCAAGGCACCATCCGGACCAGCTGCTCGCCCTTCATCTCGGCGCGGAAGGTGCAGCCGACGCCGCAATAGGCGCAAGTGGTGATTACCGAGCGCTCAGGCTTGCCGATTTCCTTGACGTTCTTTTCCATCAGGGCGGAAGTAGGGCAGGCCTGCACGCAGGCGCCGCAGCTGACGCAGTCGGAAGAAAGGAAGGTGTCTTCGGCTTGCCCGGCGCGGACCTTGCTTTCGAACCCGCGTCCTTCGATCGTCAGCGCCAGCGTGCCTTGAACCTCGTCGCAGGCGCGCACGCAGCGCGAACAGGCGATGCATTTGTCGGGCTCGAAGGCGAAATAGGGGTTCGACGTATCGTCGGCCTGGCCCATGTGGTTTGCGCCGTCATAGCCATAACGGACATCGCGCAGGCCGACTTCGGCGGCGGTGTCCTGCAATTCGCAATCGTTATTGGCGCTGCAGGTCAGGCAATCGAGCGGATGGTCGGAAATGTAGAGCTCCATCACCGACTTGCGGATCCGTGCCAGTTTCTCGGTCTGGGTATGAACCACCATGCCCGGCATGACTGGGGTGGTGCAGCTGGCAGGGGTACCGCGCGCGCCTTCGATTTCGACCAGGCACATCCGGCATGAACCGAAGGCCTTGACGCTGTCGGTCGCACACAGGCTGGGGATCGATCCACCGCAGGTGTTTGCCGCACGCATCACGCTGGTGCCCGCCGGAACGGTCACTTCGCGCCCGTCGATGGTCAGTGTGACCTGGCTGTCCGAGAGGACTTCGGGCGTGCCGAAATCGGCCTGCCGTTCATAGCCCATGATGCTTCTCCGCTTCCGCCAGGTCTGCTGGCGTGTTGATGTTGAGTGTGCTGCCGGTCAGTTGGACCGCGCGGGCACCGATGGCTTCGGCGAATTCCCGCATCGAATGGCGGCCATCGCCGTGCAGGATCAGGTCGAGCGCCTTGATTGCTGAAACGGGCCACAGCCCGACCACTGGCTGATCGGCCAGATAGGCCGGGGCAGGAGACAGGCGCTGCGGCAAGTCTTCGGGCAGGCCCAGTGAATCGACCCCGCAAGTTAACACTGCCTCATACCCCTCGTCGCGCGCATCATAGAGCGCAGCGGCAATCCCGCCCAACGGACCCATTCCGGCGCGCGGGCGATCGGGCAGGGTGGGGGCGGGGGCCTCTTCGCGCCCGACTACCACAACCTTCTCGCACCAACCTGACAGCATATCGACCGCGCGCATCAGCAGCGTTTCGCCGCTGAGCATTGCCAGCGCCTTGTCGCTGCCGAAGCGTGACGATTGCCCGCCCGCCAGGACGCTGCCCAGGATCACCCGAAGTCCTCCGGCCAATGCTTGAGCGCGCTGCGGACCGGATAGGGGGTGAACCCGCCCAGCGCGCAGAGCGAGCCGAACTGCATGGCCTCCATCAGGTCATCGAGCAGTACAAGCTCTTCCTCGCGGGTGCGACCGGCCTTGCGGGCGTTGTGCATCTGGGGAAGGGCTTCGACCGCGTCGGCGTGGACTTTGCCGCCGGCGCGGATCCGGTCGATCAGCTCAACCCCGCGGGTCGATCCGATCCGGCACGGGGTGCACTTTCCGCAGCTTTCCGCGGCGCAGAACTGGAAGGCAAAGCGGGCCATCGCGCCCATGTCGGCGCTGTCATCGAACACCGTGATCCCGCCGTGGCCGATCAAGGCGTCGGCGGCGGTGTAGGCTTCGTAATCGAATGGCAGGTGGAATTGGCTGGGAGGAATGTAGGCCCCCAGTGGCCCGCCAACCTGTACGGCCTTGACTGGGCGGCCACTGGCTGTGCCGCCGCCGATTTCGTTGATGAGCGTGTCGAGGCTGATCCCGAAGGCTGTCTCAAACAGCCCGCCGTGCTTGATGTTTCCGGCCAACTGGATTGGCATCGTGCCCTTGGACCGATCGATCCCGAACTGCGCGTAAAGCCCCGATCCGCCTTCGGTCATAATGTGCGGCACGGCGGCCAGGGTCAGTACGTTGTTGACCACGGTCGGCTTGCCGAACAGCCCCTCGAGCGCGGGTAGCGGCGGCTTGGCGCGTACTTCGCCGCGCTTGCCCTCAAGCGAGTTGAGCAGCGAGGTTTCCTCGCCGCAGACATAGGCTCCGGCGCCGACCCGCACTTCGAGCTGGAACGGGGCGATGTGCTGGTGGGCCAGCTCGATCGCCGCGTTGAGCTTGGCGATGGCGTGCGGATATTCGCTGCGGACGTAGATGTAGCCCTGACCAGCACCGACCGCGTGGGCGGCGATCGCCATGCCTTCGATCAGCTGGAACGGATCGCCTTCCATCAGCATCCGGTCGGCAAAAGTGCCGCTGTCACCCTCGTCGGCGTTGCAAACGATGTACTTCTCGTCGCCAGCGGCTTCCATCACCGTGCGCCACTTGATCCCGGCCGGGAAG
>JANPMA010000256.1:0-8624 GCA_031422595.1 Novosphingobium sp. | reverse complement strand
CGGCATCGCGCATCGCCGCGA
Organism: Novosphingobium sp.; assembly: GCA_031422595.1. Taxonomy (GTDB): domain Bacteria; phylum Pseudomonadota; class Alphaproteobacteria; order Sphingomonadales; family Sphingomonadaceae; genus Novosphingobium. The sequence continues at coordinate 8,603 of JANPMA010000256.1, read as the reverse complement.
AGGCTGCCTGGCGTTCGCGGCTCTTGGCGAAGCGTGCTTCGAAGGCCTCGATCATCGCCGGGGCCGGCCGGACCGTGGCGCTGCCGTCGGTGGCGTCGAGCACGTCGCGGTAGAGCTTGGTCTGGCGGTCGCGCGCGGGCAGCGTCGCCGAGACGAGGAACTGGAACTCGGTGCGGAACAAGCCGATCCCGTCGGCGCCGGTCTGGGCCAGCGCGGGCATGTCGTCGCGCAGCCCGGCGTTCATCATCAGCGTCACGCGGGTGCCGTCGCGGGTGACCGGCTCGGCATCGCGCATCGCGGCATATTGCGCCTGGCGCTCGCGGGTCTTGACGAAGCGGGTCTCGAACGCCGCGGTCAGCGCCGGGCTGGGGCGCAGCGTGACCGCGCCCTCGTCGGCGTCGAGCAGAAGCGGGTCGCCCTCGCGGATCATGCTGCGCAGGCCGCGCACCCGCCCGAGCACCGGCACCCCCATGGCGCGCGCGACGATCACGACATGCGCGGTGAGCGAGCCTTCCTCGAGGATCACGCCCTTCAATTTGCGCTTGTCGTATTCGAGCAGTTCGGCCGGGCCCAGATTGCGCGCGATCAGGATCGCGTCGCCGCGCAGGCCCGCGTTCGCGGCCGTGCCCATCTGGCCCGAGACGGTGCGCAGCAGGCGGTTGGCGAGATCCTCCAGATCGTGCATCCGGTCGGCCAGCAAGGGATCGTCGATCTGGCGCATCCGCATCCGGGTGCGCTGCTGGACCCGTTCGATCGCGGCCTCGGCAGTCAGCCCGCTGTCGATCGCCTCGATGATCCGGCGGCTCCAGCCTTCGTCGTAAGCGAACATCTTGTAGGTCTCGAGAACTTCCTCATGCTCGCCGCCCACCCCGAATTCGGCCTGGCTGGCCATCCGGTCGATCTGCTCACGCATCTTGTCGAAGGCCAGATAGACCCGCTGCAATTCGGCATCGCGGTCTTCGGCCATCACATGTTCGATCGTGATCCGCGGCTGGTGATAGACCGCGTTGCCGGCCGCCAACCCTTTGACCAGCTGCAGCCCGGTCAGCCGCACCGGCCCGGTCTGCTGGGGGCTGAGCGCGCCGTGTTCCTCGTCGATCAGGTCGGCGTTGTGGATCAGTTCGGACAGGACCATGGCCACGGTCTGGAGCGCCTCGATCTCTACTTCTTCATAGCGGCGCGGCTCGACATGCTGGACGCACAGCACCCCCACCGAACGCTCGCGCCGCACGATCGGGACGCCTGCGAACGAATGGAACTTGTCCTCGCCAGTTTCGGGCCGATACGAAAAGTCCGGATGCGCGGTCGCTTCGGCCAGGTTGAGCGTCTCGATATTCTCCGCGATCGTGCCGACCAGCCCCTCGCCGATCCCCAGCCGGGTGACGTGGACCGCTTCCTGGGCGAGGCCGCGTGTGGCGAACAGTTCAAGTTGGCCTTCGCGCAGCAGGTAGATCGAGCAGACCTCGCTATCGAGACCCTCGCCAATCACGTCGACTACGGTGTTGAGTTTGGCCTGCGCGCCCGAGCGCGAGGCCATCACGTCGTGGAGGCGCGTGAGGATCGTGCGGGCGGCGGAAACGGCGCTGGGGACGGTCATGGGCAAATGCTAGGCCAGAGCCCGCGAACCGGCAAGCGCAACACCGCGCCGTGCATTCGAATTTGTGGTGCGCAAGTGCCCCGCCTTGCGGCGGGGCGCCGCGTTACCGGCTGCTAGCTATGCGCAAGCTCTTCCTTGATTCTGAGCTTTCGCTTCTTGAGCAGCTGGATGGTCGTCAGATCAGGCATCGGCCGGCTCAGTTCATCGGCAATCTGGCGTTCCAGGCCGGCATGTTTGAGCTGCAATGCGCTGACGTGCGACTGTTCCATAGGGGATTCTCCTTGGTTTAGCCCCCTTCGGGCTGCGGATCCCCAACCGGTTCCCGACTCGGTTACCGGCGGGTCACTGCGATTGTCATCGAAGCACATTAAGTTTATCTTGCGAAGCACCTGAGTGAAGTTTTTGCGACTAGGCGATTCATCGCCGCGCCAGGCGGGTGAGATGGGGTAACGGCGTGAACGAAGAGGAAATGCGCAAGCGGCTGGAAGTGCTTAGGATCGAGCACCGCGATCTCGATGCCGCAATCGACGCGCTGACCGCCGCCGGTTCGAACGACCAGCTGCAGATCGCCCGTCTCAAAAAGCGAAAGCTCAAGCTGAAAGACCAGATCGCGATGATCGAGGACTATCTGATTCCGGATATCATTGCTTAGTTTTCCGGCTGACGCCGGTGCGAACAGGCCATCCGGCCTGTCCTTGCAACACCGGCCCGCTCCCCCTCCCGACCACCCATTAGGGTATCCCTAGGATATGGGTGGTCGGGAGGGGGAGCGGGCCGGTGTTGCAAGCTGATCGCGGAGGCGATCAGCGCACCCAACAAAAGCGTTCCCTTTGGGGACAGTCCCAATTTGATGTGCAAACTGCACTGTCCCCCGATTGGCAATGGGCCGCTCCTGCGCCTATCGCAGCCGCCATGGCCAAGCCGGCAAGCATCAACCCGCGGATCATCGAAGGTCTCTATTGCGAAGCGCTCGTCCTGTCGGACGACGTGCGCGCGGCTTTTGCGCTGTCGGGGCGGATGGATGCCGCCGGTGAGGAAGACGAGGCGCGCGTCGCCATGTCTTGCGAGGCACTGCGCACCACCACGCGGATGATGCATGCGGTTGCCTGGCTGCTCAACCACCGGGCGTTTTTTGCGGGTGAACTCAGCGAGTTTCAGCTCAGGCGCTATGGCAAATTGGCCGATTTCCTCGAAAGCGATCCGGCGCGGATGGCGCTGCTCGATGCCGAAACCCGCGCCCTGATCCAGGCAAGCGAACGGTTTCACGCGCGGCTCAAGCGGCTCGACAATGGCTGGCGCGAGCGCGATCCGGCCCAGCCCAGCGCAATCGCGGCGCTGCGCGAACGGCTCGAAGCGCGCACGCCGAACTGATTGCTGCTCGACAGCGGGGCGGCCTATCCCCATATCGCAGGCAATGGATGCGCCTCCCAAACCCTGGCCAACCGGCCTTTCCGAACTCTGCGAACCGCTGGTGCGCCGCGTGCTCGCACCGAATGCCTCACACTATACCTACACAGGCACACAAACGTACCTAGTCGGTACCCAAAGCGATGTTGCAGTGATCGATCCCGGCCCCGCTGGCACCGGAGTAGAGGGCCACGCCGACACCCGCGGGGAAGGCCATGTAGATGCGATCCTCGCCGCGGTCGGACAGGCCCGGATCGCAGCGATCATGTGCACCCATACCCACCGCGACCACTCCCCCGCCGCCGCCGAGCTCAAGGCGCTGACCGGCGCGCCGATCATCGGTTGCGCTCCCTTGGCGATGGACGATGACGGCCCCCGCGCCGATGCCGCTTTCGATCCCGACTATGCCCCCGACCGGGTGCTGGCCGATGGCGAGCGCATCTCAGGTGAAGGCTGGACGATCGAAGCCGTCGCCACCCCCGGTCACACCAGCAACCACTTGTGCTATTCGCTGCTGGAAAGCGGAGCCTTGTTCACCGGCGATCACGTGATGGCCTGGTCGACCAGTGTGGTCAGTCCGCCCGATGGTGACATGGCCGCCTATATGGCCAGCCTCGACAAGCTCCATGCCCGCGAAGACAAGGTCTATTACCCAGCGCACGGCCCGGCAGTGACCAAGCCGCGCCAGTTGGTGCGCGGCATGCTGGGCCACCGCCGCCAGCGCGAGGCGCAGATCCTGCGGCTGTTGGGGCATGGCCCGCTTGAGATTCCAGCAATGGTCACGGCAATGTACAAAGGGCTGGACCCGCGACTGACCGGAGCGGCGGGGCGCTCGGTGCTGGCGCACCTGATCGACCTCAGACACCGGGGCCGCGTCAACAGCGAAGGCGACCGATGGATACTGGCCTGACCCGTTCTCGTCCGCTGATCACCCTGCCCGCGGTCGCCGCACTGGCCTTGGCCGTGCTGGGCGGGTGGTACGCGATCAAATCGCTCTCGCCCGATCACGGCGATCCGGTCGCCGCCAGCCTGCTGGCTTTCGAAAAGCAGGACCGGTTGACCGTGTTCTCGGCCCAGCTCGCCCCGGTGGTCAGCGCCGACGACGTGCGGCTGTTCGGCGTGCTCAAGAGCCGCCAGATCGCAGTTATCCCGGCGCGGGTCGACTACACGATCGACCTGTCGAAAATGGACAAGGCGCGGATGGCCTGGGACGAGCAGGGTCAGCATCTGACCGTCACCCTGCCCCCGCTGCAACTGTCCAAACCAAACCTCGACGAGGCCCATGCTCAATACCTGCGCGAAGGGGTGTGGATCACCGGCGATGCCCAGGCCAAACTGACCCGCGACAACACCCTGATCGCTGAGCGCATGGCCGGCGAACAGGCGAAAAACCCGGTGCTGATCGGTCTGGCCAAGGAGGCCGCGCGCGGGGCGATGCGCCAGAACCTGGCGATCCCCTTGCAGGTTGCGGGATATGGCAATGTGCAGGTAGAAGTGCGTTTCGACGGAGAGCAGACTCCGCCCTGACCAACGGCATTGCTGAGCCTGCCGGCAGGTGTATTGTACAGGCAGCACGGGTCGCGCAAAGATGGGGAGAATTCTCTATGGCTACTCTTGCCCAAAATCCGTTGCGGCAACCCGGCTCCGACTTGCCGGTTCGCGAGGAAACCTTTTTCGCCAAAATGGCGATCGCGATGGCGCTGATCGTCGTGGCAGGGTTTTCCACCCAGTTCCTGATGGGTCGGTCGACTTTTGCCGCGCCGTTCAGGGTGCATGTCCACGCAGTGCTGTTCATGGGCTGGGTGGCGATTTTCGTTACCCAAAGCCAGCTGGCTACACGCGGACCGCTGGCGCTGCATCGCAGGCTTGGCTGGCTGGCTCTGGGCTGGATCGCCCTGATGCTAGCCGCGGCCATGACGGTGATCGTCGCAATGGCACGCAACGGCACGGTGCCGTTCTTCTTCACCCCGCAGCACTTCCTACTGGCCGACCCGCTGACTTTGCTCGGTTTCATCGGGCTGACCGGCGGAGCAATCGCCCTGCGCAGGCAGACCGACTGGCACGCCCGCCTGCATGTGAGCGCGATGGCGATTCTGACCGGCCCCGCGTTCGGACGGCTTTTTCCCATGCCCTTGCTGGTGCCTTGGGCTTTCGAAGCGGCGGGTGTGGGATCGGCCCTGCTGATCGTCGCAGGCATGGTGCGCGACCGGCGGCGCTATGGCACGGTTCACCGTGCTTGGTGGATCGGGCTCGCAACGCTGGTCGCTACACTCGCGCTGGCGCGCGTCCTGGCCTTCAGCCCGGTTGGCGATGCCATCTACCAGACTGCCGTCGCAGGTTACCCCGGCGCCAATGTCCCCGGTCTTGAATATGGCCAGCCGCCCGCAACGCCCTTGCGCACCGGACGCTAACCCGCCATTTTGGCCTTATGACCATTCAGACCGAAAACCTCACCGGGATCGACATCCGCGCCGAAATCGAACGCTTGCGCAAGGAGCGCAACGCGATAATCCTGGCGCACTATTACCAGAAGCCGGAGATCCAAGATCTGGCCGACTATATTGGCGACAGCCTTGAACTGTCGAAGAAGGCCGCCACCACCGACGCTGATGTGATCGCGTTCTGCGGGGTCAAATTCATGGCCGAAACCGCCAAGATCCTCGCGCCCGAAAAGATCGTGGTGCTGCCCGATCTCGATGCCGGGTGCAGCCTGGAGGACAGCTGCCCACCCGAAAAGTTCGCCCAGTTCAGGAAGGCCCACCCCGATCACATCGCGCTGACCTACATCAATTGCAGCACCGAAGTGAAAGCGCTCAGCGACGTGATCGTCACCAGCTCCAGCGCCGAGACGATCCTGGCCCAGATCCCCAAGGACCAGAAGATCATCTTCGGCCCCGACCGGCACCTGGGCGGTTACCTCTCCCGCAAGTTCGACCGCGAGAAGCTGCTCTGGCCCGGCGTCTGCATCGTCCACGAAGCCTTCAGCGAGACCGAGCTGCTCAAGCTCAAGGCCCAGCACCCCGGCGCGCCTGTGGCGGCGCACCCCGAATGCCCGCCGCACATCGCCGATCACGCCGATTACATCGGCAGCACCAGCGGCATCCTGCAGTTCGCCAAGACTTTCATCGGTGACACCCTGATCGTCGCGACCGAGCCGCACATCATCCACCAGATGGAATTGGCAGTCCCCGACAAGACCTTCATCGGCGCACCCGGCGCCGACGGCCAATGCGCCTGCAACATCTGCCCCTACATGGCGCTCAACACGCTCGAGAAACTGTACCTCGCGCTGCGCGATCTGAAGCCGCAGATCCAGATCGAGGAAGGGCTGCGGTTGCAGGCGAAGAAGAGTTTGGATCGGATGCTCGAGATGGCTGGTGGGACGGTTGGTAAGGGCGATTTGGGGGCGCGGTGATTAGAGGTGCTTCTCTATTGCGAATATATCGGTTTCCAACTTGCAACCATATTTTTTGTCAAGGCCAGCCTGTCTTGCTAAATTGATGAATAGATTTTCGCCAACAATGACGTCAGAGTAGGGTATAGCTGATACATAACCCTGCATGTCCCCCAAGTCGTTTCGATTTACTGGGCGATTCATTGACTCGATACGAACTGCGAGATCTATCTCTGTGCAATATGTTGGGACGTCTCGAAGAAGTTTCCTCAGTCTACTTCCATCCAGTTGGCCAGGTTGGAGCCAAACAACTTTCATGAGTTCGGCAACTTCGACTATGCGTGGACTCTCAGATAGCGCCAAGTTTGCTGAGTAGGCTCGGCGTCGCATCGCAAATTTCTCATCTCGAACAAGTTGCAGTCTTGAGTAGATTCGTTCGATCAGTTCATTTGAACCCCTTTCATACGCTTCCATTGCGAGGATGCGCTCGTTAGCGGGCGCAGTAGCAAGCCAATGATAAAGCGCAAATTTGGGATCATCCGCAATAGCCCTGAGCTGGTCCTGCTCAACCAAACCGAGTTTCGACAGTGTCTGCCAACTTACAAATGCTTCAACAAAATTTCGAGACAACCACCAAAAATGCGGTGCTTCATTTACGGAAAGACTGATTTCGGCAGATACAAATTGAACTATTTCCTGCCTAATTATCTCATCTCTATTTCGAAAAACGAGACCCTGGCTGAATTTTGCCTGTATTTCGGAGAGCTGACTTCGGTTACGATCATCCTTCATTTTATAGGTTTCGACAATTAGGTTTGAAGTGAGTGGGAAAATTACGACACCCGCCATGATCGCTTCGATGAGGCGATTGCCAAGTCCAAGTAGTTCCGAATTTGTCCGTTTGTCAGAAAGCGCATGAAAAAGGTCGATCCACTTGTTTTGATCCAGAAAAATAATCTTGGGTGGTAGCGCCACGCTTCACCCCGCCACCACCCGCTTCACCATCTCCGGCTCGGCCTCAATCACCTTGAGGTAGGCTCGCACCGCCGGGGGCGGCATGTGCCGGCCGATTTCATATTGGCGGATGCTGCTGGCGGCGATGCCGAAAGCGGCGGCGAACTCCTGCTGGCTCATCCCCAAGCGGTTACGCAGCTTGCGGATGCGGCGGCCCATCAGTCCGCGTTCGAGGCCAGCGACCGAAACATCGAAATCCTCCGGGTCGTTCGGATCAGCGGGTATGGCGATCGTAGTCTCTTTGTTCACCTGCATTGCTCCTTCGGATCGAGATCAGTCTAACCACATCATCGCGCCAGACATGGACGACGGTGTAGAGCTTGCCTTCGATCATCCCGATCGCTTTCGACCGCTCTTCGCCATCAGCATGGCGGTGAGAGGAAACCACAATATGATCGTCCTGCTCAAACACCCGCCGCCCAAACGCCAGCCGCAGCCGGTGTTTGAACAGATTGGCCTCATCCTTGGCCGAATCCCATTCGAACTCCATCAGGCCAAGCTATGTGAATCACATATAGCAGGCAACGCGAACTGGGTCCAATACGGAGTCACCCCTACCCCACCGGCAGCCCGAACATCAGCGCCCGCACGTACTTCACCGGCGGTGAGCCATAGCTCAACACTGTGTCGTGATAGCGCCGCAGGGTGAACGCCTTGCCCCAGCGTTGCTCGGCCTCAGCCCGCAGCATGCGATGTTCTTCGTAGCCGGTGAAGTAGCTCAGCAACTGGACCGAGGAGAGGCTCGCCCGCACCCATTTGCCAGCCGCCTCGCGCTCGGCCTGGAAGGCGCCTTTCTGCATCAGCTCCATCGCCTGGTCGCGCGTCATCCCTTCGGTGTGGATGCCGATGTCGAGCAAGGTGTTGGTGACGCTGCGCAGCCGCATTTTCAGCACGGTCAGCTTGAACAGCGGATCATGGTTCAGATAGCCCTCGTCCTTCATCACCCCTTCGGCATAGACCGCCCAGCCTTCGACGAAGGGACCTGAACCCAGATAGGCGCGCAGCAGGTCGGGCGAGCGGTTCGAGTGGTCGAGCTGGAGGTAGTGCCCGGGCATCGCCTCGTGGATCGACAGGTCGTGGATCATGTAGTCGTTATATTCGGAGAGGAAGCTTTCCGCCTGGGCGTCGCTCCACTCATCGGGGATCGGGCTGACCGCATAGAAGTTCTGTTGACCTTTTTCGAAGATGCCC
>JANPMA010000255.1:0-1673 GCA_031422595.1 Novosphingobium sp. | reverse complement strand
CCCCTCCCCATTGGGGAGGGGCTATTCGTTAGCACTTGCGGGAGTTTTCGCGTGATGCTGGCGGTGACGGGCGCGACCGGGTTTGTCGGCCAGGCGCTGCTAGACCGTGCGCTGGAAGATGGGCTGGAAGTCCGCGCACTGGCGCGCCGGGCGCAGGAGCCGCGCGACGGCCTGGAATGGATTTCTGGCGATCTTGGGAACAAGGCCGCGCTGCGCGAACTGATGCGCAGCGCCGAGGCGGTGATCCACGTCGCCGGAGTGGTCAACGACGCCGCCCTGTTTGAGCGCGGCAATGTCACCGGCACCTTGAACGTGATCGAGGCCGCCAAGGCCGAAGGCATCTCGCGCTTCATCCACGTTTCCTCGCTTTCGGCGCGCGAGCCGAGGCTTTCGGCCTATGGCGCCAGCAAGGCCCGTGCCGAAAAGCTGGTCTTGGCCAGCGGGCTGGACTGGACGATCATCCGCCCGCCGGGGATCTATGGCCCGCGCGATCAGGACTATTTCGAGATGTTTCGCCTCGCCCGCTGGGGGCTGATGCCGGTCCCGCCCAAGGAAGGGCGCGCCTCGATTATCCATGTCGATGACCTGGCCCGGCTGCTGCTGGCAGTGGTGCCCGGCGGCGAGGGCGTGTCGTTCGAGTGTTTCGAGCCCGACGATGGCCGCAAGGACGGTTGGAGCCACTACGAATTGGCCCGGGCGATCGGCTGGGCGATGGGGCGGCGGCCGTGGGTGGTGCACCTCAGCCGCAAGAGCCTTGAACGCGCGGCGCGGGTCGACCGCACGGTGCGCGGGGGCAAAGCGCGGCTGACTGACGACCGGGTCGGTTACATGATCCACCCCGACTGGGTGGTCAGCCACGGCCAGCGCCCGCCCGCCAGCCTGTGGCGCCCGCTGATCCCGACGCGCGAGGGGCTGAAGGCCACGGCGCAATGGTACCGTGAGAACAAATGGCTTTAGAGCCTGATGACATAGCATTGATCCACCCTGATTGGTCTGCAAAGACCCGTGGCAAGGCGCGGCGCGCGGCAGGGGCTGGTTGCCCCTGCAAGAGCCGCAACGCTGTCCACGGGTCTTTGCAGACCAACCCCTCCGGGGCGGGCCGATTTTGCTCCATGGACAGCGTTGCTCGTCGATCACGATGCTACGGCATCGCTCGCTCCTCACGCCTCCCCATGGACCAAAATCGGCTCCGTCAGGGTGGGTCAATGCTATGTCATCAGGCTCTAGGTCCGGATCAGGATTGACTCGGCGCTCGGCGCGTTGAGCTTGGTCAGCAATGCATCAATCTCCATCGGGCAGATGATATGCTCGCCCGAACTGAAATGGATCGCGGTGCCGTAGTTGTCTTCGCGCAGATAGGTGATCTGGTCGGTATTAACGACCGTCACTTGTCCCGCATTGTGCTCGATAGTGGTCAGGGTCATGGCTGCAAGCCTCCTTGCTGCAAATGCGTTTCTAGCAATGCGACCCAGCCGATTGGACACCTTCTAGCACGAACAGCGGGTTCAGGCCAATTGCGCTATCCTTGCCCCGCAACCCACTGATCGCGCAGCGCGAACTTCTGGATTTTGCCTGAACCCGTGAGTGGCCATTCACTGACCTCGATCCAATGCGTGGGGGTCTTTTGCGCTGCCATATTGGCGCGGCAATGGGCGACCAGCGCGGCGGAATCG
>JANPMA010000254.1:0-2912 GCA_031422595.1 Novosphingobium sp. | reverse complement strand
GCCTCATTGCGCACCACCCCGCTGCGCGCGGCAATGGCATTGCCGTGGCGGCGGGTGAAGCCGCCCGGGTCGATCACTTCGCGGCGCTTGGGGGCGGGCAAGGCGGCGGCAATGCGCGCGGCTTCAACCTGGCTGAGCCGCGCGGCCGAGTGGCCATAATAGCGCTGCGCCCCGGCCTCGACCCCGTATGTGCCCAGCCCGGTTTCGGCGACATTGAGGTAAACCTCCATGATCCGCCGCTTGCCCCACACGTTCTCGATCAGGAAGGTGAACCACACTTCCAGCCCCTTGCGGGCATAGCGGGTCCAGCCGGTGCCTTGCCACAGGAACACGTTCTTGGCGGTCTGCTGGCTGATCGTGGAACCACCGCGCAGGCGCCGCCCTTGCGCATTGCGTTCCATCGCCTTTTCGATCGCTTCGGCATCGAAGCCGCCGTGGGTGCAAAACTTGGCATCCTCGCCCGCGATCACCGCGGACACCATGTTGCGGTCAATCCGGCTGAGCGGGGTCCAGTCCTTGTCGATGCCGTTGGGGTCCATGATCATGGTCAGGGTGACCGGCACCGGCACCCATTTGTAGAGCAGCGTCAGGCCGACACTGCCGAGCACGAACCACAACATCGCCCGGCCGATCCACCACATGATCCGGGTGGGAAGGCTGCGGTGATTGGATCTGCGAGTGGGCTTGAAAAAACGGAACATGCGGCAGCCAATTTAGCGTCATGTTCGATCCCGGCAAGGAAAAGGGGGGCAGATCACTCTGCCCCCCAATCCACTGACTAACCCGGCCTGCCTTGCCCCGGCCCAGTTGCCTGGGATCGAACCAATCACGCAGCCAGCAGGCGCCTGTCCGTTGCGATCCGCAGCATCGCCTTTTGCAGCTTCTCGAACGCCCGGACCTCGATCTGGCGGACGCGTTCGCGGCTGACCTGGTATTCCTGGCTCAGCTCTTCGAGCGTCTGGGGATCGTCGATCAGGCGGCGCTGGGTCAGGATGTGGCGCTCACGCTCATTGAGGCTGTCCATCGCTTCGACCAGCAGGGCATGGCGGTTGCCGGCTTCCTGAGCTTCCTCGACCAGCTGGTCCTGCAGCGGGCCGCTGTCTTCCAGCATGTCCTGCCACTGGCCCTCGCCGTCCTCGTTGAACGAAATGTTGAGCGAGGCATCGCCGCCCATCATCATCCGGCGGTTCATGTTGACCACTTCGGTCTCGGACACGCCAAGGTCGGTCGCGATTTTCTTGACTTGGTCGGGGTGGAGATCCGAATCCTCGTACGCGTCGAGGTTCTTCTTCATCCGGCGCAGGTTGAAGAACAGCTTCTTCTGCGCGGCGGTGGTGCCCATCTTGACCAGTGACCAGCTGCGCAGGATGAATTCCTGGATGCTCGCCTTGATCCACCACATGGCATAGGTGGCGAGGCGGAAACCGCGATCGGGTTCGAACTTCTTGACGCCCTGCATCAGCCCGATGTTGCCTTCGCTGATCAGCTCGGACACCGGCAGGCCATAGCCGCGGTAACCCATCGCGATCTTGGCGACGAGCCGCAGGTGGCTGGTCACCAGCTGCTTGGCGGCATCAGGATCCTGATGTTCGGCAAAGCGCTTGGCGAGCATGTATTCCTGCTCAGCCGTCAGGATCGGGAACTTCTTGATTTCGGCCAGATAGCGGTTGAGGCCCTGCTCACCCGAAAGGCTGGGCAGGCTGGAACCGCCGGTCGCGGGCAGGTTACGCTTGGTTTCGGACATCGTCTTCATTCGTCCTTTCATCGTCGGCCCACCCTTGTGGGACCCTTTAGAGGCGTCCCGCGGCGGTGGCCACATGGGAAAGTGTTATACCACAATAGAACGGCTTTAGTTCCCCAATTCGACCAACAGCCCCGCCATGTCGGCAGGCAGCGTGCTTTCAAAGCGCAGCGCGGCCCCGGAGACGGGGTGGATGAAGCCCAGCACTGCGGCGTGCAGTGCCTGCCGGGCGAAGTGAAGCTGGTTGAGAATCGGCCTGAACCGCCCGGGTGCGCGTCCATAGACAGGATCCCCCAATAGCGGATGGCCGATTGATGACATGTGAACGCGGACCTGGTGGGTTCGCCCGGTTTCGAGCCGGCATTCGACCAGCGAAGCGCCGTCGAATGTTTCGAGCACCTTGTAATGCGTGACCGCGTGCTTGCCGCGCTTGTTGAGCTCGTGCAGCACGGCCATTTTTTTGCGGTCGTGGTCCGAGCGGCCGATCTGGCTGCGCACGGTGCCACAAGCCGGAACCGGCAGTCCGGCCACGACGGCGAGGTAGGCGCGCTCGATCGAATGGTCGGCGAACTGCGCCGCCAGCCCCTCGTGGGCCTTGTCGGTCTTGGCGACCACCAGCAGGCCTGAGGTTTCCTTGTCGATCCGGTGGACAATCCCGGGGCGGACCACCCCGCCGATCCCGGACAACTGCCCCCCACCATTATTGGCGCAGTGATGCAGCAGCGCGTTGACCAGCGTTCCGTCCAGGTTGCCAGCGGCGGGATGGACCACCAGCCCGGCGGGCTTGTCGATCACGATCAGGTGTTCGTCCTCGAACACGATGGTCAGAGGAATGTCCTGGGCCTGCGCTTCGGACGGGGCCGCCTCAGGCACGCGGATTTCAAAGGTGACGCCCTCGGGCAGCTTGGCGCTGGCCTGGTGGGCCACTTTGCCGCCCAGCAGCACCCGGCCTTCGCCCAGCAGCGCCTTGACCCGTTCACGCGAAAGCCCGCTCGCATCGGCCAGCGCCTTGTCGAGCCGCTGGCCGCCGGTGGCGATCACGCCGGAAAGTATGGATTCTCCCCCATTCATTGCTAGCTAGTTGGGGATGGACCTTGAAGTGACAAGTGGCACGATTGCCACACTGCTCGAAGAAGCGACACGGGCTTTCCCGCGCGAATGCTGCGGGCTG
>JANPMA010000253.1:0-16839 GCA_031422595.1 Novosphingobium sp. | reverse complement strand
ATACACGTAATTCAAGGCCGCATTTTCCTACATCCACAAAACCTGTCACACTCCCGCCAAGCCGCTCTTTGACATCGTCGATCACTCCACCCAATCCGCCCGGACGGGTTTTTCGTACACCCAGGCTCTGCGCGTGTGTTTTATCAACTAACTCGGAATAATTGTTTGTTTTCAGTTAGGCCTTTTCATTATTTGCGCGCCTTATGCAGATCAAAATGCCGCCAAATGCGCTTTCAACCGCCCTTCACCACTTTCACTGCCTTCACATGCCCCTTCAAATCCTCCGGATAGAAGTACACCGGCCGCAAATTCCCTGTGGCATAACGCTCGACCTGATCGCCGAAGTGCGGGGATGCCGGGTTGCCGCTTTCGCCGCCCGCCGTCACCGCCCGGGCGCGCACCTTCGGGCCAAACTCCACCACTGCGACGAAGCTGTTGCCATAAGTGCCGTAGTACCGTCTGGTCCCCGGATAACGCTGCGAACCAAAGCTGGCGAGCGAGCCCCAGTTGCCGCTGGCGAAGGGCACCGGGGTGCTGGGCCTGGCATCGTCGAAGGTCTGGACCACGTTGCCGTCATTGCGCTGGTAGCGGTTGATTTCACCCCAGGCCACTTGCCACGAGCCGAAGTCCGAGGTCAGCCGCGCCATCGCAGAGTCGAGCGCGGCGAGGCGGTCGGCGTCGGTGGCCCTGGTGGTCATCCAGGTCTCGATATTGATCCCCTGCGCTTCGGCTGCGACCTTGCCGCGTTCCGCCAGCGCCTCGCCCCAGAACACCGCGAGGCTGGTTTCGGTCGAGGTCAGGCTGAACTTGCAGTCCCAGGCCTTGAGGTGAGCCACTGCCTCGGCCCGCCTGGGATCGGGCGAAGCCGCGTGCGCCTTGGCCAGCGGCGGGATCAATTCGGCAAAGAACGGCAGCCACGGATCATAGGCCGCCGCGAGCAGCTGATCGATCGTGAACCTGGGCCGCGCCGACAGCACCGCGATCGCATGCGGGGTGCGCGGTTCCTTGCCGGCCCCATCGGTATAGCGCGGATACAGCGCCTGCTTGGGGCTGTCCTTGCCCGCCGCCCACCAGGGGGAATCGTTGACATTGAACAGCCAGCCGTTCTTCGGGTTGATAACCGTGGGCAGCGCGGTCAGCGGGGTCAGCCCTTTCCAGTCGGTCAGCGGATTGCTGCCATCGACCGGCTTGCGGTAATTGAACCGGTCATTGCGGATCGGCAGGAATTGCGGGTGGAAATAAGCGATCTCGCCCTTGTTCGAGGCGAAGATGGTGTTGTTCGAGGAGTTGGCTTTGAGCGCCGCAACCTTGCGGAAATCGGCGATCGAGTGGACCTTGGTGCGCAGGAAGCTCTGCTGCAGTGCCTCGACCGGCTTGTACATCAAGGCAAAGGCGATCCACTTGCCTTCCGCTTGCCGCACGATCGGTCCGTGGTGGGTGCGATAGGTGGTGAAAGTGCGGCTGCCAAGTGAGCCATCGGCCTTGCGGAAGGACAAGGTCACCGGCACTTCTTTTACCGCGCGGGCCTCCTTGCCATAGCGGTAGGCATAGCCGCCGCGCGGACGCTTCACGACGTCTTCCGCGAACTCATCGACATTGTCGATCCCGCTGGAGGTGTGCATCCACCCGGCAGAATCGTTGAAGCCCTGGTAGATGAAAAACTGCCCCCAGGTCGCCGCACCATAGGCGTTGAGGCCCTCATCGCTCTGCACCTGCAATTCGGAACGGAAGAAGAAGCTGGTGTGCGGGTTGATCAGCAGCAGCGGATTGCCGCTGGCGCTGTGGCTGGGGCCGATCGCAATGCCGTTCGAGCCGAGCGGTTCCTTGAAGGAGACCCCGCGTTCATCCTCGGTGAGCGCAATCTGTTTGCCGGTGTAGAACGCTTCCAGCTGGGTCAAGGGCACGTTCTCGATATCGCCGCCGATCGAGCCTTCGGAAAAGCTCAGCGCCATCCACGGTTCGAACCGGGTGAGCACTTTTGGCTTCACTTCGGGGTGATCGGCCAGGTACTGATTGAGCCCCGCGGCCCAGGCTTGCATCAGGCCGCGCAGCCACACCGGGCTCTGGGCATACTTGGCCTCGAGATCCTGAGGATCGACCCACAGCCGCTGGCGCAGGTCCGACCAGATCGCACCCTCGCCATCGGCTTCGGCCCGGCGGCCCAGGTTGGTGAGGTAGTTCATCTCGATCCGGTTGAAGTCATCCTCGGCCTGGGCATAGACCATCCCGAACACCGCATCGGCGTCGCTTTTGCCCTTCACATGCGCGATCCCCCAGTCGTCGCGCTTGATCTCGGCCTGATAGGCAAGCGCCGGACCGGAAACGGTCAGCAACAGCGCGGTCAGCGTGGCGATAGGACGCATGGTCTCTCCCTGGGTTTGCGGAGGCGATTGTGCGCAGGTTGGGGGAAGAGGGCAAGTGTTTCACTCCTCCTCCTCTTCAGAGGAGGGGGTTGGGGGGTGGTGTTGGTTCTGGCGCAAGTTCGTCTCGCGAGCGCCGCCTGCGGCACCGCCACCACCCCTAACCCCTCCTCTGAAGAGGAGGGGGATTGGTTCAATCCTTCCGCCACCGCGACACGAAGAAGCCGTCAAGCCCGCCCGCTTCAGCCAGCATCCCCGGATCGGTGCGCAGCCAGCCTTCGCCGGTCGGGACCAGGCCCGCAGGCAGTTCATCGCCGCGGATCGGATCGGGCTCGAGCGCGATCCGCGCGGCCTGATCCTCGCCCTCTTCGCGCTCAAGCGAGCAGACCGCATAGACCAGTGTGCCGCCGCTCTTCACCCAGCCCGCCGCGCGCTCCAGCATGGCCGCTTGCAGTTCCGCCAGTTCGGCGATCTGGCGCGGTCCGATCCGATGGAGGACATCGGGATGGCGGCGGCAGGTACCGGTGGCGCTGCACGGCGCGTCGAGCAGCACGGCATCGAACGGCGCATCGGCTTGCCAGGCCATGACATCGCCCTCGACCACTTCGGCATCAAGGCCGGTGCGGGCCAGGTTCTGGCGGACCCGCTCGATCCGCTTGGCGCTCAGATCCAGCGCAGTGACCTGCCAGCCCGCCGCCGCCAGTTGCAGCGTCTTGCCGCCCGGCGCGGCGCAGAGGTCGAGCACGCGGCGGCCCGCTCCCGCACCCAGCAGCCGCGCGGGCAGGCTGGCGGCAAGGTCCTGCACCCACCAGGCCCCCTCATCGAAGCCCTCAAGGTTTTCGATCGCAGTGCCGCGCGGCAGGCGCACATGGCCGGGGACCAGCGCAGTGCCGCCCAGCCGCTCGGCCCACTGGTCGGTTTCGGCGGGGTGCTTGAGACTGAGGTCGAGCGGCGGCGGCACCACGATTCCGCCGGCGATCACCCCCGCCCGGTCACCCCAGCGCACGGCCACTCCGGCCGGCAGGGTGGGCGCAGCGGGCAAGGTCACGGCGCGCTTGACCAGGGTGGAGAACACCCCGTGCGCCAGCCTGCGCGGCCCGCCGCTGAGCAGTTCGAGCCCGGTCGCGATCACCGCATGCGGCGGGGTTTCCAGCCGCAGCCAGCCGGCCAGCATCAGCCGCAGCACCGAACGGGCCTTGGCATCGTCGGCCAGTTCAAGCCGGGTTGCGCTGTCGATCATGGCATCAAGATCGACCAGCCAGCGCAGCGCCTCTCCTGCGAGCGCGCGGGCGAGCGCGCGGTCGGCCTGGCCCTTGACCCCCAGCAGCGCAGCATTCGCCGCCGTTTCCAGCGTCTCGCCCCGGCGCAGCACCGCATCGAGCAATTTGAGCGCACCCTTGCGCGCGGGAAGGCCGGGAATATCCATGCCGCTGCGCCTAGCCCTTGGCCTCGGCGCAAGGAAGCCCTAAGTCAGCAAGCATGACCAAGCGCGCCACCAAACGACCCGCCAAGTTCGCCAAGCCGGCGCACTGGACCAACGATCCCGCGCCCGAGCCCGCCGCGCCCGTTGGCGAGTCCGATCCCGACGGCCTTTCGCCCACCCGCTACGGCGACTGGGTAAGGAAGGGAATTGCGGTGGATTTCTAAAGCGGTTCGAACCGCACGTTCAGTCCATCCTTGGGCTTGGGGATCGGCCAGGGCTGCCAATCGGGCGCATAGCCCGGCTCGATCTCGACCCGGTAGCGGGACAGGATCTGCGCCATCAGCACCTTGACCTGCATATAGGCGAAGTGCAGCCCCAGGCACATGTGCGCGCCGCCGCCGAAGGGGACCCAGGCGTACTTGTGGCGCGCGGCGACTGCTTCGGGGGTGAAGCGTAGCGGATCGAACTTTTTGGGATCGGGCCAGTGTTCGGGGTCCATGTGGACTGCCGAAGGGCTGATCCCGATCCCGGTTCCGGCCGGGATCCGGTAGCCGCCAAATTCGAACTCGCGCAAGGCGCGGCGCGGCAGCGAGGGGACCGGCGGGATCAACCGCAGCGATTCCTTGAAGGCCATCTCGGTCAGCTGGGCCTTGCCCAGATCGTCATAGGCCAAGGACTTGCCCTCACCGCCGGTCGTGGCCAGCAATTCGGCGCGCAGTTTGTCCTGCCATTCCGGGTTCTTGGCCAGCAGCCAGACCAGCGAGGTGGCGCTGGACGTGATCGTGTCGTGCGCGGCCATCATCAGGAAGATCATGTGATCGACCACTTCGTCGACCGGCAGCAGCGAGCCATCCTCGCGGGTGGCAGTGGCGAACTGGCTGAACATGTCCTGCCCGCCCCCTTCGCTGCGGCGGCGCAGCGCTTCTTTGGTGAAATAGTCGATCAGGAACTTGCGGCCCGCCACACCCCGGCCCATCGCGGTGAACGGCAGCGGCTTTCTGACCACCCCGATCGAGGCGGCGACCATATCGACGAAGGCCTTGTTGATCTGGTCCGCCTCGGACCCAAGCGGCAGGCCCATGAAGCTGTCGGCGGCGAGATCGAGCGTGAGCTGCTTGATCGCGGGGTAGAATTTCAGCTCTTGCCCGCGCCATTGCGCGACCCGCTGCGAAATTCCGCGGTTCAGAGCATCGGCATAGTGCCGCATCGGCCCCGGCTTGAACGCGATCGACAGCGCCCGGCGATCGACCCGGTGGTGATCGAAATCGAGCAGCATCAGTCCGCGCGGGAACAGCAGGTCGAGCACAGGGCCCCAGCCCTGCTCGGACGAGAAGATCTTGTCGCGGTCGAACAGTACCAGCTCGTTGGCTTCGGCCCCCAGCAGGATCACCCCGCGCCGGCCGAACCCGCGGTTGCGATAGACATTGCCGTATTTGGCTCGCATCTTCTCGCCATAGCCGATCGGATCGGCCAGCAGTTCCAGCGTGGTACCGATAATCGGCCAGCCGTCTTCGCCAGGGATATGGTCGAGTGCGTGTTCCGGCTGACGCTGGGACCAGTGGGTGAAAGTGGGGGATTGGGGTGCGAGCGTTGCCATGGGATGTTCCTTGCTGACACGCATGTAATTTAGTCGCCTGGTTAAATCCAGCCCGATACTTCGCGCCGCACCAGTGCTTCCAGCATTGCCATCCCGGCTTCCCCGGCATTGAGGCAATCGAGCGCGGCGAACTGTTCTCCGCCTGCCTCGAGGAACTGTTCCTGGCCCCGGATCGCCAGTTCCTCGCGGGTTTCGAGGCAGTCGGCGGAGAAGCCGGGGGGGGCGATGGCGAGGCGTTTGGTGCCTTTCGCGGCTTCTGCCGCGAGCACCAAATCCGTCGCGGGTTCGAGCCATTTGGCTCTGCCGAAGCGCGACTGGAAAGTGATCTCGATGCGCAGGTCCGGGAATTGGGGCTTCAGTTGTTCGCTGAGCAGCCGGGCGGTTTTCTGGCACTGGCAGTGGTAGGGATCGCCCAGATGCAGGGTCCGTTCGGGCATACCGTGGAATGAGAGCAGCAGCACTTCGGGGGTAAACGACAGGCACTCAAGCTGCCGGGCAATGTCACTGCGCAGTGCCTCGATGTGCGAGGGGTCGTCATAGTACGGCGGCAGGGTGCGCAGCGCCGGTTGCCAGCGCATTTTCGCAAGCTGCGCACCCATCGCGTCAATCACGGTCGCGGTGGTCGCGCCCGAGTATTGCGGGTAGAGCGGGGCGAGCAGGATCCGATCGCACCCGGCCTCCTTCAGCTTCTGCAGCTCGGCCCCCATGGCCGGATTGCCATAGCGCATTGCCCAGCTGACCATGACCCCCTCGCCGAGCCGCGCCTGCAAGGCCTCGGCCTGCGCCCTGGTAATCGCGGCGAGCGGGGAGCCATCCGGGGTCCAGACCTGCTGGTAGGCGTGCGCGCTCTTCCTGGGACGGGTGTTGAGAATGATCAGGTTGAGGATCGGCCACCAGACCAGCTTGGGAATCTCCACCACCCGGCGGTCCGACAGGAACTGCTTGAGGTAACGCCTGACTGCCGAGGGCGTCGGCGCATCGGGCGTGCCCAGGTTGACCAGCAGCACGCCCACATTGGGGCTTTGCACCGGGGGATGGCCGTGGGGCAGCATCAGCCTTGCTCCAGCGTCAGCGGTAGCGAATGGAGCCGCACCGACCCGGCCGAAAAGAGCGCATTGGCCAAGGCCGGCGGGGCCACCACTGTGCCCAGTTCACCCGGATCGAAAGGATCGACCTGGCTTTCGATGAATTCGACCATGATCTCCGGACAATCGGACAGCAGCGGCAGGCCGAGCAACCCCAGCCGCCCGGTCAGGGGCAGGCCCTTGGCATAGGCCGTGGTGCAGCCGTTCGCCAGCCCCATCCCGAAAATCAGCCCGCCCTCGATCTGCTGGCGGGCAATGTCGACATTCACGATCCGGCCGATGTCGGCCACCGCGGTCAGCTTGTCGACCCGGATCCCGCCCTCGTCGTGGCGGGCTGTCGCGATCAGGGCGATCCGCCCTTCCCGGTCCCCCAAGGTCATCTTCCAGCAGGCCAGCCCCTGCCCGCTGCCAGCCGCACCGCCGCCCCATTCCGCCAAAGTTGCCGCGCGCTGGAGGCAGGCGGCCAGCCGGGCGTCCTGCCCCAGCATCGCCATCCGGTAGGACAGCGGCTCGCGCCCCGATCGCTTGGCCAGCTCGTCGATGAAGGTCTCGACCAGGAAGGCCCCGATCCCGTGTGAATTGCCGCGCAGCCGCCCGGTCGGCAGGCCGATCCTGACCGGGACATGTTCGACCACCTGGTGCTCGATGCCATAGGGCGGGATCATGCCTTCCATCGCCAGGCTGTCATCCTGGTCCTGCAATTCGGCCGCATCGGCAGCCTTGCGCCCCGCGAACAGCCGCGCACCAAATTCGCGGGTGGTGGCCGGCATCGCGATCCGCAGCTTGAGCGCGGTGAGCGAGCCGTCCGGCGCGGTGCGCGCCGCCAGGACCGCGCGCGCGGGACTGCGCGGGCGGCCCGCGAGATGCTCCTGCCAGCGCGACCAGGTCAGCTGCACGGGCTTGCCCGCCGCCTTGGCAATCTGTGCCACTTCGGCGGCATGGCTGGATTCCAGCCGGGCATCAAAGCTGCCCCCGGCCGCCATCGGGTAAAGCGTAACCTCATCCAGCGAAAGGCCCAGCGCGCGGGCGGCGGCCTGGCGGCAGGCCTGCGGGGCCTGGCTGGCCAGCCACAGCTCGAGTCGGCCGTTTTCGAAGCGGGCGGTGGCAGTGGCAGTTTCAAGCCCGGCATGGAGCGCCGGAGCCACGGTGTAGAGCGCGGTGTGCTCGAACTTCGCGCGCAGCCATTCGTCAGGATCGCCCGCGCTGGCCGCGCGATTGGCATCGCCATAAAGCAGTGCCTGGTCGAGCGCCGCAGCGATCCGTCCGCTGTCCAGCGCGGCTTTCACCGCAAAGCGCGGGGCGATGGCCTTCAGCGCCTGTTCGGCCGCCCACCAGCTTTCGCCCAGTGCCGCCAGCCAGTCGGGCCCTTCGACCAGCCGCACGCCCGGCGCGCGCCGCGCATCGTGGCTAGCCAGCTTTGCTTCGCGGCCCAGGGGAGCGTGGCGGATCGACGCATAGAGCATGTCGGGCAGGCGGATGTCACCGGCGAACTGGTGGCTGCCGTCGACCTTGCTGGGCAGGTCGAGCCGGGGAAAGCGCAGCGGCGCACCCGGCGGGAATTCAACGGGATTTTCCTGCGACGGCTGCGCTCGCGCCACCGGCGGGTCGGGCGGTTCATAGCCCATCGCCGCCTCGACCAGCTCGGCGAAGGCAGCCTTGTTCTTGCCGTGGAGGATAAACCCGCCTTGCGAATCGCATTCCTCCCAGCTGACCCCCCATTTGGCCGCTGCCGCCTGCGCCAGCATCGCCCGTGCGCCGGCTGCTGCTGCGCGCGCTGCCACTTCGTGCGCGGCGAGCGAGGTGCCATCGGCGGTGGCGGTAAAGGCATCGCCCTCGGCAAAGCGGCGGGCCAGCAGGCTGCCCGGGCTGTCAGCCAGGCCCGATGCGAGCGGCATCCACAAGGGCGCCCACTTCGCGGCGAGCACAGCGTTGGCATAGGCCCCGCTGACCGGCGCGGGTTCGACCGCGATCTGCCGCCAGTCCGCCCCCAGCTCGGTGGCCACAATTTGCGCAATCAGGGTCGAGACGCCCTGCCCCATTTCAAGGTCAGGCACGGCGACGCTGACCACCCCGTCCTTGCCGATCTTGAGCCAGGCGTCGAAAGCATATTCGCCCTCACCGGGGCTGAGCGGCGGGGCAAAGCTGCGCGGGGTCAAGGCCCAGGCGGCAATCAGCCCGCCCGCCGCGCCCATGCCCAGAAGGATGCCCCGGCGTGTCAGTTGCATCGGTCAGCCCCGCGCCCCGCGACTGTCGAGCCAGGTCCCGACCCGCCGGGCGATCGCGGCGAAAGCCTCGGCCTCGGGCCCATCGCCCGCCGCCGGGGGCGTTCCGGCATCGCTGGCCTCGCGGATCGCCAGTTGCAGTGGCACCCGGCCCAGAAAGGCCATGCCCATTTCGCCCGCAGCCGCCTCGGCGCCGCCCTGTCCGAACGGATCGGACAGTTCGCCGCAATGCGGGCACTGGTAACCGGCCATGTTCTCGACCATCCCGATGACCGGCACCTCGCCAACCTCGAACAGCTGGATCGCGCGGCGCGCGTCGATCAGGGCCAGGTCCTGCGGTGTCGAAACGATCACTGCTCCGGCCGGCTTGTGGCGCTGGAGCATGGTCAGCTGGACATCGCCGGTGCCCGGCGGCAGATCGACTATCAGCACTTCCGCATCGCCCCAATCGGCATCGACCAGCTGGCCCAGCGCATTGCCCGCCATCGGCCCGCGCCAGGCGATCGCCTTGCCTGGTTCGATCAGCTGGCCCATCGACAGCAACGGCACGCCCCACTGGTTGGGCACCGGTATCAGCTTGTCGCCGCGGGCCTGCGGCTTGATCCCTTCGCTGCCGAGCAGGCGCGGCTGCGAGGGGCCGTAGATATCGGCATCGACCAGCCCGACCTTGCGGCCCTGGCGCGACAGCGCGATCGCCAGGTTGGCCGAGAGGGTGCTCTTGCCGACCCCGCCTTTGCCCGATCCGACCGCGATGATTGTCCGGCGCGGCTTGTCGGCCATCAGCGCGACGCGGACTTCGGCGATACCCGGCTGGCCGGCCAATGCCTCTTTCACGGCGGCTTCCAGCCGCTCGCGCTCCAGTGCATCGAGCCCGCCGGCATCGAGGACGACAATCGCCCGGCCATCGGCCAGACGCAGCGATTGAAGGCGCGATTGGGCCAGCGGGGGAAGCGCATCGCGCAGGGTTTCGGTGGGGTCACTCATCGTGCTGTCCCCCTAGCAAGGAAAAAGCACGGCGAGACACTGTTTTTGTGCGCCATGCACACCTATAGTGCATGACGATGAAAAGATCACACAGTTCACGGCGCGGCAACGTGCTGGCGATGTCGCGGGGCGAGGGCCCCTGGGGCGGGGAAAATGCTGGCCATGGGGCGGATGCCCCCGATGCCGGCGACACGCCCCCGGCCAGCGCTGACGAACCGACCCGCAACCCCTGGTTGAATCCTGACGAGGCCAGTACGCCGCGTCGATCAGCCTCTATCGAAGACATCCTGCGCAATCGTGGTGGCGGCGCGGGCAATGGCGGGGGCGGTGGCGGCCTGTCTTCCAGTCGGCTTGTGCCATGGCTGGGACTGGCGCTGGTTACGGCCTGGCTTGCTTCGACCTCGCTGCACTTCCTGACCCAGAACGAACGCGGGCTGGTGACCACCTTGGGGCGCTATGCCGGCACGATCGGGCCCGGGCTCAACGTCACCCTGCCGTGGCCGCTGCAAGCGGTCGAGCGGCGCGAGACCGGCAAGGAAGTGACCACCGCGCTGCCTGACAAGGACATCGAAACGCTGATGCTGACCCGCGACGGAGAGCTGGTCAACCTGTCGTTCCAGGTGCGCTGGCGGATCAGCGACTTGCGCGCCTTCACTTACAACCTGCCCGATGGCGAAGCGGCGATCCGGCGGCTGGCCGACGCGCAGATGCGCGCGACCGTGGCCGAGTTTGACTTTGCCACGATTACCGGGGCCAAACGCCAGGCTGAAATGCAGTCGCGGGTGGCCGCGCGAATGCAGCGCGTGCTCGATGCGTGGCGTTCGGGCGTCTCGCTGTCGGGGGTCGAGGTGACCCGCACGGTCCCGCCGGCCAAGCTGGCAGCGACTTTCGAAAAGATCGCAGCGGCGACTGCCGACGCGCGCAAGAACCAGGAAAACGCGCGGGCCTGGAGCGACCAGCGCCTCAAGGATGCATTCAACGAAGCGCGCGATTTTCAGCTGATCTACCCCGAATACAAGCTCGCTCCCGAAGTGACTCGCCAGCGGATCTATTACGAAACGATGGCGCGGGTGCTGCGCAACAATGACAAGGTGATCTTGGGCGGCAGCGCTGGCGCGGCGGTCATGCCGCCCGGTCCCGACCCGGCAAAGGGAGGGCGCTGAGATGACCGCATTGCTGCGCGCCAACCGCTATCCCTTGTTCGCCCTGGCCCTGCTGGCGCTGACCGGGCTTTCAAGCGTGACCGTGGTCGACGAAGGCCATCAGGCCGTGATCGAACGCTTTGGCGAACCACTGCGGGTGGTCAACCGCTTCCGGCCTGAGGGTGCAGAAGGTGCCGGGCTGGTGTTCAAACTGCCCTTCATCGAACAGGCAGTGCTGTTCGAGCGAGGGCTGCAAGGCTACTCGCTGACCGGACAGCGGGTCCGCACCGGCGATGAGCAGGTCCTGCTGGTCGATGTCGACGTGACCTACCGGATCATCGACCCGGTCCGGCTGCAAGGCGCCCAGGGCCTGGGCGACAAGGTCGGCAGCCAGCTCCAGGCGGTGCTGCCCGCGCTGCTTGAAGAAAAGCTGGTGCCGCGCACCGCGCTCGCGATTGCCACGCCTGGCAGCAGCGGCGCCGCGCAAGAGATCAAGCAAGCGCTCGACGCCAAGGCGCGCAGCTTAGGCGTGCAAGTGATCGATGTCAGGATCGGCCGGGTGGCGCTGAGCGAGGCCGGGCTCAAACTGGCCTATCAACGCATGGAAGAACGCCACGCCGCCGAAGCCCAGGCGATCGAGCAAGAAAGCGGCCGCGCCGCGAGCGAGATCGTCGCCAAGGCCCAGGCCAAAGCCGCGATGATCATGCAAGCCAACGCCGGGCAGGACCCCGAATTCTACGGGTTCTTCAAGGCGCTGCGCAATTACGAGCAGCTTTACGGGGATCCCGAGCGCAAGAACGCGGCGACTATCGTAATCCCGCCGGACAGTGCCTATCTCAAACACTTCAACGGGAGATAGCTCCCGTTCAATTTCCGTTCAGGCGCTGCGGGGTGAATCCGTGAGTGCCGGGGCGGGCAGGATATTCAAGCAAGAGGACCTAAACTGGTGCGATACGCTTATGGTGTGACAAGTGCGCTGCTGCTGGGCGGCGCTGCCCTTTCGCTGGTGACCGGGCTTCCCGCCGGGGCCCAGGTGGCCCAGAACGATGAAAGCCGGATGCAGTCGGTGGTCCCGCGCGCGGGGGCTCCCGCCAGCTTTGCCGATCTCAACGCCCAGCTGCAGCCCGCAGTGGTCAACATTTCGGTGCGCCAGAAGGTGCAGGTCGACAACCCGCTGGCCAACACTCCGCTGGGCGCGATGATGGGCCAGGGCAGTCAGGCCCGGGTGGCCCAAGCAGTAGGGTCCGGGTTCGTGATTTCGGCCGATGGCTATGTCGTCACCAACAACCACGTGATCAGCCTTGACCGCAAGGGCGCTGCTGACGAGGTCAGGATCAAATTGGCCGACGGGACCGAGTATCCGGCCCGGATCGTCGGGCGCGATGTCGATTCGGACATTGCCGTGCTCAAGATCGATGCGAAAAGCCCGCTGCCTTTCGTGCAGTTCGGCGAGAGCAGCAAGGCCCGCGCGGGCGACTGGGTGATCGCGATCGGCAACCCGTTTGGGCTTGGTGGATCGGTTACCTCGGGGATCATCAGCTCGGTCAACCGCAACACCGGCAGCGGCGCTTACGATCACTACATCCAGACCGACGCCTCGATCAATTCGGGCAATTCGGGCGGACCGATGTTCGACATGCGCGGCAACGTGATCGGGATCAACAACTGGATCGTCGCCCCCACCGGCGGCAATATCGGGATCGGGTTTGCGATTCCCTCGGACATCGCCAAGCCGATCGTTGAAAAGCTGGTTTCCGGCAAGGCGATCGAGCGCGGCTTCCTGGGTGTGCAGATCCAGCCGATCAGCGATGCCATGGCGGATTCGCTAGGCCTGCCGCACGATCGCGGCGAGCTGGTCCGCGGGGTGCCGCCGGGCATGCCGGGCGACAAGGCCGGGATCAAGCCGGGCGACATCGTACTCAAGGTCAACAATGTCGTGGTAACGCCCGAAAGCTCGCTCTCGACGATCGTCGCCAATATCACGCCGGGCACGCGGATCCCGATCGACCTGTTGCGCCAGGGCAAGCCGCTGACCGTGACCGCCACGGTCGCCAAGCGCCCCGGTCAGGACGAACTGGCCAAGAGCCTGGGCACCACCGATCCCAATGACAGCCCGTTCAACAAGCCATCGGGCAAGGGCGAAGGCCCCACCGCCGACTTGCTGGGGCTCGAGGTGCTCGATATGGA
The DNA here is from genome assembly GCA_031422595.1 of Novosphingobium sp. Lineage (GTDB taxonomy): Bacteria > Pseudomonadota > Alphaproteobacteria > Sphingomonadales > Sphingomonadaceae > Novosphingobium. Next base: position 3,839 of record JANPMA010000253.1, on the reverse strand, counting down.
TGCCGATATCGCCCAGCAACTGCGCGTGCCGACATCGACCCGCGGCGCGGTGATCGCCGGGCTGGACAGCGCTTCGGATGCGGCGAGCCAAGGTATGCAACGCGGCGACATTGTGCTTGGTGCCAACTTCCAGCCGATCACATCGGTGGCCGCGCTCGATGCGGCGGTCAAGGCTGCCAAGGCTTCGGGCCGGCCCAGCATCACGCTCGAAGTGATGCGCCCCGGCACCCAGGGCACGATCTACATCGGCATCAGGCTGCGCTGACCGGTCGCAGGATTACTGCGGGGGGCGCGTTTGCCCCCCGGAGCTTTTCTTGCCGGTCGCCTCGTTGAGGAAATCCTCGTTCGCCGCTGGCGGCGGATTGACCGGGACCAGCGAGCCGTTGGGATCGCCGGGCAGATCGTCGCGCGGCGCGGGGCCGGGGCGGTCCGCGCCGGGGCTGGCCTGCCCGCGCGTCGGTTCGATCAGATTGCCGTTTTCATCGACGTAGTAGTAGTCTTCGGGGCTGCCGCTGAAATTGGCCTCGTCGTCGGGCTCGAGCTGCCAGGCCGGCGCGATCATTTCGGTCTGGAACTTCTCGACCGGGCGGCCCGCCACCGCGACTTTCATAAAGCTGGCAAAGGCCCGCGCCGGGGCGGTCCCGCCTTGCAGGCCGGGGACCGGCCTGTCATCGTCGCGGCCCATCCACACGCCCGTAGTGACCCCGCTGGAAAAGCCCAGGAACCAGCCGTCCTTGTTCGAAGTGGTGGTCCCGGTCTTGCCCGCAACCGGCCGTCCGATCTGCGCCGCAGAGCCGGTCCCGGTGGCGACCGCGCTTTGCAGCAGGTCGGTCATGCCATTGGCGACATTGGCACTTACCAACGTGGACCCGCCCTTGCTCTGGCGCTGATAGAGCACCTTGCCGTCGGTGGTCGCGATCTTGACGATCCCGTATGGCTCGACCGCCTGCCCTTGCGCCGAAACCGAGGCGAAAGCGCGGGTCATGTCGATCAGCCGGACTTCGTTGGAACCAAGCACCATCGAGGGCACGGTTGAGATCGGGGTGGAGATCCCGAACCGCCGCGCCATTCCCGCAACCGCCGAAAAGCCGACTTCGTTACCCAGCTGCGCGGCGACGGTGTTCTTCGAATAGGCAAAGGCGGTGCGCACGTCGATCTTGCCGGCAAACGCGCCGTTCGAATTGCGCGGGCTCCAGCCCTGGATTGTCACCGGTTCGTCGACAACCTCGCTCGAAGGTGTGTAGCCGGCTTCGAGCGCGGCAAGATAGACAAACAGCTTCCAGGCCGAGCCAGGCTGGCGCACCGAATTGACCGCACGGTTGTAGTTCGAGGTGACATAGTCGGTCCCCCCAACCAGCGCCAAGACCGCCCCGTCGCGGTCCATCGAAACCAGCGCGCCTTGCGCCCCGCCCGGCACATTGCGCTGGATCGCATCGGTCGCAGCAGCCTGCAGTCTGGGGTCAAGCGTGGTCCAGACCTCGATCGGCTGGTCGTTTTCTCCCAACAGAATATCAAGCTGCGGCAACGCCCAGTCGGTGAAATAGCGCACCGAGTTCTGCCCGGTTTCGGACGCGAACTTGATTGCCTTGAAATCGACTGCCGCGACCTGGCTGGCGCTGGCCTTGCCGTTTTCCTGCATCAGCCCCAGCACCACCTTGCCGCGGCCGACCGCGGCCGCCGCATCGGCAGTGGGCGAATAGTGCGAGGGGGCCTTTACCAGCCCGGCGATGATCGCGGCTTCGGGCAGGCTGAATTGGGTGCCCGGGTGGCCAAAGAACTTGCGCGAAGCGGAATCGATGCCATAGGCCCCGCCGCCGAAATAGACCTTGTTGAGATAGAGCTCGAGCACCTGGTCTTTCGAGAACTTCCACTCGATCGCCAGCGCCAGCACCGCCTCGCGCAGCTTGCGCGCAAAAGTGCGGCTGTTGTTGAGGAACACGGTCCGCGCGAGCTGCTGGGTGATGGTTGATCCGCCCTGGCGCCAGCGCCCGTCGCGGTAGCGCACATAGAACGAGCGGGCCACGCCGACCGGATCGACCCCGATGTGCTGGTAAAAACGCTTGTCCTCGGTCGAAAGGATCGCATCCTTCATCACTTGCGGGATCTGATCCGCGGCAACCCACTTGCCATAGCTGGGGCCAAGCGTGACCAGTTCGGTCCCGTCGCGCGCGCGCACCACGATCATCTGCTCGTTCTGGCTGGCCTTGAGCTCCTCATAGGCAGGCAGCGAATTGGCCGCGAGGCCAACTGCCACCGCCAGCGACAACAGGCCGAACAGCGCCAGCGATCCACCCCAGACGAACAGGCGGCGCATAAACAGGCGAAAGCCGGTGGGTTTGGGTTTGGCCGGCTTGCTGCCGCGCGGCGGCGGCGATCGCCGGATATCAGTCCTGGCCATATGGCTGCGTCAATCCCTCCTGCGCGGCGCGACACCGCTAATCTGGGGCATAATCCATTCGCCGCGCAAGGTTAATGGCCGAAATGTCTGCTTGCTGTGCAGACAGCCTATTTCTCGGGCGGATTGGCCCCCAGCGCATCGTTGAAGACGAACAGCTCTTCCATATCCTTCTGGGGCAGGCCGTCGAGGCATTGGCTGCCCGCCGCCTTGTACTTGTCGACGCTCATCTTGGCGACCGCGTCGCGCCCGGCCTTCAGCGCCGCGGCCATGTTGCCGTTCGGGCCGATCGCCTGGCGGATCCGGGCGGTGTAATAGCCCTGGAAATTCATCACCACCGAATGGGTGCTCTGCTTGTCCTTGAGCTTGGCCGCGGTTTCGCCCAGTACCTGGATGCAGACCGCATCGTTCAGCCCCGCAGACTGCGCCACGGCCGGGACCGCAGTGCCCGCCAGCAGTGCGGCAATGGCCAGACCTTTCGCCAACCTCTTCATGAAAATCTCCTGTTGCAAGTGGTGGGTCAATGCAGGTGCTCAACCAGCAGCACCGCGCCTTCATTTCCCGAAATCCGCATCCGCGTGCCAGGCTCGGCATCGGGGCCGCGGGCGAGCCATTCGCTGTCGCCCAGCTTGACCCGGCCCTCACCGTTTTCGATTACTTGCGTGACTTCCACGACCTGGCCCAGCGAACGCGCGCCGCGATCGTTCATCTTGGGATCGGCGGATTCGATCGGATGTTTCACCAGCCAGTTGCGCCCGGCGAATACGGCCACGATCGAGAGCACGGCGAACAGCACCACTTGCGCCAGCAGCCCGATCGGCAGGAACCAGCTGACTACCCCGGTGACCAGCGCCGCACCGGCCATCCAGATCAGGAACACGCCGGGGATGGTCATTTCGCCGATCGCCAGAACCAGCCCCAGCGTCAGCCACAGCCAGTGCGGCTCGATCCCTTCAAGCAGGCTCATCATTTGGCCTTGTCGCCCAGCGCGTCGCGCACCAGTTCGCCGATCCCGCCGATCGAACCGATCAGCTGGGTCGCCTCAACCGGGAACAGGATGGTCTTGGCGTTGGGCGAATTGGCGAAAGCGGTAACCGCCTCGGTATACTTTTGCGCGACGAAATAGTTGAGCGCCTGTGTGCCCGATGTGGCGATCGCTTCGGACACCACCTGCGTTGCGCGGGCTTCGGCTTCGGCCGAGCGTTCGCGCGCTTCGGCATCGCGAAAGGCAGCTTCCTTGCGGCCTTCGGCGGACAGGATCGCGCTCTGTTTTTCGCCTTCGGCCTTGAGGATTTCAGCCTGACGGAACCCTTCGGCTTCAAGGATGTTGGCGCGCTTTTCGCGTTCGGCCTTCATCTGCCGGGCCATCGCGTTGGAAATATCGGCCGGCGGGCGGATATCCTTGATCTCGATCCGGGTAATCTTGACCCCCCACGGTTCGGTG
>JANPMA010000252.1:0-4273 GCA_031422595.1 Novosphingobium sp. | reverse complement strand
AGAAACCTGGCCGCATCATCCCTCGAAACGCCAAGAGTTGTCTGCGTCAAATCATTGGTTCCGAACGAGAAGAACTCGCCCACTTCGGCAATCTGCCCGGCCATCAGCGCCGCCCGTGGCAGCTCGATCATGGTCCCGACGTGATAGGCCAGCCTGCGGCCTTTCTCGGCAAACACCGCGCTGGCGGTGCGATCGACCAGCGCCTTGAGGATCTCCAGCTCCTTGGCGGTGGCGACCAGCGGGATCATCACCTCGGGCACCGGCGCCTCACCGCCCTGCGCGGCGACATCGCAGGCGGCTTCGAACAGCGCGCGGGCCTGCATTTCGTAGATCTCGGGGAAAGTGATCCCCAAACGGCAGCCACGATGCCCCAGCATCGGGTTCATTTCGTGCAGTTCATTGGCCCGGCGCTTGAGCGTAGCGGTGCCGATCCCGATCGCTTCCGACAGTTCCTCGAATTCGGCATCTTCGTGCGGCAGGAACTCGTGCAGCGGCGGATCGAGCAGCCGCACGGTGACCGGAAGGCCCGCCATCACTTCGAAGATCGAGTGAAAATCGGCGCGCTGCTCGGGCAGCAGCTTGGCCAAGGCGGTGCGGCGGCCGGCCTCATCCTCGGCCAGGATCATCTGGCGCACCGAGGCGATCCGCGCGGCGTCGAAGAACATGTGCTCGGTCCGGCACAGCCCCACCCCCTCGGCGCCGAACTGGCGCGCCGTGCGGCAGTCGGCCGGGGTTTCAGCATTGGTGCGCACCTTCATCCGGCGGTGCTGGTCAGCCCAGCCCATCAGCACCCCGAAATCGCCGACCAGTTCGGGCTCGATCGTCGGAACATGCCCGGCCATCACTTCGCCGGTGGTGCCGTCGAGCGTGATCTGGTCGCCTTCCCTGAGCTCGCGACTGCCGATCCGCAGCGTCCGGCTGGCCATGTCGATCGAGACCGCCGAAGCGCCCGAAACGCAAGGTCGCCCCATCCCGCGCGCCACCACCGCGGCGTGCGACGTCATGCCGCCGCGCGCGGTCAGCACGCCCTTGGCGGCGTGCATGCCGTGAATGTCCTCGGGGCTGGTTTCGACCCGCACCAGCACCACCGCCTCACCCATCGCCGCGCGCTTTTCGGCGCTGTCGGCATCGAGCACAATCGCGCCCGAGGCCGCCCCGGGGCTGGCCGGCAGCCCGGTGGTCAGCACATCGCGCGCCGCCGTGGGATCAAGCGTCGGGTGAAGCAACTGGTCGAGCGCCATCGGATCGACCCGCAGGATCGCCGCGCGCTCGTCGATCAGGCCTTCGCCCACCATATCGACCGCCATCTTGAGCGCGGCCTTGGCGGTGCGCTTGCCCGAGCGGGTCTGCAGCATCCACAGCTTGCCGCGCTCGACGGTGAATTCGATGTCCTGCATGTCGCGGTAGTGCTGCTCAAGCAGCTCGAACACTGCAGCAAGCTCGGCGTAGGCCGCCGGCATGGCCGATTCCATCGAGGCCGGCTTGGCCCCGGCGCGAGTCCGTGAAGCCTCGGTCAGGTCCTGCGGCGTGCGGATCCCCGCCACCACGTCTTCGCCCTGGGCGTTGACCAGCCATTCGCCGTAATAGGCCTTCTCACCAGTCGCCGGATCGCGGGTGAAGGCGACCCCGGTGGCCGAGCTCTCGCCCATGTTGCCGAAAACCATCGCCTGGACGTTGACCGCGGTGCCCCAGTCGCCCGGGATGTCGTTGAGTCGGCGGTAAACCTTGGCCCGGTCCGAATCCCACGAATCGAACACCGCGCGGATCGCGCCCCACAGCTGTTCGTGAACATCCTGCGGGAACGACCGGCCCAGCTCGGTCGAAACAATTTCCTCGTAGAGCTTGACCAGCTTCTGCCAGTCTTCAGCCTGCATCTCAACATCGGCATAGTAGCCGTTGTCTTCCTTGATGATTTCAAGGGCATCCTCGAACAGGTGGTGGTCCAGCCCCAGCACCACGTCCGAATACATATGGATGAAGCGGCGATAGCTGTCCCAAGCGAAGCGCGCATCGCCCGAACTGGCAGCCAGCCCCTGCACGGTCGCGTGGTTGAGCCCCAGGTTGAGCACGGTGTCCATCATCCCCGGCATCGAAACCCGCGCGCCCGAGCGGACCGAGACCAGCAGCGGATCGGCGGGATCGCCGAAGTTCTTGCCGACAGCCTTTTCGATATGCGCGAGTGCGGTTGCTACTTCGGCCTTGAGCTCTGCTGAAAAATCAACCCGATCACCCTGAGCCTGTCGAAGGGCGCCCTCGGCCAGATAGCGGACGCATTCCTCGGTGGTGATCGTAAAGCCCGGAGGCACCGGCAGGCCGATCCCGGCCATCTCAGCCAGGTTCGCGCCCTTGCCGCCCACGACCGTCTTGTCGCGGCTGCGCGGGTCTGCCGCATCCCGCTCAGCCTGAGCCTGTCGAAGGCCGAATGTGAATACGTATGAAGTCACGGAAAACCGCCATTTCCAGAAACCGACGAATCGCTTGCCGGTGTGGTTCTGCCCCTAACCCTCGGTGGCGGACGAGTCAGCTTTTTTGTGCGGTGCAGCAAGAACGATGCACAGATTGATGGAGAGGAACTGAACTGCCGCTGACGGCCCGCAGCTTGACAGATGTGTAAAGTTGTCAAGTTAGCGTCACGATCCAAACCATTGGATTGAATGCATTTTGCACCCAACTTGACACTTGACACTTTTCTCCAGGCGCGGCTTCTAACCCTCGATCCGCGAGAAATCCGCGACGCCGTGCACCGCATCGCGGAAGCGCGCGAGCAGCGAGAGGCGGTAGGTGCGTTTGGCGGGATCGGCATCATTGACGGTCACTGCATCGAAGAACTGGTCGATCGGCGCGCGCAGCGTGGCCAGTGCGGCCATGGCCCCGGCAAAGTCCTCTGCCGCAACCGCCTCGGCCGCCTTGGGCCCGGCCAGGCCCAGCGCGTCGATCAACGCCTTTTCCGCTGGTTCGGGGGTGTAGGAAAGCGAATTTTCTAGTTCTCCCCTCCCCTTCAGGGCGTTCAGAGGCACGTGACTCTGAACGCGGGTCGGGGGTGGGGTCTGTCCGTCTGACGCGACGTCGCTTGATGGCGACAAACCCCACCCCAACCCCACCCCAGAAGGGGAGGGGCTTTCGTACCCTTCCTTCTTGAGAATATTCGCCGCGCGCTTGTAGCCCGCGAGGAGGTTGGTGCCGTCATCGGTGCCGATAAAGGCCTGGAGCGCATGGACCCGGGCGAGCAGGCGAACCAGATCGTCCTCCCCGCCGAGCGCGAAAACCGCGTCGATCAGGTCGTGGCGGACGCCTGCTTCGCGTTGCTGGACCTTGAGGCGGTCGGCGAAGAAGTCGTTCAACGAACGAAAATACTTCTCCTCCGCAGCTTCGCCCCGTTCAAACGGCGGTTTCCAGTTCGGGTGCTTTGCGACATCTGCGGCTTCGAATTCCTCCATTCGATCTACGAGCTGCTCAAGGAAGCCGATGTAGGCGAAAGCAAAGGCCCATTCGAGCTGAAGCCTGAGTTGATTCGCGGTAATCAGTTGCACAACACCAATTGCAGCGCGCCGCAGTGCGAAGGGGTCTTTGGATCCCGTTGGCTTCTCGTCGATTGCGAAGAACCCGGCCAAAGTATCAAACTTATCCGCCAAACTCACCGCCACCGTCACCGGCGCAGTCGGAACATCATCGCCCTGCCCGACCGGCTTGTAGTGATCGCGGATCGCGTCGGCGACCGCATCCGGCAGACCCTCGGCGCGGGCGTAGTAGCCGCCCATCAGGCCTTGCAGTTCGGGGAATTCACCGACCATTTCGGTGACGAGGTCGGCCTTGCACAGGCGCGCGGCGAGTTCGGCCTGGTCGGCGAGATCCTCCCCGGCACGGGGAGGGGGACCATCCGCAGGATGGTGGAGGGGTACGGGCGAGTGATCAGAACGGTGCTGGCCAGCGGCGTTGGGACCACTTGCGTGTACCCCTCCACCAGCTTCGCTGGTCCCCCTCCCCGTTTCGGGGAGGATGATCCCTTCTTCCACCAACCACCGCGCCAGCTTGGCCACCCGCTGGGCCTTGTCGGCGACGGTGCCCAGCTTTTCATGGAAGGTAATCCGCGAGAGCTTCCTGGCCTGATCTTCCAGCGAAACCTTGCGGTCCTGCTCCCAGAAGAACCGCGCATCGCTGAGCCGCGCGGCGAGGACCTTGCGGTTGCCATCGACGATTCCCGCGCCAAGGTCGCTGGCGACGATGTTGGCGGTGCAGACGAAGGCATTGGCTAAGTCCCCCTCCCGCTTGCGGG
>JANPMA010000251.1:0-4673 GCA_031422595.1 Novosphingobium sp. | reverse complement strand
CCACCAGCGCGGCCATCATCCCAAGGTAGAGGAACCGGCGCTTGACCGTGCGCAGCGCGAGCACCGCCAAAAGGCCGAGGCAGACCAGCCCGGTCCGGGCCTGGGTGCCGATCGGGATCAGCGCGCTGGCAAAAATCAGCGCCACGCCGAACAGCTTGACCCGCCAGTCGGACGGGAAGATCGTCCCGTGCTTCATCAGCCACAGGACCAGCGGGATCACCGCGATCGCCACCAGCGAGATGATCGAGCCTTCGTAGAGGCCAAAATTGGTGTCGATCAGCAAATGCAGCGTGCCATAGCCGCCGCCGCCGCCAATCGTCTTGATTCCGCCGTTGATGATGATCGTCGCGACCGCCAGCACCATGACCAGCAAGGCCGCCTCGATCCGAAGGCGGGTGCGCAGCGTCAGCGGCAGGAAGATCGCAAAGACCAGCGCCTTCCACACCCACGACCACTTTTCCGCGGCCTCGAGCGGGAAGTCGGCGAACATGGTGGTGAGCCCGCAATAGACCAGCAGCACCGCGATGATCCCCTGACGCATGGTAAAGCGGCTGTCGCGCTTGTCGTCGAGCACCACCCAGCCCACGAAGGCCAGCACGAAAGCGACCAGCGAAATCGACATCGAAGCGAGCAGGCTGTACGAGATTTTCTGCGGGCTGAGCGTATCGATATAGATGAAGGCGAGCACCCACAGGAACGGCCTGCGGAACCCGAGCGCCAGAAACGCCGCGGTGAAGCCGGTGATCGCCAGGTCAAGCACGCGGCTCGTCCGCTTCGGTTTCGTTGTCGAGATCCTCACGCAGCAGCAGCCGCCAGCAGGCAAGCGCCAGCAGGCCGTGGGTCAGCGCCAGGGAGAAATAGTCGATCATCGCAGCACAGCCCCTAGCACCGCGGGGTTGACGCGCCGTTAAGCAGTCCGGGGCTAGAGAATGCGGCCATGACCCGCATCCTGCATGTCCTCGACCATTCGTTGCCGCTCCACAGCGGCTATACCTTTCGCACCCGCGCGATCCTGTCTGCGCAAGCGGCGGCGGGGCTGGAAGTGCGCGGGATCACCGGGCTCAGGCATTTCCAGGACGGCCCCGACAGCGAAGTCTGCGACGGCATCACGTTCCACCGCACCCGCGGCGCAGCCCAAGGCCCGGTGGGGCTGCGCGAGTGGCGCGAAATCAATCTTTTGGCAGAAGCGATCGTCGCATTGGCCGCTGACTGGCGGCCCGACGTGCTTCACGCCCATTCGCCGGCGCTATGCGGCAAGGCCGCGCTGATCGCGGGCAAGCGGCTGGGCATTCCGGTGGTCTATGAAATTCGCGCCTTCTGGGAAGACGCCGCAGTTTCCAACGGCACCGGCAGCGAAGGCAATGTCAAATACCGGCTGACCCGGGCGCTGGAAAACCATGTGGTCGCCGGGGCCGATGCTGTTGTAACGATTTGCCAGAGCCTGAAGGACGATCTGGTCTTGCGCGGGACCGATCCGGCCAAGATCACGATCAGCCCCAACGGGGTAGACTTGGCGCTGTTCGGCCAAGCGGTAGCCCCCGATCCGGCGCTGGCGGCCGAACTGGGGCTGGAAGCAGGCCCAGTGATCGGCTTCATCGGCAGTTTCTATGATTATGAAGGGCTGGACGACCTGATCGCGGCCATGCCGCTGCTGACCGCGCGGATCCCCGATGCCCGGCTGCTGCTGGTCGGTGGCGGGCCGATGGAAGTTGCGCTGAAAGACCAGGCCGAGGCCAGCCCGGCACGCGCGGCGATCCGTTTTGTCGGGCGCGTACCGCACAGCGAGGTCGAGCGTTACTACGCCTTGGTCGATGTCATGGCCTATCCGCGCAAGAAAAGCCGGCTGACCGATCTGGTCACCCCGCTCAAGCCGCTTGAAGCGATGGCACAGCGCAAGCTGGTGGCAGCATCCGATGTCGGCGGGCACCGCGAGCTGATTACCGACGGGCTGACCGGGACCTTGTTTGCACCAGACGACCCGGCGGCCTGTGCGGCGGCGTTGGCCTCTTTACTCGAAGCAAGGCCCCGCTGGGACGGGCTGCGCGCCGCCGGCCTTGATCACGTTCGGACCAGCCATGACTGGGCGCATAATGTTCATCGTTATCACGATGTTTACCAAAGGCTGTTAGCCCGATCCGTGGATTGCCGCGTCCCGGCCGCCGCCTGAGCGGTTGGAAACGCGGCAAGAAGGACCGACTGACAGGGGTTTCAAGCAAGGTGGCAAAGCACAAGCGTAAGCCAGCCAAAGGCAAACCGATCACCAGCCACCAGCTGTTTCCGGCTGTCGTGGCGCTGTGGTTCGGGGCGCTGTTCGGCCTCGGCAGCCTGGCTGTCAGGCCCAGCCTGCTTGAGGGCCTGGTGCTCAAGAGCCATCTCGATCTGGTGATCCCGGCTGCGGCGCCGCCGCTGGGGGTGACCGCACGGATCCTGGTCGCCCTGATCCTCGCTGCGCTTGGCGCGGTGCTGGGCCTGGTGCTTGCCCGCCGGATCGCCCGGCCCAAGCCGGTAGTGACCGAACGCAAACGCAGCGCCCGCGACTTGGGCCGCGAGCGGGCCGATACCCGCCCGCACTATGCCGACGCATCGACCCGCCCGCCGGTGGTGGCGCGCGAGGACGCCGCGGAAGGGCCAAATGGCGGCGGGGTTCTGGCGAACCGCCGCCGTTCGCTGGCGATCGAGCATGAGGAGGAGGACTTCGTGCCCCATGACATGGCTCCGCTGCCGGGTGGCAACCCGCAGATCTTCGATATTTCCGAACTTGGCATCGCCAATGTCCAGTCGGCTGCTGAATCCCTGTCGGTCGCTTCGGCCGAGCCGACCCCGGCCGCTCCCGCGCCCAGCCCGGTCAGCCTCGATTGGTCGAACGCCGCGCCGGTTGCTGCGCCGGCAGCCATCGAGGCGCAACGCCAGGTGTTCCAGACCGAACCGGCGGCAGTGCTGTCCGAAGTGCCCGTCGCTTGCCCGGCGACCGCCGCAGCGCATGCCGATGGCCGTCAGGTCTTCGGGATGACCCCGCCTGCGCCCCCGAGTGAGGGCGAGAGAGAGTGCCAGATCTTTGGCGTGGTCGCCAGCGCTGGCCATGTCCCGCAGGAATTCGTCCAGGCGGCGGGTTTCAAGACCACGGTCTTCGACCAGGAAGAGCACGAGCCGCTGTTCACCGCGCGCGAAACCGAACCAGCACCAATGGCTGGCCCTGCGGTTGGCGCTGCGCCGGTTCCGCAAGCATTCGAACCGGCCCCGCAGCCCGCCCCGGCACCCGCTGCCACGCTTGAGGCTCCTGCCGCCGAGGAAGAATTGCCCAGCCCGGGCTCGCTCGGGATGAGTGACCTCGCTGCGCGCCTGGCCGAATCGATGCGCCGCCGCCGTGCTGCTCGCGCCGCGCCGGCCGCGGAAGTCGCTGCACCGCCGGCCATGGCGCAAGCCGAGCCGGTGCCCGAGGTGCTGGCAGCGAGCGAGGTTCCAGCTGCGTTCGAACCGGCCCCGCCGGTCGCCGCCGCGGCGATCCCTTCGGCTTATGAACCGCCCTTTGAACCCGCCGCGCCAGCCGAACCGGCGCCGACGAGTGCCCCGCCGTTTGCTGAGGCGCCGACCGCGGCTGCGCTCCCGCGCGCCATGCAGCCGCTTGCGCTCGACGCCTTCCTTGAAGAGGATGCGCTGCCCGACCTGAGCCTGCTGCCGCCGCGCCACATCGCCATGCCAGCGGCCCCGATCGTCGCGGCCCCGGTCGTCGCGGCCCAGGCTAGCCAGCCCGAGCCCAGCGCCCCAGAACCCGCCCCGCTCGAACTCGGGGCTGAAGAGGAACTGCTCGAGGAAGCAAGCTACGCTTCGCTGCTCGAGGTCGCCCCCGCGCGCAATCCGTTTGTGCGGATCGAAGAATCCACGGCCACCCCGACCGAGATCGAGCCGGTGGTAATCTTCCCCGGCCAGGCCCCGGTCCAGCCAGCCTCATTCCAGTCGGCTCCCTTTGCCGCCGGACCCGAAGCTGCACCGTTCCGCCGCTTCGACTCGCCCGGCAGCGCCGAACAGGGCCAGCAGGTCGCCGCCAACCTGGCCGCCCCGGCGGTCGATCCGGGCGAGGCCGAACGGGCTTTGCGCGCCGCGCTTTCCAACCTGCAGCGGATGAGCGGCGCGGCCTGAGCCGCACCCGCTTACCCTTCACAATCCTATTCACAGTCAGGCTTGGCCCCGGCCAAGCCTTTCTTGTTCCTTTCGCAGTTGCAAAAACAGTATCCTGTCGTCATGGGATGGCCTGGCGCAATTTTCGCTGCTTTTCGCGGCGGGTAGGGTTGCGCTTAATTGCCAGAATTCGAGGGTTTGCGCTTCCGCGGGCGCGAATCGCTCGGTTCTGGCGCGATACGGGACGAATTTTGCGATGGCATTTCCAAAGCCGCAGGGGCTGTACGATCCGGGCAATGAGCACGACGCCTGCGGGGTCGGCTTTGTCGCCCATATCAAGGGCGCGAAAAGCCACGGGATCGTTACCCAGGCCTTGGAAATCCTGAAGAATCTCGACCATCGCGGAGCGGTCGGGGCGGATCCGTTGCTGGGCGACGGGGCCGGGATCCTGATCCAGATCCCCGATGCGCTGTACCGCGAATGGGCGAGCGCCGAAGGCCTGACCCTGCCGGGCGAAGGCGACTATGCGGTGGCAATGTGCTTCCTGCCGCAGGACC
>JANPMA010000250.1:0-3191 GCA_031422595.1 Novosphingobium sp. | reverse complement strand
CCAGCTGGTCGCGCGTGAGATCGAGGCTGCCGGCGGCGTCGCCAAGGAATTCAACACCATCGCCGTCGATGACGGGATCGCGATGGGCCACGATGGCATGCTCTATTCGCTGCCCAGCCGCGAACTGATCGCGGATTCGGTTGAGTACATGGTCAATGCCCACTGCGCCGATGCGATGGTCTGCATTTCCAACTGCGACAAGATCACCCCGGGCATGCTGATGGCGGCGATGCGGATCAACATTCCGGTCGTGTTCGTCTCTGGCGGGCCGATGGAGGCCGGCAAAGTGGTGCTGGGGGGCAAGGAAGTGGCGATCGATCTGGTCGATGCCATGGTTGCCGCTGCGGACGAGAGCTACACCGACGAGGAAGTTGCATCGATCGAACGTTCGGCTTGCCCGACCTGCGGATCGTGCAGCGGCATGTTCACTGCCAATTCGATGAACTGCCTGACCGAGGCGCTGGGCCTGTCGCTGCCTGGAAACGGCTCGCAGCTCGCCACCCATGCCGATCGCAAGGGCCTGTTCCTGCAGGCCGGCCGCACGGTGGTGGAGCTGTGCCGCCGCTATTACGAGCAGGACGACGAGTCCGTTCTGCCGCGCAGCATTGGCTGCTTCGAAGCCTTTGAGAACGCGGTCTGCCTTGATATCGCGATGGGCGGGTCGACCAACACCGTGCTCCACCTGCTGGCCGCCGCGCATGAAGCGGAGCTGGATTTCACCATGAAGGACATCGACCGGCTGAGCCGCAAGGTGCCGTGCCTGTCCAAAGTCGCCCCGGCCAAGAGCGACGTTCACATGGAAGACGTTCACCGCGCCGGCGGGATCATGGCGATCCTGGGCCAGTTGGACCGCGCCGGGCTGCTCCACACCGGTCTGCCGACAGTCCACAGCCGCACGCTGGGCGATGCGATCAACCACTGGGATATCAGCCGCACCAACGATCCCGGGGTCCAGCAGTTCTACAAGGCAGCACCCGGCGGTGTCCCCACCCAGACCGCGTTCAGCCAGAACCGCCGCTGGGAAGAGCTTGACCTCGACCGCGAAAACGGCGTGATCCGCAGCGCCGAACACGCCTTTTCGAAAGATGGCGGGCTGGCAGTGCTTTACGGCAACATCGCGCTCGACGGCTGCATCGTGAAGACCGCCGGGGTCGACGAAAGCATCCTCAAGTTCGCGGGGCCAGCCAAGGTCTATGAAAGCCAGGACGATGCCGTCACCGCGGTGCTGACCGGGCAGGTGGTGGCCGGCGACGTGGTGGTGATCCGCTATGAAGGGCCCAAAGGCGGGCCGGGGATGCAGGAAATGCTCTATCCCACCAGCTACCTCAAATCGAAGGGGCTTGGTGCGGCCTGCGCGCTGTTGACCGACGGACGCTTTTCAGGCGGCACTTCGGGCCTGTCGATCGGCCACGCCTCGCCCGAAGCGGCCGAGGGCGGGGCGATCGGACTGGTCCGCGCCGGTGACCGGATCGAAATCGACATTCCAGGGCGCACGATCAATCTGGCGGTATCGGACGCGGAACTGGCCCAGCGCCGGGCCGAACAGGACGCCAAGGGCTGGCAGCCCGTCAAGGACCGCCCGCGCAAGGTCTCGGTCGCGCTGCAAGCCTATGCCGCGATGACCACCAGCGCGGCGCGCGGCGCGGTGCGCGATGTTTCGCAGTTGAAGCGGGGGTGATCACCGGAATCACTTCTCCCCCCTCCTCTGAAGAGGAGGGGGCTCGAGTTCGAAGCCGATGAGTCACATTCCTGACCAGATCCTCACCACCGCGCAGATGCGCGATGCCGAAGCGGCGTTGATCGCAGGCGGGACCAGCGTCGACGAGCTGATGCAACGCGCCGGGCGCGGGGCGGCGGAATGGGTCTGGCGGCTGGCGGCGGGGCGGCAAGTCACCGTGCTGTGCGGCCCCGGCAACAATGGCGGCGATGGCTGGGTGATCGCCGAGGCTTTGCGCGAACACGGCGGTCAGGTGGCGGTGATCGCCGCAGCCGATCCGGCCACCGATGCCGCGCGGCATGCGCGCTTGCTCTACCAGGGCGGCGTGCTACCGGCGGAGCAGGCGACCCCCGGCGGCGTACTGGTCGATTGCCTGTTCGGATCGGGGCTGACCCGGCCGCTTGGCGCGGACCACGCCGCGTTGCTCACCCACCTTGCCGCGATCCATCACCATGTGGTGGCGATCGACCTGCCCAGCGGGATCGATGCCGATCTGGGCCTGCCGCTCAATCGCGGGTTGCCGCAGAACGATCTGACCATCGCGCTGGGGGCGTGGAAGTTCGCCCACTTCCTGATGCCTGCTGCGGAGAGCATGGGCATGCTGAAGCTGGTCGATATCGGGATTGAGCCGGTCGGCGCGGCAGCGCGGGCGATTGTCCGCCCGCATTTCGCGGCGCCCGGTGCGAGTGACCACAAGTACACCCGCGGCCTGCTGGGCGTGGTGGTCGGCGCGATGCCCGGCGCGGCGCTGCTGGCCGCGCAGGCCGCGCAGGGGGCGGGGGCTGGCTATGTCCGCCTGCATGCCGATGCACCGCTGGCGGTTCCCAACGAGCTGGTTGTAAGCACCCAGCCGCTAGCAGAAGCCTTGACCGACAAGCGTATCGCCGCGCTGCTGGTCGGCCCGGGGCTGGGCCGCGATGCCAAGGCGCGCGAGAAACTGACGCTGGCGCTGGCCGAACAGATCCCCGCGGTGCTCGATGCCGATGCGCTGGTGCTGCTGGCTCCGCGCCTGCTGGCCGAACACCAGACCCCGCTGATCGCCACCCCGCACGAGGGCGAACTGCTGTCGCTGGAGCGCGCTTGGGACCTCGACGGGGCGGGCAGCAAGGTTGAGCGCGCCGTGGCTCTGGCGCTGGCCAGCGGCATGGTGGTGGTGGCCAAGGGCGCCGACACCGTGGTCGCCGCGCCCGATGGCCGGCTGGCGCTGGCGTACCGGGCGTCGAGCTGGCTTTCGACCGCCGGGACTGGGGATGTGCTCGCCGGTACCATCGCCAGCCGCCTGACCAATGGCAGCGATCCCTTTGACGCCGCCTGCCAGGGCGTCTGGCTCCACGGCGAAGCGGCGCGGCTGTGCGGCCCGGCCTTTGCAGCGGGCCAGCTTGCGGATGCGGTGCGCGAGGCCTACGCGGCCTGCCTGTGACGACAATGACCCAGCCATCTGCAGCTCAAAAGCCCCTCCCCTTCAGGGGAGGGG
>JANPMA010000249.1:0-1701 GCA_031422595.1 Novosphingobium sp. | reverse complement strand
CGCGTCGATGCTCCCGCACATCGCCGACGCAGTGGGAGACCAGACCACCCTGCTGGTCGATGGCGGCATCCGCACCGGGCAAGACCTGGTCCGCGCGCTGGCGCTGGGAGCCAAGGCCGCGCTGATCGGCCGCCCCTGGGCCCTGGCCCTCGCCGCCGGGGGCGAAGCGGCGCTGACCCGCTACCTCGGCCTGATGAAACAGGACATGCGCACCGCGCTGGGGCTGACCGGCGCGATCAATGCGAAGGATGTGGGGCGCGGGGTCCTCCTCTAATTAGGGACAGTCCCTAATTACGGCAGCACCTTTCCAGGATTGAGGATCCCCTTGGGATCAAGCGCCGCCTTGAGTGTCTTCATCAGTGCGATCTCTTCCGCCGTGCGGCTGAGATGCAGCCACTGGCGTTTTTCCAGCCCGATCCCGTGTTCGGCGCTGATCGAGCCCCCCAGCGCCTGGAGCGGGGTGAAGACCAGCTCCTCGATCCGGTGTTTCATATTTGCCGTAAACGGCTGAGCGCCCAGCAGAATGTGCAGATTGCCATCGCCCATGTGGCCGAACACCACCAGCTTGATCGTCTCGCCCAGTTCGGCCCGGGCCCTGACCTCAAGTGCTTCAACATAGGCGCCCATATCGCGGATCGGCAGGCTAATGTCGAAAGTGACGCTGGGCATGGCGTAGTGGAACAGCGCCTCGATATCGTCGCGGATCGCCCAGATCTGCGCGGCCTGCGCCTGGCTGGCAGCGACCACCGCATCGGCGGCGACCCCGCTTTCGAGCAGGCCGGCCAGCACGTCCTCGAACTGCGCCGGATCGCGTTCAGGATCGGTTCCGCTCATCTCGACGATGACGTAGAACCCATAGCCGCCCGGCAGCGGCGGGGTATGGCGCCCGGTGCCAATCGCGATCGGCTCATAATAGTTCGCCCACATCACTTCAAAGGCAGTGAGCCCTGCGCCGAGCCGCTTGCCGGCCTCGACAAACAGCGCCTGGACCGCGGCGAAGTCTTCCAGCGCGACCAGCGCGGTCTGGGTGGAGAGCGGCGCGCTTTGCAGTTTCAGCACCGCGCGGGTGACGATCCCCAGCGTGCCTTCGCTGCCGATGAACAGGTGTTTGAGATCGTAGGCAGCGTTGTTCTTGATCAAGCGGTTCATCGCGCTGATCACTGTGCCGTCGGCCAGCACGGCCTCGATCCCCAGCACCGAATCGCGCATCATGCCATAGCGGACCACCGAATTGCCGCCGGCATTGGTGGAGATTCCGCCGCCGATCGTGGCCGATCCGCGCGCGCCCCAATCGACCGGGAACAGCAGGCCGTGTTCGCTGGCGGCCTCTTGCGCGGCCTGGACCGGACAGCCTGCGCCGACCGTCATGGTCCGCCCGACCGGGTCCACGTCATCGACACTGCGCATGCGTTCGAGTGACACCTGGATGTCACTCGGGCTGCACACCGCGCCCTGGACCAGCCCGGTATAGCCGCCGGCCGGCACCACAACCTGTCCGGCGGCGTGGCACAGCTTCATTACCTCGGACAATTCCGCGGTCGAAGCCGGACGAACAATCGCGCTCGCCTGGACCCGGGTGAGCCCCATGAAGTCAGCCGCGCGGCCTGAAACATCCTCGCCGGTCAGCAGACCCTGCGGGCCGACGATTGCGGCGATTTGCTGGAGAAGGTCGGTCATGGGGTTAGGCTAACCCTTCCAACC
>JANPMA010000248.1:0-18626 GCA_031422595.1 Novosphingobium sp. | reverse complement strand
CGACATCGAATTGCGGGTGGTGTCGTTGCCGCCGACGATCAGCAGAATCAGGTTGCCGATGAATTCCTCGGGCTCCATCTCGCGCATCGCATCCGATTGCAGCATCACGCTGATCAGGTCCTTGCCCGGATTGGCCATGCGTTCCTGCCACAGTGCGGCAAAGGCCATGCCCATTTCCTGCATCTTGGCGAGGCGCAGCTTGATGGTTTCGTCGCTTTTGATCAGTTCGACATCGCCGCCGAAATCGGACCATTCGGTCAGCTTGTGGCGCTGCTCCCACGGGAAGCCGAAGATCCTGGCAAGCATGCCGGTGGTGAGTTCGATCGAGACGCGCTGGACCCAGTCAAACGGTTCGCCGATCGGCAGGCCGTCAAGCACCTCGCCGGTACGCGCGACGCATTCGGCCTTCATCGCCGCGACTTCGCTAGGGCCGAAGCTGGGCGCGACAGTGCGGCGCTGGCCGGTGTGCTTGGGCGGATCCATTGCGATGAACATCGGTTCACGCATGTTGTATTCGGCAAACCGGGCCGGATCGCCCGAAATGGCGATTCCACCGAGTTCCGAATCCGACGAGAAGATCTTGGGCAGGGCTTCGATATGGATGATCGGCTTGTAGGTGCTGACCGACCAGTAGGGGCCAAAATCACTTTCGGGCACGTACTGGATCGGCGCTTCCTTGCGCAGCCTGGCAAACAGGTCTTGCCAGCGATCTTCGGAATAGAGTTCGGGGCGGCTGACATCGATCGGCTCGATCGGCGAGGCGGTGCGTTCAAGCGTGGCAGAGCTGGCCATGAAATTCTCCCGGTAGGCGCTGGAATTCATTTTAGGGTATTTACCCTAATTCCGATTGGCAAAGAGTCAAGCCCCGGCAGCCAACCCAAGCTTCTCCCCTTGATGGGGAGAGGATACGAAGGCTTGAGAGCGCAGCGAACTAGCCGCAGTTGGAGTGGGGTGATCTCGCATCCTCGCGCGGCATCACCCCACTCCAAGCTACGCTAGCCGCCAAGGCGGCAAACTGCGCTATCCTCTCCCCATCAAGGGGAGAGAAGATGGCCTGGCCCAAAAGCAAACCGCCCGGATCGCTCCGGGCGGCGTCTCGCTGTCTCGGGTAAGCAGCGGGGAAGGGTCAGTTGGCCTTGGCCACCTTGGGAATCCGGCGATAGGGGACGAATTCGCTCAGACTGATAAAGCCGGTGGTAATATGGCTGCTGCGGTCGACCGTGTGGACGATGTCGAGGCTGCACAGCTGGCTGCCGAAAGTCTTGGTCACCATGATATCGTCATCGTCGAGGTCTTCGACGTTCTTGGGCACGTTGACCCAGATCGTGTTGCCCCAGCCATAGACGATCGCAGTCTTGTCGAGCACGCGCATCTCGCGGGTGTCTGACGAAGAGAGGCAATGCGTGGGTTTACCCGGCTCGCGCCCTTCGAGCAGCTTGGCGAGTTCTTGCTGCGGGGTCAGCCTGGGCTTGGCCTGCAGCGCGGGGCCGCAAAGCAGCGCGGCGGCGGTAGTGAGTGCGATGACGACCTTGCGCATTGTTCGAATCCTTCGCTCGACTTGTGCCACCCTATCCCGCTTACCTGAACCTGCGCTGAAACCTAGCCGGTTCCGCCCACGGTCAACCCCTCGATCAGCAGCGTCGGCTGGCCCACTCCGGCTGGCACGCTTTGCCCGCCCTTGCCGCAGATCCCGACGCCCTCATCAAGCGCAAAGTCGTTGCCGATCCCCTTGACCCGGGTCAGCACGGTTGGCCCATCGCCAATCAGCGTCGCGCCCTTGATCGGGGCGCCCAGCTTGCCGTCCTCGATCTTGTAGGCCTCGGTGCAGGAGAACACGAATTTGCCCGAGACGATATCGACCTGCCCGCCGCCAAAGCTCTTGGCGAAGATTCCGTTCTTGACCCGGCTGAGCAGCTCGGCGGGATCATCGTTGCCGGCTTTCATGAAAGTGTTGGTCATCCGCGGCATCGGGGCATGGGCATAGGACTCGCGCCGTCCGTTGCCGGTGGGGGCCACGCCCATCAGCCGGGCGTTGAGCCGGTCCTGCATGTAGCCTTTAAGGATCCCGTCCTCGATCAGCACGGTCTCGCTGGTCGGCGTGCCCTCATCGTCGATCGAGAGCGAGCCGCGCCGCCCCTGGCCGAGCGCACCCAGCAAGGTGCCATCGTCGACCACAGTCACCCCCGGAGCGCCCACCCGCTCGCCGATTCGGCCCGAAAAGGCGCTGGCGCCCTTGCGGTTGAAATCGCCTTCAAGCCCGTGGCCGACCGCTTCGTGGAGCAGCACCCCCGGCCAGCCGGGGCCGACCAGCACGGTCATTTCGCCAGCCGGAGCGGCAACGCTTTCCAGGTTGGTCAGCGCCTGGGCCAGCGCATGGTCGATCGCGCGGTTCCAGGTTTCGGGCAGGAACAGGTCGTCATAAAGCCGCCGTCCGCCGATCCCGAAGCTGCCGGTCTCGCGTCGGCCATTGCTCTCGACCACGATCGAAACGTTGAGCCGCACCATCGGGCGCACGTCGCTGGCGGTGAAGCCATCGGCGCGCAGGATCTCGATCACCGACCAGTTGGCGGCCAGGCTGGCCGAAACCTGCGCCACGCGCGGATCGCGGGCGCGGGCGGCGGCATCGATCGTTTCGAGCAATTTGACTTTTTCGGCGAAGCCCAGCGTGTCGAGCGGCGACATGTCGGTATAGAGGTGGCGGTTGTTGGCGCGCGGCGGCGGGGCGGGCTGGCCCCCTGCCGGATCGAGCAGCTGCAGTGTCTCCCCGGCACGGCGGATCGATGCTTCACTGATCTCGTTGGCGTGGGCAAAGCCGGTCATCTCGCCCGAAACCCCGCGCAAGCCAAACCCGGCATCGCGCGAATAGTCGGCGGTCTTGAGCCGCCCGTCGTCGAACAGGAAAGCCTCGCTGGCGATGAATTGCAGGTACAGCTCGCCATCGTCGCAGCGCGCCAGCGCCTCGGCGGTCAGCGCCTGGGCGCGGGCGGGATCGAGCTGGGCGAACAGCAGCGAGCGGGGATCGGGCGTGGTCATGATCCCGATATAGGAGGTTCTGGGCGGTTGGCTAGGCCGCAGCCTGATCGGCCGGTCCGCCCTTCAGCACGAAGCGTTTGTCGCAATAGCCGCATTCGGCCATGCCGCGCTCGTCGATTTCCAGCCAGACGCGCGGATGGCCCAGGGCTGCGCCGCCGGGTATGCCGGTGGAACCATCGCAGGAAACGCGGGTGGTGGTAACGATCTGGGTTTCGGGCTGGGTGTTCATGCCCCGCGCCTTAGCAGCGCGGAAAAACGATTTCCAGCCTACTGGTACTGGACGGTGACCGGGAACGAGCCGGTATAGACCCCGGCGCGCTGGTTGGCCCCGACATTGAGCCGCCCGGCGACCCGGAAGGTGAAGATCCCCGAACTCGAATCGATCGAATAGCGGCGGTTGCCATTGCCCAGGCCATTGCCGTTGCCGCCCAGGAAGGTAAGGCCCGGCTGGGTCCCCAGAGTCATGGTATTGACCAGCATGGTCGCCCCGGCCGGCCCGGTCAGGGTGACACTGGTCGGAATCTGGAAACGCACTGTCATGCGCCGCGTGCCCCTCCCGGCGAATTCGGCGAACTGGCAGGCGCCCTGGTGAATCAGCCCGCCGGTTATGGTGCAGGCGCCGGTGTTGACATTGATGGTGACCGTTCCGGCGGTCGGCCGCGCGACGATCCGGCCGAAGTCGAGGTCCTCAACCTTGATCAGCGACAGCGGGGAGACGACCACCGCCTGGCTGTTGCCCTGGGTGGTGGCGACCTGGGCCTGGGCTGGGGCGGAAAGCGATGCGGACAACGCAAGCGTCAAAGCCGCGCAAATTGCGCGAATCGCGTGCCGGATCTGGCCGCGTGGCATGGAAACCCCCCAATGCATCCCGATCCTTCTAGGTGAATGCCCTGAAGGCACCTTGCACATAGATGGTTAACAGCCCGGTTACTCTTGTCCTGCACCAAAGCGATTGGCAGGCTTTGCCGCGGCCATTTCTGCGGCTAAGCGGGGGGCATGGATAGACCCGCCGCGATCTCGATCAGGAACCTCGTCAAGCGCTATGCCCCGGCCGGCAATGCGCCCGCCAAGCTGGCTTTGAACGACGTCAGTTTCGACGTCCCGCAGGGGCAGATCTTCGGCCTGCTGGGCCCCAATGGCGCGGGCAAGTCGACGCTGATCAATATCCTCGCGGGCCTGGTGATGAAGACCAGCGGATCGGCGGAAATCTGGGGTTTCGACATCGACAAGGATCTGCGCAATGCCAAGCGCGCGATCGGCATTGTGCCCCAGGAGATCGTGTTCGATCCGTTCTTCACGCCGTTTGAAGTGCTGGAGAACCAGGCCGGGCTCTATGGCGTGCCCAAAGCCGCGCGAAAGAGCCTCGAACTGCTGGGCCAGGTCCATCTGGCCGACAAGGCCCAGGCCTATGCCCGGACGCTCTCGGGCGGGATGAAGCGCCGCCTGCTGATCGCCAAGGCGCTGGTCCACACCCCCCCGGTGATCGTGCTCGACGAGCCGACCGCCGGGGTCGACGTGGAACTGCGCCGGCAATTGTGGGAACTGGTTGGCGAGCTGAACGCCGGCGGGGTCACCGTGGTGCTCACCACCCACTACCTCGAAGAGGCCGAGGAACTGTGTGACCGAATCGCGATCATCAACCACGGCCAGCTGATCGCCGACAAGCCGACCCGCGAACTGGTGGCGATGGGGCGGGAAAAGATCGTGGTGGTGAGCGTGGACAAGGACCTCGCCGCGCCGCTTTCGCACAGCGCCTTCCTCAAATGCGAAAAATCGGGCGAGCGCACGCTGGAAATCACTTACGACAAGGACCGCACCAACGCCGGCGAAGTGCTCGCGCTGGTCCAGGCCCAGGGGCTGGGGATCGTCGATGTCACCACCCGCGAGGCTGATCTTGAGGATGTCTTCGTGCATTTGACGAGTTCGGGTGCGGCGTGAGGAGTATGGCTTTGACTGGCCCACCCCTAACCCCTCCCGCAAGCGGGAGGGGGACCGGTCAGCGCTTTCTTCCCCCCTCCCGCTTGCGGGAGGGGTCGGGGGTGGGTCAGTGAGGGGTCAGGGCAAATTTCGCGATCGGGACACGAACCGTGCTCGCGAATTGCGCAACGCCGCAACGCCCGCAGAGCGGCGGCTGTGGCAGTATCTCTCGCAATCGCAGCTTGGCGTGAAATTCAGCCGCCAGATGCCAGCCGGTCCGTTCTTCGCCGACTTCCTGTGCCGCGAACTGATGCTGATTGTTGAGCTCGATGGCTTCTCGCATGACGTCCAGCCCGAACGCGATGTCTACAGGGACCGATACCTGGTCGACCATGGCTACCGTGTATTGCACTTCACAAACACCGAAGTGCTGGGCAATGTCGAAGGCGTGGTAACTACAATCAAGCGCGCGCTGGCGAACTGGCCCACCCCCAACCCCTCCCGCAAGCGGGAGGGGGGCCAATGAACGCCGACGTCATCGTCGTCGGATCGGGCGCGGCGGGGCTCACTGCGGCGCTGGCCTTGGCCGACAGAGTCAAGGTGCTGGTGCTGGCCAAAGGCGAGCTGACCGGCGGATCGACCGCCTGGGCGCAAGGCGGGATCGCCGCGGTGCTCGATGCCGGGGATACCTTCGAGAACCATATCCGTGATACGATGGTTGCAGGCGCCGGGCTTAACCGGCTCGAGACGGTCGAATTCGTGATCGAGCGTGCTCCGCTAGCGATCGACCGGCTGGTCGAGCTGGGCGTGCCTTTCAATACTGAAGGCGAGCACCTGCACCTGACCCGCGAGGGCGGGCATTCGCACCGCCGGATCGTCCATGTCGCCGATGCGACCGGTTGGGCGGTGCAAGAGGCGCTGCTGAAGGCCTGCGAAGCAAATCCCAACATCACGCTGCTGGCACACCAATCGTGCATCGATCTGATCACCGGCAAGCACGAAGATCGCTATTCGGGATCGGGCCGGGTCTGGGGGGTCTATGCCCTGGGCGAGAAGACCGGCAAGGTCGAGGCACATACCGCCAGGGCGACGGTGCTGGCGACCGGCGGCGCGGGCCGTGTTTACCAGTTCTCAACCGCCCCGCGCGGCGCGACCGGCGACGGGATAGCGATGGCCTGGCGCGCGGGCTGCCGGGTCGGCAACATGGAAATGATGCAGTTCCACCCGACCTGCCTCTACAATCTCGACGTCAAGAACTTCCTGATCACCGAGGCGGTGCGCGGTGAAGGCGGGCACTTGCTCAACCCCAGGACCGGGCATCGCTATATGCCCGATTACGACCTCCGCGCCGAATTGGCCCCGCGCGATATCGTCGCCCGCGCCAACGACAGCGAGATCAAGCGCGACGGGCTCGACTACGTCCACCTCGACATCAGCCATCAGCCGCCGGAATTCGTGCGCGAGCATTTTCCCAACATCTACGAAAAGCTGCTGGGGCTGGGGATCGACATGACCAAGGGGCCGATCCCGGTGGTCCCGGCGCAGCATTACACTTGCGGCGGGATCGTGATCGACCTGGCGGGGCGGACCGACTTACCCGGGCTCTACGCCGCGGGCGAATGCACCGAAAGCGGGCTGCACGGGGCCAACCGCCTTGCTTCCAACTCGCTGCTCGAATGCTTCGTCTTCGGCGAAGCGGCGGCCAGCGATATCCTTGGGCGCTGGGGCGAGTTCGACGCCCCGCCCCCGGTCCGCGCCTGGGACGAAAGCCGCGTCACCGACAGCGACGAGGAAGTGGTGATCAAACAGAACTGGACCGAGATCCGCCGGTTCATGTGGAACTATGTCGGGATCGTGCGCACCACCAAGCGGCTCGAACGCGCCAAGCACCGGATCCAGATGCTGACCGACGAGGTGGAGGAATACTATGCCCACTTCCGCGTCTCGACCGACCTGATCGAACTGCGCAACCTGCTGCAATGCGCCGAACTGATCGTGCGCTCGGCGCTCGCCCGCCACGAGAGCCGCGGGCTGCACTATACCCTCGACTATCCCGAGACCCTGGCCGAGGCGAAGGATACGGTCCTGGTGCCATAGAACTGCAACAAATCCGCAACATTCAGCGCCCAGCCTTGGCGCGCAGTGGCAAGTGACGATTCTCAAGGTGAAGCGGGGGGCATTCCGTTCAAGGCAATCGGCCAGAGCATAGCCGAGGAGCGCCTTGTCGCCGCGCAGCAGGCCGCGCTGGCCGCCGCGCAAGTGCTGGCCCGGCGCGGGAACTTGCACGATCTCGAAGCCCTGATCGCGATCGCCGCGCCCGACGATGCGGCGCGGCTGCGCGAACTGCTGGCGATGCCGGCCCAGACTGTCCCGCAGCGCCAGACCAGCGACGAGCTGGCCCCCGGCTGGAAGCGCGGCGGGTACCCTTACAAGTTCAAGATGCTGCGCAAGGACTATGAGACCGACAAGTTCCTGCTGCAGGCCGAACTGCTCAAATTCCAGACCTGGATCAAGGAAACCGGCGCGCGGGTGGTGATCCTGTTCGAAGGGCGCGACGCGGCCGGCAAGGGCGGCACGATCAAGCGCTTCATGGAACACCTCAACCCGCGCGGCGCGCGCGTGGTGGCGCTGGAAAAGCCCAACGATGTCGAACGCGGCCAGTGGTATTTCCAGCGCTATGCCGCGCACTTGCCGACCAAAGGCGAGATCGTGCTGTTCGACCGCAGCTGGTACAACCGCGCCGGGGTCGAGCAGGTGATGGGCTTTTGCGAGCCCCAGGAATACCGCGTGTTCCTGCGCGAAGCCCCGGAGTTCGAGCGCAACCTGACCCGCGGCGGGATTCACCTGATCAAGTTCTGGTTCTCGGTCAGCCGCGAGGAACAGCTGCGCCGCTTCACCGAACGCAAGGTTCACCCGCTCAAGCAGTGGAAGCTCTCGCCGATCGACATGGCCAGCCTCGACAAGTGGGACGAATATACCAAGGCCAAGGAAGCGATGTTTGCCGCGAGCGATACCGAAGAGTGTCCGTGGATCGTGATCAAGAGCGACGACAAGAAGCGCGCCCGGCTCAACGCCATGCGCTATGTCCTCCGCGCGTTCGACTATGAAGGGCGCGACGATGCAGTAATCGGCCCGGTCGATCCCCTGCTGGTTGGCCGCGCCAATGTGATCCGTGAGCGCGGTGAGCGCGTGCCCAGGATGCCGCGCTCCACCTGATCAAAGCCCGGCCTAAACTGGATCAAAGCTTTCGCAGGAATTCGCTGTCATA
Organism: Novosphingobium sp.; assembly: GCA_031422595.1. Taxonomy (GTDB): domain Bacteria; phylum Pseudomonadota; class Alphaproteobacteria; order Sphingomonadales; family Sphingomonadaceae; genus Novosphingobium. The sequence goes on along the minus strand of JANPMA010000248.1, from coordinate 10,408 downwards.
GTCGGCAGCGAAAAGGAGAAAGCGATGAGTCGTTCCCCCGCGCCCAAGGCTTCGGGCCCCGCTGCCAACGATGCCGCGATGACTGCCGAGGTCGAACAGAGCCTGGCCGACGAACGCGGCGAAGCGGCGCTTGAGGCCGAAGAAGCCGCGCTCGATGCCGTGGCCGAAGCGAGCGGCGGACCGAACAGCGAAGGTGTGGCAGCGATCATCTCGGGCGCCTCGCCCGATGATGCCGTGCGGATGCGCGAGCACCTGGGACTGCCCAAACCCAGCGGCAAGCCCCGCAAGACCAGCGACGAGCTGGCCGACGACTGGCGCAAGGGCGGCTATCCTTACAAGTACAAGATGCTGCGCAGGGATTACGAGCGCGAGAAGTTCGTGCTCCAGACCGAGCTCTTGAAGCTTCAGCAATGGGCCAAGGAGAACGGCCAGCGGGTGGTGATCCTGTTCGAAGGGCGCGATGCGGCCGGCAAGGGCGGCACGATCAAGCGGATGATGGAACACCTCAATCCGCGCGGCGCGCGCGTGGTCGCGCTCGAAAAACCCAGCGATGTCGAGCGCGGGCAGTGGTATTTCCAGCGCTATGTTGAGCACCTGCCGACGCGCGGTGAAATCGTGCTGTTCGACCGTTCGTGGTACAACCGCGCCGGGGTCGAGCGGGTGATGGGTTTTTGCGGCGAAGACGAGTACAAGGAATTCCTGCGCCAGGCGCCCGAGTTTGAACGCAATCTGGTGCGCAGCGGCATCCACCTGATCAAGTTCTGGTTCTCGGTCAGCCAGGCCGAGCAGCGCCGCCGCTTCAAGGAGCGCAAGGTCCACCCGCTCAAGCAGTGGAAGCTCTCGCCGATCGACATGGCCAGCCTCGACAAGTGGGACGATTACACCAAGGCCAAGGAGGCGATGTTCTTCGCCACCGACACCGCCGACAGCCCCTGGACCGTGGTCAAGAGCGACGACAAGAAGCGCGCGCGGCTCAATGCCCTGCGCTATGTGCTCCACTCACTGCCCTACAAGGACAAGGACGCCGGGCGGATCGGCCTGGTCGACGACCTGATCGTCGGCCGCGCCAACGTGATCCACGAACGCGGCGAGCATGGCTGGCGGGCCGGCAAGGACGATTGACAGGGTCCTCTCACAACCCTTCCTTTTTCGTCACCCTGAACTTGTTTCAGGGTCCATTTCCCGTGTTGCCCGGTGGTTGAGTGAAATGAGCTGACTTCGCGGTTGGCTTTCGATCCAACGCTGCAGTCTGCCGGCACCATGGACCCTGAAACGAGTTCAGGGTGACGGAGTTGTTTTGAGACAAGGTTGCGCTTTACAACCTACCCGCTAATCCTCCCCGCCAAACCAGAACCAAGGGAGCAGACATGCCGCAAATCGCCGCCAACGGAATCAGACTCGAATACGAAGCCTATGGCGATCCCGCCAATCCGCCCTTGCTCCTGATCATGGGGCTGGGCGCGCAGCTGACCCTGTGGCCGATCGAGCTGGTCGAGGCGCTGACCCAACACGGCTATTACGTGATCCGGCATGACAACCGCGATATCGGGCTCAGCCAGAAGTTCTCCGAGCACGGCATTCCCAATTTCAAGCGGGTCGCGCTGATGCGGATGTTCGGCCTGCGCGCCAAGCTGCCCTACCGCCTGACCGACATGGCGGGCGACGCCGCCGCGCTGCTGGACGCGCTGGGGATCGAGCACGCGCACATTGTTGGCGCCTCGATGGGCGGGATGATCGCGCAGCTGCTGGCGATCGATCATCCGCACAAGGTCCGCACGCTAACCTCGATCTTTTCAACCACCGGCAACCGCCGCCTGCCTCAGGCGAGGAAACAGGCGATGAACGCGCTGCTCGATCGCGCCCCCGCCGGCGCGACGCTGGAGCAAGTGCTTCCGTTCGGGATCAGGGTCGCCCGCGCGATCGGCAGCCCGGCCTACCCGACCGCGGAAGAGCGGCTGCGCGCCAATATCGCGCGCGATTTCAACCGCAGCTTCTTCCCCGAAGGTGCCGCGCGCCAGCTTTGCGCAATCGTCGACGATGGCGATCGCCGGGCGCGGCTAAAAAGCGTGACCGCGCCGACGCTGGTGATCCACGGGGTGGATGACCCGCTGGTCCCGGTTGAAGGTGGGCGCGATACCGCCAGGGCGATTCCCGGGGCCAAGCTGCACGAGATCCCGGGCATGGGCCACGACCTGCCACTCGAGCTGGTCGACGAAATCGCCGGAGCGATTTCGGCCCACGCGCGGTAGGGTCTGCGCCTTCGCCTAGAAATGCCAGCCCAGCTGGCGGCCAACGAAGATCAGCAGCGCCGCGCCCACGACTGAGGAAAAGCAACCCGCGCGGTTGAGGCCTTCGCCAAAGCTGAAGCCGTTGCCGACGAACCCGGCCAGCAGCGATCCGCCCAGTCCCAGCAGCACCGTCATGCCCAGCCCCAGGTCGACCGCGCCGGGATAGAAGAAGCGCGCCAGGGCGCCCACGAACAGGCCGGAAAAGACTGCGCCGATCAGATTGAACATGCTCTTGGACCTCGCTCTGGTTCGCTAGGGGTGTTATAGACATATAACACACGAGAGGCGGCGATCAAGCCGGGGCGGCAATTGCTCGAACGGGGGCAATTCAGCAACAAGATTGCGCCGCTCGATTCTTTCCGTGTCAACGCGTCAGGATGCTTTGGCGTGGAGAAAAATATTTTCATTTTTGATTTTGACTCTTGCGCTGCGCACCAGTGGCGCTTTTCCCGCGCGTCGCTGCAACGCGGCATGAGCCGGAGGTGGGTCTGGAACCGGTCACGATGGTGAACAGTAAATTTATCCTCTTGCGCGCGACTCACTCTTTGGCACTATGGGTAGTGGTCAGGCATCCGGGGGGACCTACTAGACCTAGATTCAGCCGTTTGCGTGCATTTCGCGCGACGGGGGCAGATTCGGGTCTGGCAAGGACAGCGGAAAGCCGCGGTTGGGGAATAAAACGGGAAAACTTTTTCTCGTTTCGTTCTCATCGGAATGATAGGATTGGCGCTTGCTCGTCGATTCGAACGAATGTGGAACATTGACGGTCGCCGCGGCGGCATCGGGATTGAGGGGCGAAGGGTGGAATTCAGGAACGGGGACGAGCCAGGCATGGCCGAAGTCGAAGCAGCGCTGGCGTCGGGTGACGTGAAGGTCATGGCGCGGGGCAAGAAGGAGGCGCAGGCCGCCGTGGCGATGGCAGAGAAGAGCGATCCGGGCAGCGACATGCTGGTGGCCAAGCTGGGCGCCGAGGCGCTGGCCGGCGTGGTGGCGGCTGCGGCTGCCTCGAAGGAAGACGATTCGAAGGCGATCCACGACCGCCGCTTCGCGATCGAGGTCGATCACGCCCGCGATGCGCTCTTGACCGACTTCGGCAAGGATACGCTCGACGACCGCTACCTGCTCCCGGGCGAACGCTACCAGGACCTGTTCGCGCGGGTCGCGGCGGCCTATGCCGATGACGAGGCGCACGCCCAGCGGCTCTATGACTATATCAGCCGCCTGTGGTTCATGCCGGCGACCCCGGTGCTCTCGAACGGCGGCACCAACCGCGGGCTGCCGATCAGCTGCTATCTCAACTCGGTTTCGGACAGCCTGGAAGGCATCGTCGGAACCTGGAACGAGAACGTCTGGCTGGCCAGTCGCGGCGGCGGGATCGGGACCTATTGGGGCAATGTCCGCGGGATCGGCGAGCCGGTTGGTCTCAACGGCAAGACCAGCGGAACCATCCCCTTTGTGCGGGTGATGGACAGCCTGACCCTCGCGATCAGCCAGGGTTCGCTGCGGCGCGGGTCGGCCGCCTGCTATCTCGACGTCTCGCACCCCGAGATCGAGGAATTCCTTGAGATCCGCAAGCCCTCAGGCGATTTCAACCGCAAGGCATTGAACCTGCACCACGGCGTGCTGCTGACCGACGAGTTCATGGAATGCGTGCGCGAAGGCGCCGAATTCCACCTGCGCAGCCCCAAGGACGGCTCGATCCGCGCCACGGTCGATGCGCGCTCGCTGTTCCAGAAGCTGGTCGAAACCCGCCTCGCCTCCGGCGAGCCCTATATCGTCTTCTCCGACACCGTGAACCGGATGATGCCCAAGCATCACCGCGACCTGGGGCTCAAGGTCTCGACCTCGAACCTGTGTTCGGAAATCACGCTGCCGACCGGCAAGGACCACCTCGGCAACGATCGCACCGCGGTCTGCTGCCTTTCCAGCCTCAACCTGGAAACCTGGGATGAGTGGCACGCTGAAGACCTGTTCGTCGAAGACGTGCTGCGCTTCCTCGACAATGTCCTGCAGGACTATATCGACCGCGCGCCTGAGGAAATGGCCCGCGCCAAGTATTCGGCGATGCGCGAACGCAGCGTCGGCATGGGGGTGATGGGCTTCCACTCGTTCCTCCAGAAGAAGGGCATCGGCTTCGAAACCGCGATGGCCAAGGCCTGGAACATGAAGATGTTCCGCCACATCGCCGCCAAGGCCGACGAGGCCAGCCTGATGCTCGCGCAAGAACGCGGCGCCTGCCCCGATGCCGCCGACATGGGCGTGATGCAGCGCTTCAGCTGCAAGATGGCGATCGCGCCGACCGCGTCGATCTCGATCATCTGCGGCGGCACTTCGGCCTGCATCGAACCGATCCCGGCCAACATCTATACCCACAAGACCCTGTCGGGCAGCTTCGTGGTCAAGAACCCCTACCTTGAGGGGCTGCTGCAGGCCAAGAGCAAGGATTCGACCGCGGTCTGGAACACGATCCTTGAGCATGGCGGCTCGGTCCAGCACCTCGACTTCCTCAGCCCTGAGGAAAAGGCGGTCTACAAGACCAGCTTCGAGATCGACCAGCGCTGGCTGCTCGAATTCGCGGCCGATCGCACGCCCTACATCGACCAGGCGCAGAGCCTCAACCTCTACATCCCCGCCGATGTCGACAAGTGGGACCTGGCCATGCTGCACTTCCAGGCCTGGGAGAAGGGGATCAAGAGCCTCTATTACCTGCGCTCGAAGTCGGTCCAGCGCGCAGGCTTCGCCGGCGGGGTCGAGGTGGACAACACCGCCGAACCGGCAATCTACGAGCTGCCGACCACCGACTATGATGAGTGCCTGAGCTGCCAGTGAGATGAGCAAGCCCAGTGAGATAAGCAAACTGAGCCGTTATCTGGAGAGTTCCATGGAATCGAAAACCGGATGTTCGGTTGCCGCACTGGTGACCGGCGCAATCCTGCTGACCGCACTGCTGGTCGGCTGGCCGCAGTACCGCGTCTACCAGCAGCGGCTGGCAGGCGAAGCGCGACTGGCCGAAGCGCAAAGCTCGCGCCAGGTCGCGATCCTGGAAGCGCGGGCCAAGAAGGAAAGCGCGATTTCGCTGGCCGAGGCCGAAGTGATCCGCGCCGAGGGGGCGGCCAAGGCCAACAGGATCCTGCAGGATTCGCTGGGCGGCCCCGAAGGCTACTTGCGTTACCTGCAGATCCAGGCGCTCGAAGATACCAAGGCCCAGCTGATCTATGTCCCGACCGAGGCCGGCCTGCCGGTCACCGAAGCGCGTCGACTGGGGCAGTGATCCGGGGAGCTTCCTTCAATGCGTAGATGGCACCGCTGGCTTTCGGTTCTGTTCGGCCTGTTCCTGCTGTGGATCGCGGTGACCGGGGTGATGAGCCAGTTTGCGGACATCGTTGCCGAGGGTGAGCGCCCAGCGGTCGCCGCCGCGCCGGCCGGCTTTGTTTGCCCCGAAACCATGACTTGCCGGCCCAAACCCGATCCCAACGGCGCGAAGGCCTGGGTGGGCTATCTCCATCACCTGCATTCGGGCGAGGAATTCGGACCCACCGGCACCGCCATCTCGATCCTCTCGGGGCTGTCGCTGGTGTTCTTCGCCTTCTCCGGCCTGTGGATGTACACCCGCATGTGGTCACACCGCCGCAGCAATGCGCACAAGCCGGGGTGGTTCTGGAAATGAGAATTTCCTCACGCCAAGACGCCAAGACGCCAAGGGGGAAAACCGCGCCGCAGGCTTTTGATTTCAACCTTGCCCCATTCGGCCTGGTTGATGGATTGAAGCGGCTGCGCCGCAAGAACCAACCTCTTGGCGCCTTTGCGTCTTGGCGTGAGGAATCCCTTCTTTCTTCTCTTCTCCGCGTCTCCGCGTCTCCGCGTGAGATCCGCAATCCCCACCCTATCCCCAGCCAATCGCGCCTGCCGCAATCGCCTCGCGCGGGGCTTTGCGCTATGGCCACCCGTTCGCATACTGGAGTCGTCTGATGCCCCTGCTCGAAGCCCGCAAAAGCTACAAGCCCTTCGAATACCCGTGGGCCTACGAATTCTGGAAGCGCCAGCAGCAGGTCCACTGGATGCCCGAGGAAGTGCCTTTGGGTGAGGATTGCCGCGATTGGGCGCAGAAGCTTTCCGAGCATGAGAAGAACCTGCTGACGCAGATCTTCCGCTTCTTCACCCAGGCCGATATCGAGGTCCAGAACTGCTATCACGAGCAGTACGGCCGGGTGTTCAAGCCGACCGAGGTCAAGATGATGCTGGCTGCGTTCAGCAACATGGAGACGGTCCACATCGCCGCCTACAGCCACCTGCTCGACACCATCGGCATGCCCGAAAGCGAATACAGCGCCTTCCTCGAATATACCGAAATGGCCGAAAAGTGCAGCTACATGCACACCTTCGGGGTCGACAGCGACGAGGATATCGCCCGCACGCTCGCCATGTTTGGCGGCTTCACCGAAGGCATGCAGCTGTTCGCCAGCTTCGCCATGCTGATGAACTTCCCGCGCTTCAACAAGATGAAGGGCATGGGCCAGATCGTCTCATGGTCGGTGCGCGACGAAAGCCTCCACTGCGAAGGCATCATCAAGCTGTTCCACGCCTTCTGCGCCGAACGCCAGTGCCTGACCAAGTCGGTCAAGGAAGACATCATCGACTGCTGCCAGAAGACCGTGCGGCTGGAAGACAACTTTATCGACCTCGCGTTCGAGCTCGGCCCGGTACCCGGGATGAGCCCCAAGGAAATCAAGCGCTACATCCGCTACATCGCCGACTGGCGGCTCAGCCAGCTGGGCCTGCCCGCGATCTACATGATCGAAGACCACCCCCTGCCCTGGCTCGCCCCGCTGCTCAACGGCGTCGAACACGCCAACTTCTTCGAAACCCGCGCGACCGAGTATTCGAAAGCCGCGACGCGGGGGAACTGGAATGACGTGTGGTCGAGCTTCGACGCCCGCCGCAAGGCCAAGGGCGACATTGCCGGGGCGAATGACCTTGAGGTGGATGCCGCGAGCGAGCCGGATATGTTTGCTGGCGGGGTGAACGCGGCGGAGTGATCTGTGCCGAAGGTCTTTGACTGGCGCGGCTACCGCTTTCACTTTTATTCCGAAGAAGGTGACCCGCGCGAACCGGTGCATATCCATGTCCGCAAAGGCCGCGACAACGCCAAGTTCTGGCTCCACCCGCGCGTGACGCTGGCCTACAACCGCGGCTTCCCTTCGCACGTGCTTTCGCAGCTGCATGCTGTTATAGAACAACGCCGCGACACCATCGAAAGCGTCTGGCATGACTACTTTGACTGACCTTCAGGCAACCTCGCCCGAACCGCTTGCGGTCCGGTTTGACGCGGACAACTTCTGGGTCGAGCTGGCCGATGGCCGCACACTCGGTGTGCCGCTGGCCTGGTTTCCCCGCCTGCTGAATGGCAGTGCCAAGGCCCGGGCAAAGGTCGAACTTAGCCGCACAGGCCTGCACTGGGACGAACTCGACGAAGACATCTCGATCGCCGGCCTGCTCGCCGGGCGAGGTGATCAGACCCGGGCGCGGAAGGCTGCGGCGTGATGGCCAGCAACTGGAACGACGTCTGGTCGTCGTTTGACGCCCGCCGCAAGGCCAAGGGCGACATTGCCGGGGCGAATGACCTTGAGATTGAGGCCGGGAGTGAGCCGGATATGTTTGCCGGTGGGGTGAACGCGGCGGAGTGAGGGGCGCTTAGAACAACGAATCTTGCGCTGTCTCGTCCAAGCGAATTAGACCAACAAGGAGCCATTGGTTTTTCGAACCGAACTCCTTGTTCCTTCTACTATGCGTACTGAAACCAAGTACAAGGCCCGCCTTGAAGTACTGATCCTCATATTTCTCGCGTAATACATCAAGAGCCTTTTCCTCTCCGTACATCCGCTCAAATCGATTGAAAGCAGCAACCGTCTCCCAATCATCGCATTCGTGACGGTGCTTCCTTCCATCTTGGTCCACCCATCGCAATACGAATTGAAACTTGCATGGAACCAGTGGATCAACCGCTTCATCTTCCTCCAACAAGGACAACTGATCAGCCAGTTGCTTGTGCTTCTCGGTTTCTGACGCCAGTTCCTGCGCAGATTTTTGCAAAGCTTCGAGCTGGATTGCTTTTGGTCTCACCAGAGCCAATGAATCGCCATTCTGGTCGGCTTGGAGAAGTGAGCCCACTACGAGAGGGGCGAGAAAGGCCGCGCGCTCAGAGCGCTTCATCTTACCTTTCGCCACAAGAGAATTGGAGTTTACCTTCTGACTTTCGCGCCGCTTGTCGTCCCTGGGCTTAACGTAGCTATACGAAATCCATTCCCACCTTCCGAATTTCTGACTGTCTTTCAGTATTCTAAAAGGTACGGGGTATTGCCTTCGCCAAAGCCGATCTCGACCCACACCAGCGCAACATACCGTTTCAAAATATCGGCTAGATCGATGCGGCTGCGCCTTGATGAGTATCATGCATTCGTCGGATTGAATTCCGTCTTCCTGCACCTTCCCTGACTCCCAAATGCTGCACCTTTATGTTGAGGCTTCGCTCAAGGCGTTCGGCGACAATCTTTCTATGACAGTCTTCCTGACTGCGCTCGAAGCACATCAAACATATTTTTGATTGTACGGCCAGTACTTCTAACTTGTGCAGTGCCTCTTTTGCTACTTCAGTCTCCAGGACGCTTGTAAAAATCGCGCGAAAGCGATCGAGATCGCCGCTGCGCGCAGCTTCGCGACCTTCCTTGGGGTCTCCAAGCTCCCGCATGTGAACATACGAAATCCCTGAATCCATGAGCGCGGATGACAATGCCGATTTTGAAAATCCAGGCCGACGAGATTGAGCCCTGTCTCGGATATCGACGAGTACATCAATGTTTGTCAGCTTTAGCGTCGCGATGAAGTCCGCAAGGCTCGCGCGCTCATACCCAATTGTAGCAACCATATCGATGCTCCTTGCCCCCAACAGGAGTGCGCGCGACCTACCAACATTTCGTTAACCATCAAGGCAATTGCGATAGAACGAATCTCCGAGGCGGTGGGTTCGTCAAAAAACAGAGCTGCGGCGACAGGTGCATAGACCCACGAACTCCCCCCAAACCGCACCCTCCAAAAATCTCGCACGAAGACACGAAGATGCCGCGCATGACCGCGCCGCCGGGTCTTGCCTCGGGCCTCACCGCCTGCCGCGAAAGCGGAGTCTGACAGCCTGCGGCGCCGCCGCCTCTGCTTTCGGCGTTGTCCCTCCGCCCTGCATCCGGGGGGCACTCCATCCCGGCCCCGCGCACAACCTGTTGACCTTCGGTCGCCTTCGGCTCGTGTCTTTGTGTCCCTTCGAAAGGCTCAGGACATGCTTTGTGCGAGCCTCAACCGCCCCGCCCTCTAACCCTGCGCCATTTTGAAAGGCCCAATATCCTTCGGGTGAGCGCCTGTTTCCTACACCGCCGCTTTGCGTTAGACTGGCCGGGTTCTTTGAAATCGTTAGCAGGCAGCGTGGCAGCGCAAGAGTGGCAAGTGTCAAGCAGGCCGCCAAGCCACGGATATGACAACGTTTTTCCGCCAAACTCAGCTTGACAACTTGACAGATCTGTCAAGCAACAAGCTTGTGATCGGCCTGGGCACTGTGACCGGGGCAATCGCTACAGGCGCAGAAGTCTGGCGAGCGGGACTGTCCGGAGCGGCCAGCGAGGCTCAGCGCCCCCGCACCCACCACGGCATCAGCGCGAAGCCCGCTTGCCCCGCCAGCCCCAGCGCGCCGGCCGGCGTGGTCAGACTGGCGGCCCATTGGCGCGGGGACTGGCCGGCCAGCAACTGGGCCAGCGCCAGTTCGGCCAGTGCCAGCAGTGCGCGGCTGCTAGCGCGCCGGCACGCGGCTCCGGATGCGGTCAAACCCGGCCTTGATATTGGCGAAGCGTTCGTCAATCTGGGGTTCGAATTCGGCGTCGGTGAAGATGTAGGGCCAGTCGCCCTCGATCCCCTCGCGGACCAGCTCGCCGACATAACGCGGGTCGATCCCGTGGGCGATCGCATCGCGAGCAAGCTGGACGAACTCGGCCGCGCCTTCGCTTTCGTTGACTTCTTCGATCGCGCCAAAGCGGCTTGGCAGGTTGCGGACCGAATCCATGATCTGGGTCTTGATGAAG
>JANPMA010000247.1:0-3142 GCA_031422595.1 Novosphingobium sp. | reverse complement strand
GCGCCGCATCGCCGCTGCGCGGGGGCGGCAGCAATTGGGCGAGCCGCTGGAAGTTGACTTCGAAAAAGGCCGGATCGTTGAGCTGTTCCTGCGGAATATTGGGCTGGGCCAGCACATAGGGGACGCTTTGCGAGCCCCCGCCCTGGGCAGGCTTTCCCTGCGGCCAGAACTGCACCAGCAGCGGAACCACGAGCAAGGCCAGCACCCGCCGGTCGCTGCGAAAACGGGTCAGCCCGGCATACCATAGCGCGGCGAACAGCGCGGCCAGACCCGAGAGCGCATAGGTCCCTAGCCACGGCAACAACCGCGCTGCACCAACCGCATCGAACGGGCCAAGCAGTACTGCGCCCAGCGGGTTCCAGGGAAAGCCGGTAAATAGCCAGCCACGCAGCCATTCCGCCACGATCCAGCTGCCCGCCAGTGCCGGGATCAGGGCGGTGAGCTTGGCGCGGGCATGCCAGGCCGCCAGCATGGCCAGCCCCGGATAGATCGCCAGGTAAGCCGAGGCACCCAACACCCCGACCCAGCCCAGCCAGGCCGGCATCGCCGCCTGATAGCCAAAGGCGGTAGCGATCCAGTTGAGCCCCAGTGCGAACTGGCCCAGCCCAAAACACCAGCCGAGCAGGAACGCGCGACTGCGGCTGGGGGCAGCGACCAGCAGCGCCAGCAGGCCCGCCGTGGCCAGCAAAGCCAGCGGCCACAGCGCCAGCGGCTCGAAGCCCAGCGCCGAGACGACGCCCAGGGCAAGCGCCGAGAGGCGTGGATATCTCAGGGCAAGGTCAGTGAGGCGGGACAAGCGCCCGGATCAGCTTACCGATTCGAGCGTTTCGCCGCCCAGTTCGTCGTCCGGTGCCTTGCGCTTGGGCGGGCGGCCGCGGCGCGGCTTGGGGACCTCGTCGGCATCGTCGCGTGCGGCCGAGATCGCCGGGGGCAGCGACGAGGGATCAAGTCCGGCTGGCTCGTCGTGCTCACCGCCATCACGGGGGCTGGCATCACGGGGGCTGGACGGACCACGATCATCGCGTTCGCGGCGCGGCCGCAGCCCGCGGGTGCGGCCTTCGCGCACGAAAGGGTTGGCCGGCGGCTCATAGGGATTGGGCTGGGCCTCGTCCTCTTGGCTGTCCTGGGCCTGGCCAGAGCCGCGCTCACCCTCGTCATCCTCGCGCGCGGTTTCCTCTTCGCGCTCTTCGCGCTGCGGGCGCTGGTCGCGCTGCGGGCGGGTGAACTGGGGCTGTTCGAAGCTGGGGAAATCGCTGTTGCCGTTCGAATATTCCTCGGCCTCGTCGCTTTCCTCGTTGCCGCCTTCCCAGCGCTCATCGCGGGGTCGGCGCTGTTCTTCCTGGCGCACGCGGGCATCGGCCAGCACGCGGAAATAGTGATCGGCGAACTGCAGGTAGTATTCGGCCTGGACCCGGTCACCGTTGAGGTGCGCGTCGTGCGCCAGCTTGCGGTACTTTTCCAGCAGCTGGGGCGCATTGCCGCGCGCCCGGCTGTCAATCCGGTTGACCTGCTGACCGCCGCCACCGCCATTGTTCGGACGGTTGCCGCGGCCACGCCGACGGTTGTTGCTGTTGTTGTTGTTGTTCCCACGATTGTTGTTCAAGGGGTACTGTTCCCAATTACCGTCGACCGTACCGGCATTCCGGCTGTCTGACCGCGTGACCGTGTACCACGGGCGCCACTTGCGCACCGTGGTTCCGACATCTGCTGGGTAAGCGCGGCGGTTGCAGCCGGGCGAATGCAAATGTTGGAGTAAGCCGACGGGTCTCGCAACGAGCGGACCGGCGCTGGCCTGTTGCCGATCTAGGCGTCCGCGCCTGGATTGCCAAGCGAAATCTTCAATTCAAGTGCGCGGGGGCGTTCACCGAGGTCGCGGTGGAGCTGCCAGGCGAACCCGGCGGCCTGGGCAATCGCCCCTACCGCCTCGGCCTGGGTGTGTCCGATTTCGACCAGAGCCACGCCTTGATCGGCCAGCAGCGCGGGCAGCTGGGGGATCAGGACGCGGTAATCGTCGAGCCCTTCGGGGCCGGCAAACAGCGCGCCCGAAGGTTCGTGATCGCGCACCGTGCAGTCCAGTTCTGCCGAATCCTCGACATAGGGCGGATTGGCCAGAATCAGATCGAAACGGCCAAGGTCGTCGGCCCAGCCGGGCCGGGTCCAGTCGCGCAGCAACAACTCGGCCCGGCCGATCGCGGCATGGCGGCGGGCATTCCCGGTCGCCAGCCCCAAGGCCTCGACCGAGCGGTCGATCCCGATCCCTTGCGCCTCCGGCCATTCGCTGAGCGCGGCGAGCAGCAGGCAGCCCGATCCGGTGCCAAGGTCGAGAATTCGCGTCGGAGGGCGCTGCGCCAGCAGCGTGCTGGCGGCTTCAATCAGCGTTTCGGAATCGGGGCGCGGGACCAGCACAGCGGGCGAGACTTCCAGCTCCAGTCCCCAGAATTCGGCATGGCCCAGGATATAGGCGACCGGTTCGTGAGCTACCCGGCGTTCGACCAGCTCTGCAAATCCGGGCGGGGCGGGATCGTGCATCCGCCGCAGGAACAGGTCCGAGCGGCTGCACCCCAGCGCATGGGCCATCAGCAGCTCGGCATCGTGCCGGGCATTGTCGGTGCGCGCACCGAGCCGCTCGGTCGCCGCGCGGATGGCCTGAGCGACGGTTTGAGAGTCGGGCAGGGTCACTCGCGCGCCGTCATTCACCCAAAGCCGCCAGCCGCTTGGCCTGATCCTCGGCGATCAAGGCATCGATCAGCTCGCCCAGCCCCGGCCCCTCGAGAATTTCGGGCAGGCGGTGCAGGGTCAGGTTGATCCGGTGATCGGTGACCCGGCCTTGCGGGAAATTGTAAGTGCGGATCCGTTCGGAGCGGTCGCCCGATCCGACCATCGCCTTGCGCGCCGCGGCTTCCTCGCCCTGGGCGGCATCGCGCTGGGCTTCGAACAGGCGGGCGCGCAGCACCTGCATCGCCTGCGCCTTGTTCTTGTGCTGGCTGCGCCCGTCCTGGCAGGTGACCACGGTATTGGTGGGGAGGTGCGTGATCCGCACCGCCGAATCGGTGGTGTTGACGTGCTGGCCGCCCGCGCCCGATGCCCGGTAGACGTCGATCTTCAGATCTCCATCGTTGATCTGGACATCGACTTCGTCGGG
>JANPMA010000246.1:0-38161 GCA_031422595.1 Novosphingobium sp. | reverse complement strand
CCGATCAATACCGGTAATGATCCGGCTTGAACGGGCCTTCGGTGGGAACGCCGATATAGTCGGCCTGCTTCTGCGACAGCTTGGTCAGCTTCACCCCCAGCTTTTCCAGATGCAGCGCCGCGACCTTTTCGTCGAGGTGCTTGGGCAGCACGTAGACGCGGTTTTCGTACTGGTCGTTGCGGGTGAACAGCTCGATCTGCGCCAGCGTCTGGTTGGTGAAGCTGGCCGACATGACAAAGCTGGGGTGGCCGGTGGCGCAGCCCAGGTTCACCAGCCGGCCCTTGGCCAGCATGATGATCTGCTTGCCATCGGGGAATTCGATCAGATCGGTGCCGGGTTTGACTTCGGTCCACTTGAAATTCTGCATGGCGGCGACCTGGATTTCGCTGTCAAAGTGGCCGATGTTGCAGACGATCGCCATCGGCTTCATCGCCCGCATGTGATCGACCGTGATCACGCCTTCGTTGCCGGTGGCGGTGACAAAGATGTCGCAGCGGCCAACGGCTTCTTCCATGGTGACCACTTCATAGCCTTCCATCGCCGCCTGCAGCGCGCAGATCGGATCGACTTCGGTGACCATCACCCGCGCCCCGCCCTGGCGCAGCGATGCCGCGCTGCCTTTGCCGACATCGCCGAACCCGGCGACGCAGGCGACCTTGCCGGCCAGCATCACGTCGGTCGCGCGGCGGATCGCGTCGACCAGCGATTCCTTGCAGCCATAGAGATTGTCGAACTTCGACTTGGTGACGCTATCGTTCACGTTGATCGCGGGGAACGGCAGCTTGCCATCCTTGGCGATCTGGTAAAGCCGGTGAACCCCGGTGGTGGTTTCTTCCGACACGCCCTTGATATGCGCGACCGAAGCCGAAAGGTAGCCCGGCTTGGCCTTGATGAAGGCCTTGAGCGCACGGACGAATTCGATTTCCTCTTCGTTGCCGGGTTCGAACAGCGCATCGCCGGCTTCGACCCGTGCGCCCCACAGCGCGAACATGGTGGCGTCGCCGCCGTCATCCAGGATCATGTTGGCGGTGCGCCCTGTTCCATCGTCCCAATCGAAGATCGAGCCGACATAGTCCCAGTAATCGGCCAGGCTTTCGCCCTTGATCGCGAAGACCGGCACGCCGGTCGCGGCGATGGCGGCGGCGGCGTGATCCTGGGTCGAATAGATGTTGCAGGTTGCCCAGCGCACCTCGGCACCCAGCGCGGTCAGCGTTTCGATCAGCACCGCGGTCTGGATCGTCATGTGCAGCGATCCAGTGATCCGTGCGCCCTTGAGCGGCTGCGAGGCGCCGAATTCCTCACGCAGGGCCATCAGCCCGGGCATTTCGGTTTCGGCGATCCGGATTTCGGCGCGGCCAAATTCGGCCAGGCCGATATCGGCGACTACATAGTCATGGGCGGCTGCAATGGTGGCCACGGGGCAACTCCTGTCAAATGGCTGGGGCACCCGCCGCAAAGCAAGGGACGGCGCCACGAATGACGCCGCCCTTAGCCGTTTGCCTCGCTGGAGGCAAATATAACGATATCTTTATATCAATCCGCGTGGCTAGGTGAGGTGGCCGGGCCGCAACCTGTCTGGCCCCCTCACCCGAACACGATCTGCCCGAGGTCTAGCGGACCCAGGCGAGATTGTGCGAACCGTCCTGCAGCAAGTCATCGGCCGCTGCGTAGAGCGGAGCGACGCCGCGCATGTCGGCGAGGGTCTGGGTGACCTGCTTAAGCTGCCCGCAACTAAGCCAGGGGTGGCCCAGGCCATACTGGTTGGCCATCTGCACGCTCAGCCTGTCAAGCGCGCGGTTGGCCCCGACCGGCCCGTATTGGCGGGTGTAGTCGGCCTTGAGCGTGTGTGCCGCAGCGTTGAGCGCGCCGATGTGGTTGGTGGTGAAACGGCCGTATTCCGGCTGGAAATTGTCCACAGTCTTGCGGCAACGCAGTCCGGTGACCATCAGCATGATGTCAAGCTTGCGCAGTTTCTCTGCCGAACCCATCCCGCCGGCCGCGGCCGGAAACGAAACGATCATTCCCAATGCGGCGAGGCTTGCCGCGACCCCTTTGATTTTCATGTGCAGTCTCCCCGCGAGCCCCTGCCCGCGAGAGCATCTTCGGCTTTCGGGTTTACCCAATCTTAAAGCGGGGCAGTAAAGCGAATTTAACCACGCTTTGCGCCGTTGCGGAGCGGCGATCAGTGCCTATATGTGGCCAGGAAACCGCAACATTTATCCCAGGGAGAATTCCAATGACGATCGCAGTTGGCGACAAGCTGCCCGACGTAAAGCTGGTCAAGGCCACCGAAGCCGGCCCCGAAGCCGTGCAAAGCGCCGATTACTTCGCCGGCAAGCGAGTCGCGCTGTTCTCGGTCCCGGGTGCTTTCACCCCGACCTGCTCGGCCAAGCACCTGCCCGGGTTTGTCGAAAAGGCCGCTGACCTCAAGGCCAAGGGCATCGACGAGATCGCCTGCACCGCGGTAAACGATCCCTTCGTGATGGGCGCCTGGGGCAAGAGCGGCGGCAGCCAGGACGTCACCATGTTGGCCGACGGCAACGGCGACTTCGCCGATGCGCTGGGCCTGACCATGGACGGCAGCGCCTTCGGCCTGGGCAAGCGCGGCCAGCGTTACGCGATGGTGGTGAACGACGGCACAGTCGAACAGCTCCACGTCGAAGCGCCGGGCGAGTTCCGGGTGAGCAGCGCCGAATACGTGTTGGAACAGCTCTGATTCAAGACCTGACGCAATCAAGGCCCCTCCCCGAAAGGGAGGGGTTTTTGATTCTTTCCCGGAAATTTGACTTTGCGCAATGCAATTTCCGTTGCGAATCGGCACCAGGTTCATGCGACCCAGAGGGAAGGCTCCCCCCGACCCTCTTCTAGGCCCGGGCATTCCAAACGGGATCGCCTGGGCCTTTTTTGATCCGTCAGCCGGGAATCGCGTAAGTCACCGTCGATTGCGCAACGATGTTCGTCTCATCATCCTGCCACAGCACCACATCGACCGTCGCCAGCCGCCGCCCCAGTTTGAGCAGCCGGGCATCGGCCACGACCTGCCGCATCTGCACCCCGCGCAGGAAGCTGAAGTTGAGGTTGCTGGTCACCGCCATCGCCACCGGGCCGATATGCGCCAGAATCACCGCGTAAGCGGCATGATCGGCCAGGCCCATCTGGGTCGGGCCTGACACCAGGTTGCCCGGCCGCAGGTTTGCTTCCGCCGGATCTAGCACCACCCGCGCCCGCCCCGGCCCCACTTCAATTACCCGGGTCTGGCTGCCACCTTGGGGAAAGGCCTGCGCGAAAAACGCTTCCAGTTCCTCGGCCGTCATCACCGGCTTGAGCGCGTCCACGATCAATAGCCCATCAAGCTCAGCACTTCCTTGCGGCTGCTTTGGTCCTCAAGGAAGCTGCCCATCAACCGGCTGGTGACCATGCCCACGCCGGGGGTCTTGACCCCGCGACCGGTCATGCAGCCGTGCTGCGCTTCGATCACCACGGCCACGCCGTGCGGACTGAGATTGTCCCAGATGCATTGCGCCACCTCGGCGGTCAGCCGTTCCTGGATCTGCAGGCGCTGGGCAAAGCCATGGAGCACCCGGGCCAGCTTGGAAATGCCCACCACCCGGTCGCGCGGCAAATAGGCAATGTGCGCCTTGCCGGTGATCGGGGCCATGTGGTGTTCGCAGTGTGACTGGAACGGAATGTCCTTCAGCAGCACCAGCTCGTCATAACCGCCCACTTCCTCGAACTGGCGCGTCAGGTGCATCGCCGGGTCTTCGCCATAACCCTGGCAATACTCCTTCCACGCGCGCGCGACCCGCGCCGGGGTATCGCGCAGCCCTTCGCGCGCTGGATCGTCGCCCGACCAACGCAGCAAGGTGCGGATCGCCTCTTGCACTTCGTCGGGAACCGGCAGCTTGGCCATCGCTCCGCCATCGCCGCCATCGGAATCGCAACTCATCGCCTTCTCCATTCACGCGGGGAGCGCAGGAAGCCGCCCCGACGGAACAGCCCGTGCCGCTTGCTGAACGGCTCGAACATATCCTCCGGCCGCTCGGGATCGAGCAGCGCGTTGTCGGCCACCGCTTTCTCTGCATCCGTCAGCGGACGCAAGACAAAAGGCGCGACATGCTTTCCCGTCCTGGGCGTGGCTTCGATCAGCTGGATCATCGAAGGATTGCGCTCCAGTGCTGCCAAGACCTGCTCGCGCCCTAGCCCGATGTGTTCGGCCAGCAAGGTAATGCGCAGGCTGCGGATCGCAGGGATCGCATGGTCGTTGCCGGGCCGCGCCGCATCGATGAACATGTCGCATTCGGTATCGAGCCCCATCGAACGATTGTTCATATTGGCAGACCCGATCCGCACCACTTCGTCATCGACGATCATCACTTTCGAATGGACGTAGATCGGCGTCCCCGCGGCGTTGTAGGGAACGTAGATCCGGAAGCGGTTCGCGCAATCGTGCTCGGCAATCGCATGGCACAGTTGCACCCGCGCACCGTCCATCGCGGTCTGCTCAAGCCAGCCGGAGGAGCTTTCGGGATTGATCAGCACCACTTCGGGGGGATCAGGCTGGGCCAGCCGCCGGGCCAGCGCCTCGGCCACCGCGCGGCTGGCGAAGTACTGGCTTTCGGCATAGATGAAGCGCCGCGCGCGCTGGATGTGCTCGACGAACAGCGCCTCGATCTCGCGCAGTTCGGGCAGGCCATTCCAGGCGGTGCGGGTCCGCGCGATCCCCACTTCGACATCGCGGAATTCAGCCTTGAGCGCCTTTGGCCAGGCACTAGTCGCTGGCGGCGCGCAAGGCAGCATCGGCGCGCCCCCGGCCTGAACCCAGCGTTCGCGCCCCAATTCGGCCAGCGCCGCGGCCGCCTCGCCCTCGACCATCATGCTGAGGTCGTGCCAGGGGCCATAGAGTTTGGTGCCATCGGGCTTGCGGCGGCGCGGATCGTCTTCGCGATGTTCTGGAGTGTCCCAGCGGTCCGAGGTCATGTCGATCCCGCCGCAGACCGCGAAACTGTCGTCGATCACCACCACTTTCTGGTGATGGCTGCACCCCAGCGGATGCGCCGCATCGAACTTGAAATCGATACTGGGATGCAGGAACCAGCGGATCAGGTCGAGGATCATTGACCCGCGCAAGAGGAACTTGAGCGCGCCGAAATTCCATTTGAGCACCCGCACCTGCAGCGCCGGGTTGCGATCGCACAGCCAGATAACGAAGGGTCCCAGCCGCGCCGGATTCACCGCTTTGCGCGGCAGATTCCAGAACCGCCGCCCCGGCCCCAGACGCACCCGGGTATCGAAATCCCAGCCGATCATGTGGATCCGCTCTCGCGCCAGTTCCATCGCCTGCTGCATCAAGCTGAAATAGGCCGCCGCATCGATCACCACATGCGCGCGGCTGGCCCGGGCAAAGCGCCAGACCGAAGGCGAAGGTGTCTGATCGGTCTCACGCTGTTCCATCCCGACTCCAATATCCACCGAAGCCTGCAAGGTCACGTGCTCGATGCACTTTTCCTTGGCGCGGCCTTGTGACATGTCGATTGCCGATGCCCGAGCAAACCGCCCCCCCCGTTCGCCACGCCGCGCTGCTGCTGGCGCTGGTCGCGGCGCTGGCTGGCTGGCTGTACTTCAACCGTCTTGGCGAGCCGCAAGCACCGGTCTGGGACGAGACCTATTACCTGACCAGCACCGCCCGCTATCACCAGGGGATCACCCAGTATTCCTCTCACCCGCCGCTGGGCACCATGCTGATCGCGGCGGGCGACTATGCCAGCGGGCGCAATGCACAGGCCGATTGGGGCAGGATCGGCGCGGAAAAGGAGATCGCGGCCCAGGCGATGCCGTCACACTTCGACTATACGGGGCCGCGTTTGGCTCCAGCGCTGTTCGGAACCATTGGCGCGGTGCTGTTCGCAGCCTTGATGCTTCAGCTGACGGGCAGCGCCCCGGCTGCCCTGCTGCTTTCGCTGCTGGTGCTGGCCGATTCGGCGCTGCTGGTCCAGTTCCGCAGCGCCCAGCTTGATCCGTTCCAGCTCAGCTTCGCGCTGGCGGCCTTGCTTGCAGCCGTGCGGGTTGTGCGCAAGCAGGACCTGGCAGCCTACGCCTTGTTCGGATTGTTCGTTGCGCTGGCCGCGCTGGTCCGCGCGAACGCTTTGGTTCTGGGCGCGATGGTGCCGGTATTGCTGCTCCCCTTGTTGCGTCAGCGCGACTGGCGCAGTGTCACCAAACGCTGCCTCGCCGGGGCGCTCGGCGGCCTGCTTGCCGGTTCGCTGGTGATGTCTGCCTGGATGACCTTGGCCCGGCTCCCGCCCGATCCGGCTACGGCTGCCGGGCAGCGGGATCTGGCGTTCGAGCCGCCAGAGCGCATCAAGGTATACGAGACCGGCGTTTGGAGCTGGTCCGACGCGCTCGATTCGGCCCACAGCATCCAACGCTACATGGCCAACGATCTGGCGATCACTCCGCCCAGCGATGCCAACGGATCGCACCCCTGGCAGTGGATCGCCGGCAAAGGCATGATCCTCTATCGCTCCGACCTGACTAGCGGCAGGCTGCTTTCGATCGGACTGATGCCCAACCAGGCTGCCTGGCTGATCTCGCTGCTGGGAGTGCTGACCAGCCTGATCCCCGGGCGGCTACGGCAAAATCCGGTGCGGGCGATGCTGCTGACTGGCTGGCTGGCCAATATGGCCGCGCTGCAATGGCTCGACACCCAGCGGGTGCTATACAGCTATCACTACTTCATCCCGCTGCTGCTGGGCCATGCCATGGTTGCGCTGGAATGGAAGCACCAGGGCCTGCCGCGCCGCCCGGCGATCGCACTTGCGGGACTGGTCGCGGTGTTTGGCTTGCTGGCCTGGCCGCTCGCCACATTCCGCGCTGCGCCCGATTGGCTTTGCGCTGCCCAGCTGGCGCGATGCAGCCTCGCACAACCATAGCTTGCCGCTGGCGCGCGCATACGGCACAGTTGCACACAGATGCAGGCTGAAGACGTCCCCTCTCCGCCCCCGCCGCAAGTCAGGCTGTCAATCGGCGTAACCGGCCACCGCGCCGGGCACTGGCATTTTAGCGAGCGCGAAAAGCGGATTGGCGCGGTGCTGGCCGGTATCCTGGACCTGATCGACCGGGCGGTCGTTACGGCCCCCGCCAAGGCCGCGCTGGGCCACTTCGCGCCGACCCGGATCCACACTCTGCTGGCTGACGGAACCGACCGGATGGCATCGCTGATGGGACTTGAACGCGGGTACGAGCTGGTTGCCCCGCTGCCCTTCGGCCGCCGCCTCAACCGGACGATCAATTCGCTGACCAGTGATCCGGCCGATGCCCGCCGCTTGCTGGCGGGCGAGGATGCTCTCGATCCTGCCAGCCAGGTCCACGCCGCCTCGATCCGTGCGCTCTCCGACCGCGCCTGCCTGTTCGCGCTGGCCGACGCAGACGAACGAATCGCCGAGCTGTTGCTGGCCAAGCTCGACAATCCCACTGACTCTGCGGCGGCTTCGCTGTTTGCCGCCGAAGCATCCCGGCGGGTGGCACTCGCCGGGCGGATCCTGATCGAGCAGTCGGACCTGATGCTCGGCGTATGGGATGGCATCACCACCGCGCATGTCGGCGGAACGGGTCACACTATCGCCACCGCACTTGAACTGGGCGCGCCGGTTATCTGGATCAACCCGGCCAGACCTGAGGACTGGCGGCTGCTTGCGACACCCGAAGCGCTCGCAACGATTCATCTTCGGCATGAAACGGCTGGGCGAGAGCTGGGACTTGAGGCCATCGTCCAGGGCGCGCTCGATCCGGGTACCGATGACGGCCAACCCGGTTTTACCGCCCTCGAACGAGAGCGTTGGCGTCCCCGCAGCAATCGGCTGGCGCACGCCTATCGGCGGGTTGAATCACTATTTGGCGGACAAGGCCTGCGCCGGCTGACCCAGCATTTTGAGCGACCCGAAGCGATTGCCCAAGGCAGCGCAGCGCCATTCCTGGCCCAGGCGCGCAGCCTGCCGCACCATGACGCAGCGCACGTCGAGGCAATGGCCGTCGGTGTGCTGAAACGCTTCGCCTGGGCCGACGGCGTCTCGGCGCGCCTGTCCGACGCCTATCGCGGCGGGATGACGATCAACTTCGTGCTGTCCAGCCTGTCGATCGTTGGCGGCATTTCCTATCTGCCATTCGTCGGGATCGAGCAGAAATGGCTCTTCGCAGCGGCCGAACTGCTGTTGCTGTGCGGCATTCTGGCAATCACCTTTTTCGGTCAACGCTGGAACCTGCATACCCGCTGGTTCGAAACCCGCCGGGTGGCGGAATATCTGCGCCATGCCCCCTTGCTGCTGATCCTGGGTGCGGCCCGGCCGGCTGGACGCTGGCCGCACGGAGCCGATGCCAGCTGGCCGGAATTCTATGCCCGCCAGGTCTTGCGCGATATTGGCCTGCCGCGTGTCGCGATCGGGCAGGACTATCTGCGAGCGGTGCTGACCGGGCCGCTGCGCGATCACGTCTGCAGCCAGCGCGACTACCATTTCGCCAAGGCCGGCCGCCTCGCAACCGTAAATCATCGGCTCGACACATTATCCGGGCAATTGTTCCAATTGGCGGTCGCTGCGGTGGCGCTCTATCTGGCTTTGCGCGGGCTTGAGGCGCTCCACCTGGTGAGCGTCAGCCTGGTCGAAGGCCTGTCCAAATACTTCACCGTGCTGGGCGTGATGTTTCCGACATTCGGTGCCGGCATCGCCGGAATTCGCTATTTCGGCGACTTTGAACGCTTCGGGGAAATTTCAGAGGTCACGGCCGAAAAGCTCGATGCGATCTCCCGCCGGATCGACCTGCTGGCCAAGGCCGCACCCGGCGCGTTGAACTATGGCGAAGTTGCCGAACTGGTTCACGCCGCTGACGATGTGGTGGTGGCCGAAATCGAGAGCTGGCAGGCCGTATTCGGCGGCAAGCAGATTGCGGTACCTGTCTAGCAGCCACAAAAAAGGCCCTCCTTGCGAAGAGCCGGTTTTTGCAATGGCGCGCCCGGAACGATTCGAACGTCCGACCCTCAGATTCGTAGTCTGATAAAAGCGTGAATCCTAGGTCTTTGATGCAGCACAAGATAATGTGCGGACACGCCGGAAAGCCTTCGATTGCCTTGCTTTTCCGTTGACACTCATGCCCCTCTGAGTATTATCTGTGGTCATTGCCGCGCATTCATGACGCGGACACGGTGCGGACACGGAGCCAGTCATGGGTATCAGGATCACCGACAAGATGGTCAAGGAATTGACCCCGCCCGCGAAGGGCAACCGTATCGTTTACGACGACGGCAAAACCGGCGTGTCGGGCTTCGGCATCCGGATTACAGCCGGTGGTGCTCGCTCGTGGGTGCTGAACTACCGCAACGCTGACGGGAGGGAGCGCCGGGCCACTCTGGGTGCGTATCCGGCGACCCCGGTAGAGGCGGCGCGGAAAGCGGCAGGCAAGCTCAAGAGCGAGATCAGACTCGACGCGCGCGATCCGGTGGGCGAGCGAGCGGAGAAGATTAAGGCCCCGACCGTTGGCCAACTCTGCGACCGCTACATCAAGGAATGGCTTCCTAAGAAGCGTCCGAGGAGCGCGTCCGACGACAAGGCCATGATCGCCAACATCATCCGGCCAAAGCTCGGGACTAGGAAACTGGCCACCGTCACATACAGTGACATCGACCAACTGCACCGCGAAGTGAGCGAGGCAACCCCCTACCGCGCCAACCGGGTGCTGGCGCTGCTCTGCAAGATGTTCAACCTGTCGATCCGTTGGGGCTGGCGCGCAGACAACCCGACCAAGGGCGTCGAACGCAATCCAGAAGTCAAGCGCGAGCGCTACCTAGAGGGACCGGAGATTGCCCGGCTCACTCAAGCCCTTGCCGGGCACAAGGACCGGTCCGCCGCGAACATTGTCCGGCTGCTGCTGCTGACGGGTGCCCGCCGTGGCGAGGTTCTGTCTGCCGCATGGTCGCAATTCGACCTCGACGTAGGCGTGTGGAGCAAACCAGCCGCCTCGACCAAGCAGGGCAAGCCTCACCGCGTCCCCCTTTCTGAAGGGGCTGTGGCGCTGCTCAAAGGGGTCTTCGACGCCGCGCCGCGCGAGGACGATGGAACGCTCGCGAGTCCCCACGTTTTCCCTGCCCCGCTGTCCGGAAATCCGCGAACCGAGATCAAGGACGAGTGGCGGCTGATCGCAATCGCGGCGGGATTGTATGACGATATTCCGCCGACCACAAAGGGCGGAAAGTCTGTCAAAATGGTCAACTGCCGTGTGCATGATCTGCGACATACCTACGCCTCGCTACTTGTCTCTGCGGGGCTGTCGCTGCCCATCATCGGGGCCTTGCTCGGCCATACTCAGGCCAGCACGACGCATCGCTATGCACATTTGATGGATGATCCGCTTCGGGCTGCGACCAACACCGTGAGTGCGATTGTGACGGGCAAGAAGTCCGCCGAAATTGTGCCGATTGAAGGTGCCGCAGTGTGAACGGCGAAGGGCTTGCCAATCATATCGAACGGCTTTCCAGCAGTCTGCATCGCCTCAGTGCAGACCGCAAGGCTGCCGGCGACGAGGGCTGCTCGCAAGGCGTGATCGACGAGAGGGACCGCTTCGCCGCGCATCAGTCGCTTGTGACCGTGATCGGTTTTCTCAACAGCCAGCCAGAGTGGGCAAGCGCCAACATCGATTTCGCACTTCGGCGGCTGCTAATTTCATTGGCCAACATCAATGAGGGCAGGACGGAAGGCTGGCTGACAAATCCCGGACAGAACGCGCCGCCTTTGGGCGTCGAGGTGCAAACCGGGAGAGGGCGCTGTGCGGGCGTGACGGAATTGCTGATGCGCGCTCATTTGACACGAGAGGCGTCAGCTCGATTTGTGGTCGAAAATCTTTCCGTAGCGGCAATCAAGAGGTTGGCCCCACAAACGACGCGGAGTGGTCCCAATTGGAAAAGGGTCGCAGGTTGGCGGGACAATGTGCGCAAGGCGGGCAATAGTCAGGGTTCTGACGCGCTGGTTGATGGATATGGGCTTCAACTCGCAATTGCTGTCCCACCGGGGAAGTCGGTACAAGAGGTTTGCAGAGCAAGCTTGGTTGCGGTTGCGCGCATGCTCGCCATGTTTGGCTAAAAGGTCCAGACTAAATCCGAAATGACATCGGGCATCCATTGGTGGTCATCAACACCAATGGAGTTTAACCCGATGCTGCAAATGGACGAACGCGGGCAAAATGCCCCCTCGGCAGTCCTCGCCGAATACCTCACCGACCGCGAGTTGGCGGCGGAACTAAATGTGTCGGTGCGCACGCTTGCACGATGGCGGCGACTGCGTGTGGGGCCAGCACTGACAAAGGTGGGCCGCAAGGTCGCGTATAGGCGCGCCGCAATTAACGCCTGGCTTGCTGCAAATGAGACATCGGTTTGAACCATGTCCCAACATCGAAGCGCCCCCGCCCATAACGGCGAAGGCGTCGATTGTCGTTTTCCTGGCGACTTCGACGCATATAGCACAGTCCGCGCACGGTTTCAATATTTGAGGCTTCTCGGCCTTCACCCTTTGCGCGCTGATATCCTCGCGCCCTTTGTGTTCGGGGAGGTCGCGCAATGAATGCAGCTCTCGATGACATTCGCACGTTCCTCGGTGACATCAGCGATGATGAATACGAACAGCGAAGGCGTAAGGGCAACACCGCGACGGGCGCGGGGACAGGGGATTGCCGGATCGAGCATGGCACTGGTCAAGCTAAGGGCGCGGCTGCGAACAGAAGGGAGTCGTCAAATATCGGATGCAGATCGGCGCACCAACGAGCAGGCCATCGCCGTAGCGCGCGGCCAGGCAACACTGCCGGCATTCATTGCGCGTGGCACGGTGCGATGGCAGGAGATACGGGTGGCATACAGTCAAGCCGCCGCTGTGTTGGCGGCCACCGGGGAGGCCGACGACCGGGAGCTTGCGAGCGATGTTCGCGGCTTCCTCGACAAACACCAACGTATGAATGCCACCCCCGAAGTCTTTGCCGCACGCCATGCTCAATTGCTGAATCGCGGCGTGCCAACGGTCGATGTTGCATCACCTGATCGTGATCGAAGCCGATAACGACGGCTAGTTCGCGCCCATGATACACCTAATTCCCATCCAGGGAGCTCACGCTCACATTGCGAGTAATCGTGCCCCGGGCCAATTCATTGCCTCAGGCTCGTTCGATCGTTGACAACCGATCGAAAACCAGACCCGATGATGCCACCGCGGAACCAACCGTTTTTACGAATTCCACCCACAAATGGCCGCTGCCATCGGCGGCTCGCGCGAATTTATAACGGCGCTGCAGCGTGATCCCTTCATCCGGGAGCGAATCGTCCAGCAGTGCAAGGGTTTTGGGCAAGAGCGCAGAATGAAGGTCCACGGCAGACCCGCGAAACTGTGGCGCTGGCTTGAAACGGCGCTCACCGCCCTTGTCCACGAGAGCTAGGGCAATGCGATCGGGCGTGATCGCAACCATCGCCTCGTAGATGAAATCCGCATCCGGCGAAGCGGCGGGAGCAAGCTGAGGCGCTTGGGGTACAACTTCGGGCACCTTGCGGATCGCCCAGGCGAGATTGGCGCCTTCATCGCGCACGAGCGCCCATTCCTCCAGCGGTGCGGACACCAGACCATTGCTTTCCGGGGGAGGAATGAGCAGGTGCGGCGTAGCGCCGATTTTCCACAATCCCCAGTCCGGATCGGGTTGGACGGCATCAACCGGCTGAATGATCGCGGTCACGCCAAAAGTGTCGACGACGCGCAATTCTTCGATCTTTGCCAGACTGCCGGTAGGTACTTTGAGCGCGGTGAGATACCAGTCGGCGGCATAGGCCATCAGTGTTTCGATGATCAGTAGCCGTCCGGTGTCATTCGCCGCCGCTTCCATCCGCCCGATGTCGAACCGTGCGCTTTCAAGTTCCCAGAACCAGGCGCACGGCATGCCCGGCGCATCCAGCAGAGCAGGCGCCATCGCGGTCTCGGCGATTGTCGGATCGGGCCCCCGCGCCCGGGTTGACTCGGTCAATGTGAAACTGTCCCAGTCGAGCCGCCCGCCGTAATGATCCGAAGCGGTCGCCCGTCCAAGGCTGTTCGGCAGTGGGGCGGTCATCGAAAAATCATATGTCAGTCGGTTGCTGTCCCATGCCGGATTGCGGGCCGTGGCAGCGCGTGAACGATACCAGCCGGCCCAGTTCCTTGCGACTTCGCCGAACGGCACCGAGCCCGTCATTCCCAGCTTGTCCGCAAGACGGTCCTGATCAAAATCCTCCAATATGGCGTCACCATCCTGCGCGGGATAGGTCGAAGGCACGCGCCCCGCAGCGGAGCCGATTTGCGCCTCGACCAAGCGCTGCTGAAAGCTGGTCCAGCCAGCCTTGCGGGTCCGTGGGTCGCCAATCCCTGGCGCGCGTTCAACCAGTTCTTCGGCGATCATGCTGACGCGATCGAACGGCACTTGCTTGGGCAGCGCGATGCGATCGAACAGTGCAAATGAGGCCTTGATGTGCGCCTGGACGGGAGAACCGGCGTCTTCCCCGGAAAGTTCACCCATTTGCCATTGCCGACCGATCAGCCAGAGCGGGTCGGCAAGCGTCGCGGCGACGCCGGCCGTCAGGTCCGTTTCGGGATTGCCGGTCATTATGTCGGGCTCGAGCCGGGTCCAGGTGGTTATACTCATCGCGTCACCATTTCGAACTGGACGCCCATCGAGACAAAGTCGGTGGAGATCACGTCATCGGCCAGATTTTCGGCAAAATAGAGTGCGGGCAAAATGGTCCCCGCCACCTCCGCCGGCCGGACCATCCTGGCCTTCAACAGATCGCCGAATTCGAACATTATCGCTTCGACTGTGTCGAAGTCCCAGGGCTGGCCCAAGACCGGCGGCACCATCAACAGAATGGCCTGGGCCGGCCGGGCCTTCGGCGCGTCGAAATGAAACGCCACACCTGTGGTTGTTTCGAGGCCGGGTGTGGTCTCGTTCCAGCTATCGAGGACGACGCCCGCCCCATCCGCACGCAGCGGACCGAGCGAGACCAGATTGAGGCCGGGCCGAACCGCGGTGAAGTGCAGGTCGATCGATTTCCCCGCATCGGCAAGCGCTTCGACCTCTTCGAGTACAGGCTTGATCCGGGCCAGGTCATGCAGCCATTCGGTACACTGGCTTGCGCGAGCAAAGGCTGCGAGCGGCGCGCGCTCTGGCCCGGTTTGTTCGGGTGAGAGCGGCTGGGTACCGCGCAACAGCCGCGCGACAATCGCCGCCACATTGAGCGCTTTGCTCAGGCCTGGCGAAAAGCTCACGGAAGCAAGATCGACACTATTTGAAGCAGCAAGTCTTTGCGCGAGCGCACTTCCTGGCGCGCCCGCCTTGGCCAGTTCGACCAGATCGGCAGCCGCAACGTGGATGTCGCTCATCTTAACCGACGCCTGGGTGCCGTCCGGCAATGCAACCCGCGCGGCAAGTGCGCCGATGTTCCCCAATGTCTTTTCGATCCACGAACCGAGCTGATCGGGCGCAACCGGTATGACCACCCGCCAAGTCGTGCCTGTCGCTGTCGAAGGCGACCGCACCACATCGAATTCGGAAGGGATGTTTAGTCCCGAATATAGCGCGTCCATAGCCGTCTGCGCCCGTGCCGACCTTCCGGCCAACTGCTGATGCGTTGCCTCGGCGCGCAGCAGATCGCTGCAGGCATCGACCAGATCGACCAGTCTCGCCGCCACATCGCCCAGAGCACCTGTCGGCCGGTTCTCGGCCCAGCGCTCGGCCAGGACGGCACCGTCCAGCCATTTGCGCCCGCCTCCGTCGACCACTAGCCCGCTTTGATGCAGCGCTGCAAGGTCGACTGCCAGCCCAAAGTCGAGCAACCAGCGCTCCAGTCGCATTCCCAGTAGAACGGCAAGACTGCGTCCTCCGACTAGCCCTGCCAGAATCTCGCGCGCAGCGCGCACCCGCTCGGAGCTGAGTTCGATGTTCAGGGGGGCCTGGGCACCCTGACTGCGGCGCTCGGCAAAG
Organism: Novosphingobium sp.; assembly: GCA_031422595.1. Taxonomy (GTDB): domain Bacteria; phylum Pseudomonadota; class Alphaproteobacteria; order Sphingomonadales; family Sphingomonadaceae; genus Novosphingobium. The sequence continues at coordinate 23,137 of JANPMA010000246.1, read as the reverse complement.
GCCGCCCTCAACACTGCGGCAGTGCGGGCATGATCCAGTGTGGGGGCATGAATATAGCCTTGACTGTCGACGTCCAGCGGAACGGGGTCAACGACCGAGGGCATGACGGCGGGAAGCGGGGGTGCCTGGACCCAGGCATAACCGCCCAAGTGAGCACCCTGTCCCTGGCTCAGGCGCATCGCCGCGAGGCGCTCAGAGGCAGTCGCAGTCAGCCAGGCGTCGAGGCGGAACGAGCATGCGTCGAGCGCCTCGGCGGTCATCCGCGACAGGGTGCCTGCGGGGACGGCTGCCAGAGACTTCAGCGCGGCGCGATGCGCCCGCAACGCACCGAAGGCCGCGCCGGTTGCCGTCGTCCCGCCCAGCACATCGCTGACCGAGCGGCCCTGCAGTGCCGCAACAGGCTGCTTGAGCCTGGCGAAGACCGTCGCCGATTGCGGGCCAATGAAGACCCGATCGGTGAGCGTGCCGTGAAAGCCTTCGGCCGCGTCCGCGGCGACCTGAAGCGTGGCGGCACGCAGCAGATAGTAGAGCAGCGACCGCGGCGACGCGCCGGTGACCGAATTCTGCCGCAACGCATCGAGGTCTGGCCGGATCATTGCGGAAATGTAATCATTGGCGAGCGGCTTGTCGGCCGGTTGTCCTGGCGGTGCCGCGCGCGGCATCCTGAGATGGTACGGCTCGTTCGCGAAGATGTGGTCCAACGCGCGCGGACGGCCAGTCAGCCCGGCAGGCGCGAGTTCATTCACGGTGGCGCTATTCTGAACGGCTTCGGCCGCAGCCGAGAAGTGCGCGCCAAGCGTCCCGACAAACAATCGCGACGCGACGTCCCTGGTCTCGACGGATCGGGCGAGCCAGCGCGTCGAAAAAGGCTGCGCGGCGAGTACCCGATTAAGACTGCCCACTGCATCGCCGGGGTCGAGCGTCGGAACTTTCTTCGCCGCCTCGAGCCATTTGGGCATGAGCCCGGCCAGCCCGCGCACCAAGGGGTCTGCCGCCCCCTGCGGTCCGAGCCAGCGCGCCGAAGCCGAAATCGGCAGAATACCAAATGGCTGCGTGCCCATCAGCAACGTCGGATGGGGTCCTCGCGCGCGAACATGGCGCACGAACAGATCTTTGGCACGCGCGATGCCCGCGTCGCCGAATAGCGGCGACATCACGTCCTTCAGAAAATAATGCAAGGTGGCCGGCCAGACCGCCTGATGACACACAGCCACGTTCGCATCGCCGCGCCGGTCGCTGTCGGTCACCTGCGCGAATGCAACCGGATCGATGCCGAGCGCACCGGCCAGGCGAAATCCGTCGGTTCCGGATCCCGGTGCCGCCTCGGGCGCACCCTGCGGACGCGTTACGCGCGCTGTGCCGGTGTTATTGGTCGGCGTACCGACTTCGAGCAGCGCCGCACCCTCTGCGCGGCTCCAGCGTTCGACGAGTGTAGCCAGTTCGGCCGCCGCGCGCTGCGGATCGGGCGGAGTCACACCAATCGCCATGATATGAGTCAGCTGGCCAGCGAGGCTGCGTTGCAGCGTCAGCCGAACGGCCAGCCCCTTGGCTTCCGCGTCGGCAAAGTCCCACTGCCAGCGGAGCGCCTCGTCAGCCCCGTGCGGTCCGCACAGGACGCTGCCTTGAAGCGAGTTTCCGGCCTGTTCGAAGACGCGCTGGGTGCCGATGTACCCGGTGACGATGAAGGCGGCCGGCATCGCTTGAGCTTCGCTGTTCAGTTCCCCTTCGCCGACCTGGTTGATCGCGACATCGGGGAAGACCATCCCCGTGTCAGGGGTCAGCAGCTGGCGAAGATAGCGCATCCGCGGCTCGCCGAACTGCCGGATCAGCCGATCCCACGCTTCCTTGACACCCGGATCGTCGTCCCCCGACGCGCGCCGCAACTGCCAATAGCCGATGGTCTCGTCGTGCTCGACCGGATCGACCCCGGGGCGGTCGCTCGTGACGTGCGCGGCCGAGGGGAAGATGCGCACGCGCAGCTCGACCAGGTCGGCATTGACCGAAAAGTACCGCGTCTCCAGCCGCAGCGGCAGCATGACGATGGGAAACGCGGGGTCCAGGGGGGGAATGGCGACGGGCATGGCTTCCTACAAGATCATTTCGGATGCGTGGACGACCAGGCGGAACGGCTTCTGGCGGCTGATCGCGGCCATGTGTGCGCCATTGCTGCCCCACACCGGATCCCCGGGTCCGACCAGAGAGGGCACCGGCATTTTCGCCTCGACGTGCAGATAGCCGACGGTCGGGTCCAGATCGGGCCAGGCGACATCGTTCCAGGTTTGCAAGGCGGTAGCGAGCTGTTCGTCGAAGCCGAATTTGGTTCCACCGGATCGTTCTTCGAGCACCAGATACCAGCCAGCCTCGGTGCCGTTCCCGTGAAGTACGGCCGGGGCGAGATCGAATCCGAAATAGGCCATGCCAGGTCCCGGCCGACCTTGGAACAGCGGTGCAACGGTCGCGCCGTCCTTGTCGACGACCCGCTCCGGAATTCGCTTGGCCGGAGCAAGGTAAACCGTGAGCTCGCTCAAATGTTCGACCAGCTTGCTGCGAAACAGGAACACGGTCGATTGCGACACCGGATAATGTTCGCCGAGCGGCGTCGACTGCCAGCCTGCCATTTCCGACATCGTTATGCGGCCATCGAAGAACCGCCGGAAAAAGGTTGCCGACAAGTCGAGCGGCACGCCGCGCCAGCGCAATTCACGCGCCATTTCGTGATTGGCACCGATCATCACCGCTTCGATCAGCCGCGCGTTTACGCCGAGACCACCGACCGTTTCGGGTAGCGGATCGACTTTGCCGAGCAAAAATTCGGGATCGAGCCAATCGACCAGCGGCTGATCGAAATGCGGTGCCACCGCCACGCTGCGGCCGGGCAGGAACCGCCCGACATCGCCGAGATCGGTGCGGGCGACGGCGCTCGCGGTGGCGCTGTCACCCGGTCGCGGCGGCATGGCCCAGGCAAACGCCGGCGGCGTCTGGAGCTGGACCAGGGTCGGCGCGCGGCTGTTGAGCGCGGGTTCGAAAGCCTCGATCATCCTCGCCTTTTCGGCATCGAGCGCGAGATTGAGCGCGGCGAACCGCGTCATTGGCGCAGCGGATGTCGCGAAAGTTGCGCTCGTCGAGATCGATCCGGACCGCGAGGTTCCGGTGGCCGCGCCGCGCCTTGACACCGCGAAACTCCCCAGCGTGGCGCGATCGAACACGCTGCCGCGCGTGGTCGGTGTGCCGGTGCCGGCACCCTGAAACGCCGCGATGCGCGCGCGCGTGGCAACGTGGGCGTTCGTCGGCGGCACCGCGTTTAGGACCGGCACCTGCTGGTTCAGGCGTTGCAACGCGGCCGACAGGCCAGTGGCCGCCGTGGTAGCCGACGGCACGACCTTCGCCCGCAGGATTCTGCGGTACGCGGCCGAAAGATTGGCCGAAGGCAAGGCGCTGCGTTCGAGCGCCGCTGCAACCGAACCGCCCGCTGCCGCCGCGACGCGTGCTAGCGCCGGGACCAGCGACAGCGTCGCGGCTTGCTGCTGCAGTGGCGCGACATTGCGGGTGTAGAGCCGGTTCGCCAACAGGCTCGCCAGCCGGGCCCCTTCGCGTTCGCGCCGCGCCTTGTGGATCGCCCCGGCCTGACTCCACGCCGCTTCCGAAAGGTCGTCCTGATGCACGCGCACCATCGCCGCGCCGAGCCCGGCAGCTGAACGAAGGACGGGATCGAGATTGACGTCGGCCGTCCATCCGGTGTCGGGTTTGGCACCATCGCGAACCATCGCACCGTAGATCGGCGGGCCGATCGTTCCCGCCGCCGTTCCGTTGAGCCACTTGCCGATGACCGTCCGCGCTTTTTGCCGTGCGCTCTTGGGTGACCAGTCAGGGTCTGGCAGGGACGCGAGCAGAACCGGACTGAACGGCGCAACTGCGCTCGGCGGCGTGGTTGTGGCTAGCGCCGGGCGAATTGCGTCGGTCACATCGACCTTGAACGGCGGTGCAGACAGCGCGGCGGGCTTCAGATTGCGAGCCAGCGTTTCAAGGTCCCCGTCCTCGATCGTCGCGAATTGCCAGGTGTCGTAGACCGGCAAGACCACGGTCCCGTCACGGTCCGTCCAGGCCGGCGCAGGATCGAGCGGATCGGGCGGCGTTTCCCCGAGACCGGCGAGCCGGCCAGCCTCGAACGTGGGTACCAGGCAGCAAAGGTAACGCCGCCGGGGTTGCAATTTGACCGGGCTGACCAGGCGGGCGATCCCTTGGTCGGGGTTCACGGCGCCGCTCGGCGGCACTTCGACATGCGCCCACAGCGCGAGCTCGTCGTGCGGTGGCAATTCCTTGCACGCGATTTCGACGACCGGAACATCGCCCGCTCCGACCTGTCGCAGCGGCGATTGCCCATCGCCCGCCAGTTCGATCGCGATCAGCGCGAGCCAGGGCATCAGCCGACCGGCCGCATCCGGTTCGACGGGCGATAGCCGCCACGGGAAATCGGACACCGTGAACTCGACATAGGGAAACAGATTGGGAGCCATGACTTCGGAACCGGGTGCCGGTTCGCGCCGCCTGATCTGGCCGAGCGCAAGCCGCGCGACATCGCCCGGACCGTAAAGCTGGAAGTCGAGCGAAACTTCCCGGCCTTCCGCGCGCACCGTGATCGCAGGGCCGACCAGTCGGCGGCGGCGCGCGAACGGCAGGAAGCGCGTATCGCTCATAAGGAAAGCTCGGCGAAGATGCGGTCGCCGGCCATGGCGGCGGCGCGCGCCTGCCCCAGATCAAGCCCCGCCGCGCGCTGCGTCAGCGCATTGTCGAGCAACATATATTCTATTCCCCGGACGTGGATCGGCTTGGGCTCGTCCTTGACGACGGCAAAGACCGAAAGCAGCTGGACGATGTCGTCAAAATTGTTCGGGGGCCTCTTGGTGGGCGGCGCTTCGGGATCACGCACAAATTCCTCGCATTCAAGCGATGTGGTCACCGCATCGACCGGTTCGAACGGCAGGTCCATCGCGAACCCGGCATTCCAGTGCTCGAACATGGCAACACCCAGCATCTGCTCGTCGGCCAGATCGAGATACTGGCCAATCGGAAATTCCTCGGCGACCGGGAGGGCCGCGATGCTGTCCCTGCCGTCGCGGACCCCTTCGATCCGGAACGTCCGGGGACTACTGAAGGTTGCAGCCGCGAACCGGTCAATCGCGACGTCGAAGGGCACGGTATTCTGCCGGAATACAGGGCCATTAAGACCATCGTGCCACGTGCCCGGCCGGTCGCGTTCGATCGCCGCAAAGCCCGTGGTCCCGCCGAAATCCCAGTTCGCCGGGCTCTTGATCGCGCCTTCCAACAACGCCGACACGTCGACCGAGACTTGCTCGGGCGATCCGCCGATGATCGTGAGGCTACCCGATTTGGACAGGGTCCAGAACAGGAACTTGACCTTGACCGACCCCGCCAGAATCGTCGGCTTGAACACTGAAAGGCTACCCTCGAACGCAACCGCGGCCAGAGTCCGTGATCCGAGCAGCAGTTCCACGCTGATCTTGATGTCGATCACGATCCGGAAATCGAAGTGGACGAGCGCATCGATTTCGAGCCTGCCGCGGATCCCGAAACCGTACAGGTGGGCTTCGATCGAACTGCGAAAGCCGAGCTGAAACGATTGCGGCGTCAGTGCGAGATAGGCCGACATTTCGAGCTTGAGATGATCGCCTTTGCTGAGCGTTACGGTCAGCCGCTTCGGCACGAACAGCCGGGGCCCCGGCACATAGGAAGGATTAAACCCGCCGACCGACATGAAGAAGGCGCGCGAATCGCCCGGCCGTTGTGGCGCGCCGTAGAACAGCATGGCCTCGCCGGTCAGTTCGCCGCCCCACAGGTGCGAGTTGCGCAGCGCGATCCGGACGTTGAGTTCACCGGTGGTGAAGTCCATCAGCGCGACGCCCTCGGCGAGTACCACCACCGGTCTTTCATCGGGGTCGGTGGCATCGCGGCGCAGCGGGATGAAGGAGAAGCTGGCGATGATATAGGCGCGCTGCGCGTCGCCATTCTTCCATTCGAGCAAGGCGCCGACATCGAGATGGAGCTTGCCGCCGAATGCCTCGAACTTGACGAGCAGTCCGAACACCTGGCTGCCGACGCTGACCGGGAACAGCCGGTCGAGCGCGGCCTGATAGGTTACTGCGTTTCCGACCGGATCGACTGGCGCGAGAATGGGCTCAAGATCGCCGGTGCTGACCGCCGCGAGGAAAGCTTCCGGGTTGGTTCCGCGATCGGACGCATAGAGCAAGCCGCCGCCCTTGGGCACGAACCCGCCCGGCGAGGCAGCGGTGGTCATGGATAGCGCGAGCAGCCAGTTCGAGGGTCGCGCGCCCTTCTTGCTTTGGTAAATGCCGAGCCCCTTGAACGAGAATTTGCCCTTGAAGCCGAGCTCCACGCCGCCGAACATTGCGTCGTTGGCCGCATCGAAGTTCAGGATGCCCGCGCCTTTCAACCCGGACCGATTGATCGCGAGGCCCGCGCTGGTCGGTGCCAGCAGCGACAGTCCGGCGCTCGCGACACCGGCCAGATTGCCCTGCATCTGCCGGTTCGAACCGAGACTGAGCGCTGCACCCAGGCCATTGGTGCTGATGTCGAGCAAGCCGAACAGCGACAGCGTGAGATCGGTCGTCGCCGCCACCTGCAACACTCGTGCATCGCCTTCAGCGCGGGCCGCGACCCGTAGCCGTGCGGTGTTGATGCGCAGCTTGCCAAGGCCGAGCGGCACGCTCTTGCCGACAGTGAAGACCGCGTCGCCGCCGACGCCTCCTCTTAGCGCCACGCCGTTGCCGGGCGTCGCATCGATCGCAGCATCGAAGGTAAAGTTGAGCTTCGGGATGTGATCGGCGAGCCAGTGGCCCCCCGAAATTGCGACGTCGCACTGGTCGAGCTGCAACCACGCCGCCGGACCGTCAATATCCAGCTGGATGCCCGCGCCGACCCGTTTGAACTTGATCGAGAGTCCGGCACGGGTCTCGTCTTGGGTACCGGAGGTGGGTCGAGGCTCTGAATCGCCGACGATGTATTCCTGAAAGACCTCGGCCTTGAGCCGCGCGTTTCCGAGCGTGGTGAAACCGTCGCGCGAAATCAGCACCGAGGCCGAGCCTTCGTTCGTATAGCGAAACGTCCAGCCGCCGGCGAGATCGACGGTCGCATCGGCAGCGGCACCGAGCTGAACGAACAGCTTCTCAGGCCGCCCAACCGCTGCGGGAACGGGCATCGTCGTGATCGACAAGGTTGGTGTGCCTGGTTCGGTCTGCGTGCCGATCTTCTCGCCATCCGTCGCACCGGTGAATTCGCCGAAATCGAAGGGCGGGGGATCGAACGCGATGGTCAGTGTGGCGGCGCGCCTCAGCAAAGCATGAGCGGCGCTGACCTCGGGATCGCCCGACGCCGGATCGGCCAGGTCGAGACCGTGCCAGAAGATCGGCTTGCTGTGCTTGCCCTTCAGTTGCCCGAGCGCTGCCGCCAGCACCACCGCATCCGCGGTAATCGCGGCCCAGTGCGCGCTGGCTTCGCCATCGGCCTGCTGCCCGCTCCAGCCCGCCCGGTCGGCAAGCCCGCCCAGCACCTTGAGTATGCGGCCGGTGAAGGTCCCATCGGGGAGGCTGTCTTGAAGCCGCTGGTCGATCATCACCAGCGCGACCAGCGCGACATAGACGGTCTTGTGGCTGCGCTGCGTGACGAGGAGCAGGATCGGTACCATCAGCTTGAACAGGATCGCTTCGGTGGTAGGCGGATTGGGACCGGCCGACGGACCGAGCGCGGCGGCAATCCCCTCGATCAGCCGGGTGACCTTGTCGGTTATTCCGGCATATTTCGCAGGGTCGTCCGCCGCTTCGAAATCGCGCCGAAGCTGTTCCACTGTTGCAGACCATTCGTTGCTGCTTGGTGCCACCAGCGGCGGCAAGGACACCGCATCGCAATACCGCGCAGCCTGGCGCCTATCGAGCAGGATCAAGACCAGCGTTTCCACCGTGTCCAAAACCACATGGGCAACCTTTTTCGCCACATATTCAACGTCGATGGCGACGTTCTTGACAGTGCCAAGCGCGCTCACGGGTGAAAATCCTCGCGCCGGGGCGGTTCTTGCATCCGAGCAAAAAGCTTGTTTGCTTCGAGATCGTCAGCCGGAGGGGCGGTGCTCGCTTCGGCTTGGTCGGTGAGCGGTATGTCGATTGCGATAAAGGGCTTGGTACTCTTGAACTCTCCGCTCGGGTCGAAGGTGTGCGTGCGGTGATGGGCAAACGCCGGTTGCGTCGGCGTGCCCGAAAAACTGATCTCGGTGAAATTCGCCCACCACATCCAGTGTCGCGGCAGCGTATTGAGAGCTTGCCAGCGATGAAACTCTCCAAACGACTGCAAACAGGCCAGCTCGTCGCCGCTCGTCACCAGCTTTGGCCGTAACGGAACCAGGTCGTCGAACCGGTCGGGCCGATTGTCCTGCAGCATTTCGGTCGCCAACGCCCATGCGGGTCGGCGCAGGAACTCTGCGTCGCCCGGGATCGCTTCGGGCGATGCCGCTGGCGGGGTGTTGGACAGTGTCCGCGCGAGGTGAAAATTGAACGCGGTCGTACCCGGCTTGACCGGCGGCGGCGCGGTGAAGTCGGCGAGCGGCGCCCAGCCCAGGCGCCGGACATTGCTGCTATAGTGGCCGAGCTGTTGCAGCAAATCGATCGAAACAATCGGCGCGAGATCGTCGCGTTGCGCACGAAACGAGCTGGAGGTCATCTGGACAAAGCGCGTCAAGGATTTCTTCGGCCAAGTGGTTTGATCGGGGGCCTCGACGATGCCCTTGTACCCCCAGTAATTCATCCGCAGCGTGAAGGAGTAATGGACGTCCCCCGATAGGACCAGCACGCGTGCCCGGGTTGAAAGCCTCGCGAACATCGCCTCGAGGAGCGCCGGCGAAAAGCCCCAGTTTTCCGGATCGCGGTTGACCCGCCCGACCCGAAAACTCCTGTCCCAGCGCTCGAACGGCCCGGGGGCTTTAAGGTGGACCATATCGGCCAGATTGATGATCGGCTGCACCAGTGATTCGACGATCGGGTAGCCGATCAGCGGGGCCGGCGCGATCAGGAAGGTCACACCGTCGGGATCGATTCCCGGCGGCGGCTGTTCGGAGATCTGCATGCGCAACGCCTCGGCGGTGAGCAACGTAGCCGTGCCGTCCATCGAGAAGCCGACGCCGATGTCGGTATTGTCGTTCAGCTCGAAGCCGCGCCAGGTGCGCGTGTCGAGCGCAATGAACTGGTAATTGGGGCCGTCGTAAGTGAAGTGCCAGTGCATCCGCTCGACTTGGGGAGGTTGCACCTTGACTAGGTCGAAGCGCTGCTCCAGCCGCAGCGCCGCTGGCTTGTCGGCGCTTGCGGGTGCCGCAGCGGTCGCGCCGCCGAACAGTTCCTGAATATCGTCGAGTACTTTACGGCCGGTTGTCCCTTTCAAATAGGCGCGCGGGTCGTTCCCCCAACCCTGAAAAAGTGTGAAGGCGGCGAGCCCGTTGCGGATGATCCCCCGAGCGAGCGGGTTCGACCGCGTCTCCTTTGCCCAGCGCGGCGTGATGTTCCAGTCGTCGGTGATCTCGTGATCGTCGAACGTCATGTAGACCGGAACATTGGCAAGCAGGCGCCGGACGCGGGGCAATTCGCGATACCCCCACTCGAGCCTTTCAATGCGAACGTGAAACGTCGCCTTTTCGAACTTGTCCGGAATTGCTGCCAGTTTCTCTTCGTCGTCGGGCAGGTCGCGGTTCGCGAAATATTTCCGGCCGGCATACCAGCTTGGCGTCAGCGCGGACGCAAGCTTCGCCTTCCTGGGGTCGGGCGTCGGCACGGCCGGCGCGTCGCCGCGCGGCGCGGTGGTACCCGCTGCGGGACTGATCAAGGTCTTGAACTCTCGCCAAAATTCAAACGTTTTGTCGCCCGCTTCGGTCCCGTCCTTGCCCCACGCCTGCTCGACCGCTGTGTCGCTCAGATGTCGGTCGATCGCCCGCCACTCCGCGGGCAACATTCGCCACGCTTCGAAAAACGGGAACATCTCGGCCAGGCGCCGTGCCACAATCACGCGATCGCGTTCGTCGGACACCGCAAACACCGGGGCCTCAGGATGCGCAGGGTCGCCCTTGAGGAAATTTCGGAGCTTGCGCGAAAGCCTGAGGTAGTCGCGGTATTGCTCGAGCTGGCTGGCCAACAGCTCTTCCGCGTTCCAGTTCCAGCCGATATTGTTCCACGCCGTCAGGTACATGCCGCAGAACTCGCCGAACCCCATCGCGTGCGCTTCGGTGCTGGTCGAAGTGAACCCGGCGGCGTCGTTGAGGAGATTGCCGCGCCGCGACGGCGGAAAGTGTTCGACATTGACCGGATAATCGATGGCATTGCTTTCATCGCGCAGCTTGACACTCAGCGTTTCGGCCGCTTCGCCGACACCATGGCCGAACAGTTCGGCGCTCAGCCCGGCGATCATGCCGATCAGCTCGGGAGCCGCCTCGTCGGCGTAGATCTGGTCGCCGGTCAACCACAACATATGCGGGCGCTTGAGCGGATCGGCGTGGATCGGATCGATGAGATCGTCGATCGCGGGCATTGCATCGTGACCGTTGCCCGAATGACTGCGGCAGGATCCCTGAAGGATGCGCAGATCGGTTACAGTTGCAGGCGGAGCGAGGAAACTGGGCAGCTGATCGTCAGCGTAGCCGAGCGGAAGTTGTTCATGAACCGTCCCGCGGGCAGTGATCGCTCCTTCCTTTAAGAGGCCCAGCGCCGCGAGGCCGGTTCCGCCAATCTCGATATCGTAGGAATGGACTTGCCCCGCTTCCAGCTGTGTCGGTGCGGCGGGCTCCCACATCGCCAGCGCGACAAAGAAATTGGCTCCGGCCCGTACCACCGGATTTTTGTCCGCCGCGACGTTCTGTCCGGCAAGCGGTGCGCCACTACCGCCGCCCAGACCCTTGAAAACTTTCAAAGTCACCGGCAGCGGCGCGGAAGCTTTATATGCGATCCAGACGGACACAAGATTTGGTTCGACCCTGCGCAGGATTGGCCCTGCGAGGATATCTCCGGCTGTCAGAGCCACGATCGGCCCATGACGCGCGCAACTGGGTCAACCCGGCGTTCCACGATCGCAATGCCTCCAAAACGGAATGGCAACGTATTCGACTCGGTACGACCTTGTTATTCGAAGAGCGTAGGGTCTCGTTCTTCATTGTCAAATTCTTCAGGGACCTCGGATAGTTTACCGAAATCTGCCGTCGGTTTAGTTTGCGAAGCAAGGTCCGCTTCGCACCTCAAACTGGTCAATTACCCTTCTTCTACTCCTCGCTAACTTGGTTGACAGAAATGACAATCAAACAGGAGGGCTTTCGGCTGACTGGAACAGTTAGTTTTGCGCATATTCGCGGGGGAGCGCCATAGCGACGTGACGTTCTCATCTCCGCGTCTTCCAAGACATCTAATTTCTTCAGGAAAGCGTCAATTAATCTCGGTTCGATCTTGCGGGATCGCGCGAATCGCTCCCTTTCCCAAAAGTCCGACTCCTCGGCAAATCACATTTGTCTTCACATGAGACTTGCCAAGGGCGATCGGGCTCAATCTGTTGAATTCGATTGCCGCGCTGGCCGAACATGCCTGTGTTTTGATGTTGGAGGAACAATGATGGCCACATCACCGCCTCGCTCGCTGCGCGTCACCAAAGGCTCACGCACGGGCGACGGGCATGGCATTCAGCAATTTGGCATGACTGGCACGGATCGGACCCCTCCCCACCTTCTTGGGCTAATGTCGGCCGTTCTCGATCTGGTGATCCAATCCTGCCAGTCATAATTGGCCGTCAGAGGGGTCAACAAGCGACATGCGAAGCGCGAATCCGATAGAAACGAACGAATTCCGTCCCCAAATTTGTTCCCACACTCACTCGCCAATGGGCACTGGACTCAAACAGCATATAACGGAAATTCAATAACAAATTCAAGCCGCTCGAATCCCCTATCCGCGATCCAAATTACTGTATTTTAATGCGTTTTATAATTGCCGGAGAGGGTGACTGCCTAAACTATTTGATTTTATGTATTCAAAAATCACGAACTCGCGCTGTCCCCCACAATCAGCCCCACACTTTTTTCTCGGCTTTCGCGGCAGCAATCGACCAAGCATGGTCATTCCTCTTCCGCAGCCCAAGCGTGTCACCCCGGCGATGGCGGCAGGGATCACCGACCGCCTGTGGTCGTTGGAGGATATCGTTGCTAAGATCGACGCGATGGCTCCGGCTGCCAAGGCGCGGGGGCCTTACAAGAAGTGGGGGATTCAATGACTGAGCAAGTTAAGATGGCTCTCATAATTGCGGCAGGCCTCGTCATCGCGGCAGGTATTTTCGTGTATTTCTCGCCTCATCAAAGCTGTGTCCGTTCCCTTGAAGGCAAGGGCGTGAATGCTGGTTACGCCTGCGCTCTTGCGGAAGGCCAGAGTTCAAACTGAGACACTACTGTCGTCTTGCGCATATTTGGGGACCTATAACCGCTTGGTGGCCTCATTGTTCTGAACCATCCCGGCTCCCTTCAAATTCGGACACTCTGCGGACACCATTTTGAGCGCGGTTCGCCCGCGCACCACTTTGGCTGTATCTTATTGAAGTTTTTAGGAAATTGGCGCGCCCGGAACGATTCGAACGTCCGACCCTCAGATTCGTAGTCTGATGCTCTATCCAGCTGAGCTACGGGCGCGCATTGGAGTGGCGCACATAGGCACCTCGCCTGTGCTTGGCAAGCCGCTATTTTGTCCCTTCGAGCTCATGTTTCACCGCCTGCGCGAGCGGCACGTCGAGCGGCGGCATGGCCAGCGCGGCAAGCTCGCCCGGGGCAAACCAGCCGAGTGCTTCGGCATCGAGGCAGGCCGGTTCCCCCTGCCATTGGCGGCAAGTGTAAAGCCAGATGACAATTCCCGCAGCGCGGTCTTCGGCGCTCGCCAGCAGTGCCAATCCGGCCTGGTCAAGTTCCAGCGCCAGCTCTTCACGTATCTCGCGCAGCAGCGCCAACTCGCGCGTTTCTCCCTTTTCGAGCTTGCCGCCGGGGAATTCCCATAGCCCGCCATGCTGGCGATCCGCCGCCCGGCGCTGCATCAGCACCCGGCCTCGCTGATCGATCAGCGCCAGGGCCACGACTTGGAGCATTGTCGGAATTTTTTTCAAAGCGGGCCGATCCTTAAACCTAATCTTAGGGATAACCACCGTAAGCCGCGCTGGTCTGCACCCATTTCGCGGAGACGGGACCGATGAAATCTTTCGTTAAAAGGCTGCTGCGCGACAAGCGGGGCACCTCTGCGGTCGAAATGGGGCTGATCTGTTCGCTCATCATCCTGGCGATGCTGACCGCGCTTCAGAACTTTGCCGGTGAAAGCCAGCTCACCTGGAATGCCATCTCGAGCAAGACCAAGGATGCCATTTCGGGGGCCACCGGAGGTTAAACATTTCGCAAGACTTTGCCCTTAGTCCGGTGATTGCTCAATCCGGGTGACAGGGAAAGAGCCGGGTAATTTGACTGCTAAATAGGAGACTGACCATGAAGTTCATCAACAAGCTGTTCCGTGACGAAGCTGGTGCGACTGCCATCGAATATGGCCTGATCGCTGCTCTGATTGCCGTTGCCGCCATCACTGCGATGCAGGGCCTGGGCAACGAACTGCAGACCACCTTCAACACCACCTCGTCGGCCATGCAGACCGCCAACGCTTCGGCGGCCTAAGCATAAAGCCAACTTGGCTGAATAACGAGGGGCGGCAGGGCAACCTGCCGCCCCTTTCGTTTGTGTGCAGTCCGCGAAGGTCAGTAGGTTACGATCTTGACCTTCTGACCCACCGCCAGGGTGGTAACCCCCGCGCCAATCCCGTTCAGCACGCGGAACCGGTCAAGCGGGACATCGCTATAGGCCATGCGCGATGCCAATGATTGCACGGTGTCGCCTTTCTTGACAGTCACCACCAGCAGCTTGCGCGGCTTGAGCGTGGCGGCTTCGGCTGCGGTCAGGCGCTTCATCGAAGCGAACATCGGCTGGAACGGATTCGCGCCGGCCTGGGTGATCGTGATGAAGTGATAGGCGGTGCTAGCATCCCACTGGTAGGCGAAGACCGTGACATCGACCTGCCCGCCATTCGAAGCGACTCGCGCCGTGCCGGTGGCCGCAGAGATCCCGTTGACGGTCGTGCGCTGGATGCTTGAAGGCGTCAGCTGCGCCTGGTTGCCTTGGCCGAAGGCGTTGAAGACATTGCGGACATAAGCATCAAGATCGCCCGTAAACTGCCCACTGGCAAACTGCCCCTTGCCGCCCTGCCCGCTGATCGCCACGGCTTGCGTGCCGTTTACCATGAAGAACCCTGCAGGTGCCTCGAACGCCATCCGGTAGATCGGGTGCGAAAATCTGCGCCCTTCGACAAAGCCCTGTTCGGGCGAATCGCCATAGGTCATCCCGCTGATCTTGGTCAGAAACAGGTCGCGATTGGTGATCCCGGTGGCAGTTCCTGCCATGGCCTGCGTGGTGCGCACGCGCGAGGCCGGATCGGGGTGGCTCGATGCCCATACCGGCACCTGATCGCTGGTCCCCATCATCCGCGCATCGAGCGCGTTCTGGTTGGCCAGGCTTTGCAGCACGGTCGACATCGCACGTGGATCGTAGCCGGCTTTCTTGAGGTACTGGACCCCTAGCGCATCGGCCTCATTCTCCTGCTTGCGCGAGTATTTGAGCGTCAGGACCTGTGGCAACTGAAGCAGATTTTTTTGCAGGAACTGACCAACCTGGCTGTTGTTGCCAAGCAGCACGCCGGCCAGGATCGCCCCGCCAACGCCGATAATGGTGTTCTTGGTCGCGGCACTCTGCCGCTTGGCACTGTGGCGTGCCGCGACATGGCCCACTTCGTGCCCCATCACCCCGGCGAGTTCGGCCTCGTTGTTCATCAGCGCGACCAGCTGGCGGGTGGCATAGACATAGCCGCCCGGGATCGCGAAAGCGTTGTTGACCGAGCTGTTGAGCAGCGTGACGGTGAAGTCGTTCGAGCTGTTCGAAAGCCCAGATTGCAGCGAGATCTTCTTGCCGACCGCGACAACATAGTCGGCCTGCGGCCCGGTCATCGCCCCGCCGAATTCGGCGGTCAGCTGCGGGTGATATTTGGCGCCTTCGTTCTTGTCCTTCTGGCTGATCGACTGGACGACCTGGACCGCCTGGGCCCACAGGCTGGTCTGCGGAACAGCCAGCAGCACCAGCGCGGTGCCAAGCGAGTATCTGGAAATGCGACCGAACTTCATTTGGAGGCTCCTCGATTTGGAGTTAACTAAACGAGGCTAGGGCCAGATCAAGCGATTGAAAAGCCCTGTGATCGCATCGATGAAACGGGTCAGCCCTCGCCGATCCGCAGAAATCGCTCCTCGCGCCGGGAACGCAGCTTTTCGGGCGAGAATTTGCTCAAGGCCGCAAGCTCTTCCTCAAGCGCCGCCGACAGCGCGCTTGCCATCAGGTCCGGCTCGCGGTGGGCCCCGCCGACCGGCTCCTTGACGATCCGGTCGATCACGCCGAGCCCGAGCAGGTCCTGCGCGGTGACTTTCATCGCTTCGGCCGCATCGGCCGCCTTGTCCGACGTGCGCCACAGGATCGAGGCGCAGCCTTCGGGGCTGATCACCGAATAGACCGCGTGTTCGAGCATCAGCACACGCTCGGCGCTGGCCAGAGCCACCGCGCCGCCCGATCCGCCTTCACCCACGATCACCGCGACCATCGGCACCGGCAGCGCCAGACAAGCCTCGGTCGAGCGCGCAATCGCCTCGGCCTGGCCGCGCTCCTCGGCCTCGATCCCCGGAAACGCGCCCGAAGTGTCCACCAGGGTCACCACCGGCAGACCAAACCGCCCGGCCATGTCCATCAGCCGGATCGCCTTGCGATAGCCCTCAGGCTTGCCCATGCCGAAGTTGTGCCGGATCCGGCTTTGGGTGTCGTTGCCTTTTTCGTGACCGATCAGCATCACGCGGCGCCCGTTGCCCTCGGCACCCAGCCTGGCAAAGCCGCCAATGATCGCCTGGTCGTCACCGAAATAGCGGTCCCCGCCCAAAGGCATGAAGTCGCTGAACATCGCGCCAACATAGTCGCAGAAATGCGGCCGCATCGGGTGGCGGGCGACCTGCGTCTTTTGCCACGGCGTCAGCGCGGCATAAGTGCTGGCCAGCAGGTCCGCGCTTTTCATTTCGAGCCGGCGAATTTCGGCGGCCAAGTCGACATCGCCCTTGCTGGCGGTCTGCCGAAGCTCGGCAATGCGGGCTTCGAGCGCCGCGACCGGCTTTTCGAACTCTAGGTAGGAAATCATGGCTCCGCGCTAGCCTTCCCGTGGCCGAACGGCAAGAGCCAGCCGGTGGGCGCAGCCCAGCCGGTCACCTTTTCGCCAATGGATGCCTTGCATTGACCAGCGCCACCAGCCGCGCGGCATCGACGTGAGTGTATATCTGGGTGGTCGCAATATCGGCATGGCCCAACAGCGTTTGCAGCACCCGCAAGTCCGCCCCGCCTTCCAGCAAATGTGTCGCGAAGGCATGGCGCAGCACGTGCGGGCTGACCTTTTCGGGATCGAGCCCGGCCCGCAGGGCCAGCGCGCGGAGCAACTGGAACAGGCGGATCCGGGTCAGGTGCCCGCTCTTGCCGCTACCCGGGAACAGCAGCTTGCCGCCCTCGCCGCGCAACTCCAGCCAGCGCGACAGGGCCTGCCGCGCGCGGGTGCTGACCGGGACCATCCGCTGCTGCCCGCCCTTGCCGGTGATGGTGATGAACGGCGCATCGCGCGGAACGGCATTGAGCGGCAAAGAGACCAGTTCGGTCGCGCGCAGGCCCGAGCCATAAAGCAGTTCGAGCAAGGCCAGCAGCCGCACCGCCTCGCGCTTGTCGCCGGCGGCTTCATCCTCGGCGCGGGCGAACAGCGCTTCGACCTCGCCGTGGCCCAGCAGGCGTGGCAGCGGGCGGCGGGTGCGCGGGCGCGGCAGCGCGGGCGAGGGATCGTCCTTGCGCCAGCCCTCATCGACCAGAAACCCGCAGAACTGGCGTAAAGCCGAGCATTTGCGGGCCAGGCTGGACGGCGCAAGGCTGGCCCAGACCCCGCCGAGTGAGGCAAAAGCCTCGCGGTTCGCCTCGACCAGATCGCCGATTGCTTCCTCGGCGCCTTCCAGGTCGCGGCGATAGGCTGCCAGGGTATTCGCCGCCGCGCCGCGTTCGGCGGCGAGCATGGCGAGAAAGGACTCGATGGCCGCGGAGATCGCCTAACCCCGCGCGACGGCTTCCGCCGCGATCATCCGCGCCTCAGCGGAAAGTCCGACCCGGTTCAGCGCCGAGACGATGTGGTAGAGATTGACGCTGGTCATCTTGTCCCAGCCGTCGCCCTGCATGCCAAGGCCCGCCAGCAGCACCACCAGCTCACGATTATTCACATCGGCCGCGCGGTCGATCAGCAGGGTCCACTTGGTCTGGCGGTCGAGATCGATCCCCAGCTTTCCGGCAAAGTCCTTGGCCGCATCGCCCTCGACCCGGCCCAGCCCGGCGAGGCCGGCCAGCAGGAAGCGCGACTTGCGGTAGCCATCGCTGGGATCGTTGCCGTAGAAGGCACTAAGCGCCGAGCTATCGACCAGCGCCGCACGGGTCGGCGCAGCCAGCGCGAGCTGCCCCCAGCCGAGCGAGCCGATATCCGCCTGCGCCCCCCATTTCAGCGCGTTCTGGTCAAGCCCGGCGGCGAGCATCGAGGCGATCAGATCGGGCGCGTCCTTGGCGAATTCCCCCGAAACCGGAAGCCGCGCTGCGGCATAGGCGGTCAGCACCTGGCGCGAATAGCGTGCTTTCGGATCAGGCGCTGCGTCCCACAGGGCAGCGATCGCGGCACGGCGATCACCGGCATTCTCGGCGACATAGGCATTGCGCAGCAGCTCGGCCGCGTCGGTCCAGGGGCCGTTGATATCGTCCTGCGAATAGATCTGGCTGTAGAGGTCGACCATCGCCGCGCTCGACAGGATCCCCGCTCCGGCAGCCCGGTCCGCCCCCTTGGCGCGCAATTCCAGCTTGGCCATCGGCGCGGTGGCAGCAACGAAATCATACCGCACCGGCAGGTCCTTGACCAAGGCCGCGGGCGGCTCGAGCCCGACGGCCAGCGTCAGGGCATAGCGCCAGGGGTTCATCCCTTCGACCTGTTCCCATTCGATCTTGACCGTGCGCCGCGCCTTTCCTGCGGCACCGGCATAGCGCTGGGCCAGAAAGATATCGATCTGCGGCCAGCCGCCATCGCCGACGAGCTGGTCAAGCTGCGAGAGGCCCGCCGCGCCGTCGCCCTGGAACGAAGCACAGATCGCCCGCAGCACGCGCCAATCGGCATCCTTGCGATTGCTGCCGATTACCGCCGTAACCGGGCAGATCCCGGTGATATCGGCCGTGAATGCATAGGCATCCATCGCCGCCTGGGTCAGCGCCGGGGTGTAGTTGCCGGCATCGACATCCTGGACCAGCTGGCGCGCCGCCTCACCCTCGCCCATCCGTACCAGCAAGGCAGCCCGTCCGGCGGCGAAATCGGCCGGGTTCATTCCTGCCGGGGCATCGAGCCGCGAGGCCAGCGCGCGGCGCAGCAGGATATGCCCCCAACGCGAAACCAGTTGCCCCTTGTTGCCATCGAGCACCGCTTTGATCAGGCGCGCATCCTGTTTGCCCACCGACCAGGCCGGCATCCCGCCTTCGTCCTCGGCCAGAATCCCGACCTGCATCATCGAGCGGCGGGCGGCGGAGGGCATGTCGAACTTGGGCTTGAGTCCGAGCAGCTCATCGAGCTGGTCGGGGCTCATCGTCTCAAGTTCCCTAAGCGTCGGGATCTTGCGACCCGAAGGCAGTGTCGCGGGCCTTGCCGTGCCGGGTGCGGCTGGGCTCCCGGGAATCGGCTGGACCACCGGAGTCGAACCGGCCGTAGGTCCGGCGGCTTGGGGCACCTTCTGCCCACCCTTGGGCTTTTCAAACCCCGGCGGCAGCAGCGATTCGGGCGAATTCTGCGCGATCGCCCAGACCGAAGTCATGCCCAGCGCCAGCCCGGCAGTGGTCAGCAGCGCGCGCTTCATGGCCCGACCTTCGGCAGCATCGCCGGCGCGCTCATCGGCGCAAGCTCCCGCTTGCCGCCGTCGTGCCAGGCCCAGCCCAGCACGGCCGCCAGCATGGCCAGCCCCGCCACGGCGAATGTCCAGCCCTTGCGTATTTCACTCGCCACCCGCGACCTCTTCCGCCCATTGCCAGTCCAGAACTTGCAACGCCGGTTAGCCTATCTATAGGCGGGGCCGCAATGGAGCTTGAACTTTCCCCCGATGAAATCGCCGCATTGGCGCGGCGGATCGACCGGCCGATCGTGCTGGTCGGGATGATGGGCGTAGGCAAGACCAGTGTCGGCAGGCGGCTGGCGTCGCTGCTCCACGTCCCCTTTGTCGATGCCGACGAGGAAATCGAGCGCGCCGCGCAAATGGCGATTCCGGAGATTTTCGAGCGGTTTGGCGAAGCCTATTTCCGCGACGGCGAACGCCGGGTGATTGGCCGCTTGCTCGATGGCCCTGAGGAGAGCCACCGCAAGGTCATCGCCACTGGCGGCGGGGCCTTCGTCAACGAGCAGACCCGCGCGCTGGTGCTGGAGCAGGGTATCGCGGTCTGGCTCGACAGCGATGTCGATGTCTTGCTTGATCGGGTCGGCCGCAAGAACAACCGTCCACTGCTCAAGCAGGGCGACCCGCGCGAAATCCTCACCCGGCTCAAGGCGGAACGTGAAATCGCCTATGCCCAGGCCCCGATCCATGTGAAAAGCGGTCATGGCCCGCACGGACGGACCCTCTCAAAAATCCTGAAGGCTCTCGAGCAATGGCTGTAATCCCCGTCGATGTCGCGGCAAGACCTTACGAGGTTCGGGTCGGCACCGGGCTGCTGGCCAGCCTGGTCGAGCAGTGCAGTCCACGCCTGCGCAAGCGCCGGGTGCCGGTGGTAACCGACGCCAATGTCCACGCCCGCTGGGGCGAAACGGTCGAAAGCGCGCTGCACGCCGGGGGTCACGAAGCGGCCTGGCGGATCCTTCCCCCCGGCGAAGCGAGCAAGAGCTGGCAGCAGCTCGCCGCGACAGTCGACTGGCTGCTGGCCGAGGAAGTCGAACGCGGCGACCATGTGCTGGCGCTGGGCGGCGGGGTGATCGGCGATCTGACCGGGTTTGCCGCTGCGATCCTCAAGCGCGGCTGCCAGTTCATCCAGCTGCCCACTACGCTGCTGGCGCAGGTCGATTCGAGCGTCGGCGGCAAGACCGCGATCAACACGCCGGCCGGCAAGAACCTGGTCGGTGCCTTCCATCAGCCCGCGCTGGTGCTGGCCGACCTTGCCACGCTCGACACCTTGCCCGAGCGAGAACTCAAGGCCGGCTATGCCGAAGTGGTCAAATACGGCCTGTTGGGCGACGCTGATTTCTTCGCCTGGTGCGATGCCCACGCGGCCGAATTGCTGGCCGGCGATGCCGGCGCGCGCGAATATGCCGTGGCCCATTCGGTTGCCTCCAAGGCCCGGATCGTCGTCGCCGACGAGCGCGAGACCAAGGGCGAGCGCGCGCTGCTCAACCTTGGGCATACTTTCGGCCACGCGCTTGAAGCGCAGACCGGCTTTTCGGACCGGCTGCTCCACGGCGAAGGCGTCGCGCTTGGCATGGTCCTCGCCGCACGCTTTTCCGCGCAGCGCGGACTGATGCCGCGCGCCAGCGCCGAACATGTCGCCCGCCACTTCGCCGAACTGGGCATGGCCAGCGAGATCGCTTCGCTGGACCTCAACTGCGATGGCCAGGCGCTGGTGGCGCACATGCTCCACGACAAGAAGATGGACGCCGGCGTGCTGCCCTTCGTGCTGATGAAAGCCATCGGCGAGGCATTCCTGGCGAGGGACGTCGCGCTGGATGAGGTTGCGGCGTTTCTGGACGGCGAACTGGCGCGCTAGGACGCCCACATGCCGCTCCCCTCCACCGTCACCGTGAACTCGTTTCAGGGTGACGGGTTTGGAAGAGGCATTGCTTGCCCCGGAGGATTTTGTTGCCCCGCGCGGCAACAATGCTAGCCTCTCTCGAAAGGAAACCAACGGGGACGCATGATGACCGCAGCCGAAGCCAAAGCCACGCCCGAGCTGGAAGACCTGGCCAACGACAAGGCCTTCCTGGGCCATCCCAAGGGCCTGGGCTACCTCGCCTTCGTCGAAGGGTGCGAGCGGTTTTCGTACTATTCGATGCAGACGCTGCTGGTGCTCTACATGGTCAAGTATCTGCTGCTGCCCGAGAACATGGGCGGGGTGATCGGGCTGCAATGGCTGCAACAGGCGGCCTATGGTGGCCAGCAGGGCCAGCCGCTCGCCTCGTCGATCTTCGGGGACTATTCCAGCCTGGTCTATCTCACCCCGATCGCCGGGGGATTGATCGCCGACCGCTGGCTGGGGCGCCGAACGACCTTGCTGCTGGGCGCGGTGGTGATGGCGATCGGCCACTTCCTGATGGCGTTCCAGGGCCTGTTCCTGTTCGCGCTGCTGGCGCTGATCGTCGGCGTCGGCCTGTTCAAGGGCAATATCGCCAGCCAGGTGGGCGAGCTCTACAAGCCCGAAGACCTGCGCCGGGCAATGGCCTTCCAGATTTTCTACATCGCGATCAACGTCAGCGTGATCCTGGCCCCGCTGATTTCGGGCACTTTGGGCGAAAACGTCGGCTGGCACTATGGCTTCGGGACCGCCGGGGTGGTCATGGTCGCCGGGCTTGCCCTCTACATCAAGGCGGGCCCGTGGCTGCCCAAGGAAGATCGCGCCGCGCAACAGAAGGCTTCGTCGGCGGGGGTCAACTATCCGGTCATGCTGGGTGCAGCGGCGGCAGTCGTGGTTGCACTGCGCGTGCTTTCGCCGTCGGTTCCGGCGATTGCGGCGGCGGGCATTTCGGGCCAGGTCGGCTTCGGGGTGGCGATGGGGCTGCTGGCCGGGGTGAAGGGCACCGACCGTCCGCGGGTGCTGGCGCTGCTGCTGCTGATCCCGATCCTGGCCATGTCGATGCTGACCAACCAGGAGATCTTCAACGCCTATCTGGTCTGGGCCGACGAGCACTTCCAGCTGACCTTCTTCGGCACCACCCTGCCGACCAGCTGGATGATCACGATCGACGCCGCGCTCAGCTTCTCGATGCTCGCCGCGGTCGCGCTGTTCTGGAAATGGCGCAGCGACAAAGGCGCCTGGGAGCCGGACGAGATCGGCAAGATGATCATCGGCAGCTTTTTCGTGATCGGCGGCGGCCTGTGCCTGTGGTTTGCTGCGGTGACGCAGGGTTCAGACAAGATCGGGCTGTTCTGGCCGGTGATGTTCCACCTCTTTAATTCGATCGGGTTCAGCCATATCATGCCGGTCAGCCTGGCGCTGTTCACCAAGGTCGCGCCCAGGGCGATCGTCGCGACGGTGGTCGGGATCTATTACCTGACTTTCTTTACCGCCAACAAGACCGTGGGGATCATCGGCGGCTGGTATTCAACGATGGACACGCCGACATTCTGGCTGGTCCACGTTGGCAGCGCGGTGGTCGGACTGGTCGGGTTCGTGGTGTTCCGGGCGATGATCGGCAACCGGCTTAACGCGGCATCGTCGTCCCCGGCTTGACCGGGGACCACTGGCCTCAAAGCGCCTTGCTTACCGGCCAGCGATCCCCGCTTTCGCGGGGATGACGGATCAACCAAAAATCGCGATCGACTGCATCCCCACCGCAACCGCCTCGCCGCGGGTGTTCCAGATTGCCATGTCCTGGCTGGAGCAGCCCTTTTCGGCGTAGTTGCCCTTGGCCTGGAGCAGAAACCAGCCATCCTGGGTTTCGGGTAGCGGGGTCAGCAGGTTGATCAGCCAGGTCATCGAAGAGATCGGCGCCGGGCCGGTCAGCGGCAAGACGCCAGCCGGCAAGGCATCGCCGAGCAGGATCAACGCGACCATCGGGTCAAGTCCCTCGGTATCCTTGAGCCGTTCCCACCAGCAGATCTCGGGTATCTTGACCGCGCTGCGCGGCTGGGCGAAGCGGCGTTCGAGATGGGGGGCAAAGCTGGGGCCGGCCCGATCGGGCAGCGG
>JANPMA010000245.1:0-2529 GCA_031422595.1 Novosphingobium sp. | reverse complement strand
GCGTATTTGTCTCCCGGCAGCATCCGCGCACCCGCCATCGCGGCCAATCGGCCATCGCGGCGCACGCCATAGAACTGGCCGTAGCGCCGGGTCTGCGCCCGCCACGGTCCCGGCTCGGTGGCCAGCGCGAGCTCGGCCATCCCGGCCGCGTCGGCATCGCCCAACAGCACGCATTGCTCATCGCCCGGCTGCAGCGGCATCGGCACCTCGGCGACCATCTGCGCCAGCGGGGCGGTGCGCACCGTGACCAGGCCGGACGGCGCAGGCCATTCCTCGGCTTCAACCAGCCAGACATGTTCACCCGGCCGGACCAGCTCGGCCAGTGCCGCCATCGCCTCACCCCCCTGATCGCGCGCCGCCGCAAATGGACCATAGCCCGCGTCGATCCGCCACGCCCGCCGATCCCCGCGCGCCAGCACCGCCTGGCGGGTGGTCAGCATGGTCCAGACCGGACGGTCGAGCGGGTGAATGCTCACTCCCGAGGTTCCTTGCCGGGATCTTCTACCCCGACCGACTTCAGGTTTTGCCGCAACCCGCCGCCTCGCGCACCCAAGTGCCATGCACCCATCCACAAGGCCTTCGCCGCAGCCTTGTCGCCCCGATCGAATGCAAGTTGGCCGAGCAACATCAGCGCCGCTACGTTGGGTTTCACATCGAAAGAGGCCTTGGCGTCGGCGAAGGCCTTTTCCTTGTCGCCCAAATTGTAGTTGGCCTGGGCGCGTCCAGCCAGGGCGAAAGCCTTTGAATTGCCTGCGACGGCCGGGATTGCCAGCGCCTTGTCGAATTCGTTGCGGGCTGCCCAGCTATGCCGAATGCCGAGCAGACTGAAGCCATAATTGGTGTGCCGATCGGGATTGGCCGGATCGATCCAGACCGCCATCTGTTCATCCTGGATCCCGGCCCATGCGCTGCTTTCGGCAACGATCCGGGCAGCAGCGCGAACCGAGAGGTATTCGGCTCGCTCGACCGGTTTGCGCTCATGATCGAACGCCCAGGTGCAATCCCCAATCAGGGTCAAGGCTTGCGCCGGGGTCGAGATGTCCTTGAGCACGCACCGCGCGGCCGGATCGCCTTGCATCTTGTAAGCGCGGCGGACCATCAATTCATCGAGCAGCCGTGCGGAATCCTTGTCTATTTGGTTTCGCGGAATTTTCTTCAGGTCAGCCGCTGCCTCGTCATAGCGGCCGAGCCACATCAGCGTCTCCGCCCGTCCGGTCAGATGGCTGGGTGTGGCACCCTTGAGTTCAATCACTTTGTTCCGGTCGGCCAGGGCTTCGTCAAACCGGGCAAGATGGAACAAAACGAAGGCCCGCTCCCGGTAGAAGTTGGCATTGTCCGGAAACAGCCGGACCGCTTCGTTGCTGTCCTGCAAAGCCAGATCGTACTGCCCCAACTCTCCGCGGGTATAGGATCGCTCGTGCAAGGCGTTCGCGAAATCGGGGGCAAGCTCGATCGCCTTGGTCAGATAAGCCAGCGCCGCCAGCGCGTTGCCGGCTTCGTTGAGCGAATAGGCCCAGGCAAAATTGAGCACGGCCTTGCTGCGATTGTCCTTCGCCGCTGCGATCGCCTCGGCACAGGCTTGCGGGGGTTCGCCCGCGCCACTTTTTGGTGCCGGCGTCAAGCACGGCCCCTCAAGATCAGACCCCTTGACGATGAACTGTGCGGCCGCTGGCTGGGCAAGCAGCAGGCAACCGGTTGCAAGCACTCTCGCCACAACTATCCGCATCTTCACACCCCCTCCAGCAGCCGATCCGCCTGCGCCCGCGCCTCGGGCGTCACTTCGGCACCGCTTAGCATCCGGGCGATCTCTTCCTGCCGACCGGCCTGGTCGAGCAAGTGGACCGAGGTGCGCGTGACCGTGCCCTCGCTGCTCTTGGCGATTACGTAATGGGTGTGCCCGCGCGCGGCGACCTGGGGGCTGTGGGTGACGGCGAGCAATTGCCCGCCGGTGGCCAGCCGCGCCAGCCGTTCGCCGATCGCGCTGGCGACCGCGCCGCCGACGCCGCGGTCGATTTCGTCGAAGATCACCGTCGCCGCACTGCTGAAATCCCGATCATCCTGAGCCTGTCGAAGGACCAGCGCGACCTTGAGCGCGAGGATGAAGCGCGACAGTTCGCCGCCCGAGGCGATCTTGGCCAGCGGGGCAAAGGGGGCCCCGGGGTTGGTCGAGATCAGGAACTCGGCCCGGTCGATCCCGGAGGGACCCCACTGCTCTTCGGGCAAGCGGGTGACGCTGGTGCGGAAGCGCGCGGCATCGAGCTTGAGCGGGGCCAGTTCCCCGGCCACCGCCTGATCGAGCCGCAGCGCCGCCTCGGTCCGCGCGGCGGATAGCGCACCGGCGCGCCGGCGATAGTCCTCGCCCGCCGCCTCGGCCGCTGCCTCCAGCATGGCGACATTGGCCTCCCCGCCCGCGATCGCATCGAGGGTGACGCGCATTGTGCGCATGGTGTGCGGCAGGTCATCGACCTGGCACTGGTGCTTGCGGGCCATGGCGCGCAGTTCGAACAGGCGGGTTTCGATCGCATCGAG
>JANPMA010000244.1:0-5131 GCA_031422595.1 Novosphingobium sp. | reverse complement strand
CGTCTGGGCACTTGCCGCGCGCCGCAATCGCCCGACCGAATAGGGGACTGCCTTGAGCACCGACACCCACGAAACCGACCTGCTGCTTTCAACCGTCCGCGCCTTCATGGAGGCCGAGATTTTCCCCCACGAAGACATGGTGGACCGCACAGGAAACGTCCCCGACGACCTGGGCCGCCAGATCGAGGCCCGCGCCAAGCAGGCGGGCCTCTATTCGGCCAACCTGCCCGAGCGGGTGGGCGGCGGCGGGCTGTCGCTGAAGGCGATGTCGCTGATCGAACGCGAATACGGCAAGACCAGCCACGCCCTGCACGGCTGGATCGGGCGGCCGACCGAATTGCTGCTGGCCTGCGAGGGGGATCAGGTCGAAACCTACCTCATGCCCTGCGTGCGTGGCGACAAGCGCGAACTGTTCGCGCTGACTGAGCCCGAGGCGGGCTCCGACGCCATGGGCATGAAATCGAATGCCCGGCGTGACGGGGCGGACTGGATACTCAACGGCTCGAAGCACTTCATCTCGGGCCCCTGTTTGCCCAACTTCGCCATCGTCTTTGCCTCGACCGGAACGGACGAAACCAAACGCGGACCGCGCAAGCGGATCACCGCCTTCTTGGTCGATGTCGGCACCCCCGGCTTTGACATCCGCGAAGGCAACAAGTCGGTCAGCTATCGCGGCTACAAAACGTTCCAGCTGTCGTTTTCCGATGTCCGGCTGGGGCCGGGGCAGGTGCTGGGGGAAGAAGGCAAGGGGTTCGACCTGGCCGGGCAGTGGCTGGGCATGGGGCGCGTCTGGGTCGGCACCTGCTGTTGCGGCAAGGCAGAGCGGATCATCGGGCTTGCTACCGATTGGGCCGCGAACCGCAAGCAGTTCGGCCAGCCCATCGGGCAGTTTCAGGGCACCGGGTTCAAGCTGGCCGACATGAAGACCGAGCTTGAAGCGGCAGAATTGCTCACCTTGCGCGCCGCCTGGAAAGACGATCAGGGCACCATGACCGATACCGACGCGGCGATGGCCAAGCTGTTTGCCTCTGAAGCCCTCGCCCGGATCACCGATAATGCCTTGCAGATTTTCGGCGGGATGGGGCTGATGGACGAATTGCCGATCGAGCGATTCTGGCGCGACGCCCGGGTCGAGCGAATCTGGGACGGCACCAGCGAAATCCAGCGTCACATCATCAGCCGCGCGATGCTGCGCGCGCACGAGGCATGACCGCAAAGTCACTCGACCGGTTGCTGCGCCCGCGCTCGATCGCCTTTGTCGGCGGCAAGTATGCGGAGGTAGCCCTGCGCCAGTGCCGCAAGCTGGGCTTTGCGGGCGAGGTCTGGCCGGTCAACCCAGGACGCGCCGAGATGGACGGCGCGGCATGCTTCGCCGATCTCACCAAGCTGCCCGGCCCGCCTGATGCAGTGTTTCTGGCCACCCCGGCCGAAGCCAGCATCGAGCTGGTCGGGCAACTAGCCGAAATGGGTGCCGGCGGGGCCGTCTGCTATGCTTCGGACTTCGCCGAAGCCGGGGAGCACGGAGCCGAGCGTCAGGCCCGCCTGACCGCTGCGGCCGGGGCGATGCCCTTGATCGGCCCCAACTGCTACGGTCTGCTCAATGCTTTCGATTGCGCCGGGCTGTGGCCTGATCAGCATGGCTGCACCCCGATCCGCCAGGGGCGCGGGGTGGCGATCGTCACCCAGAGCGGCAACCTGGGCCTCAATCTCACCATGCAGCGCCGGGCCCTGCCGCTGGGCTACATGATCGCGATCGGCAACGCTGCCGATGTCGATGCCGCCGATCTGATCGAGGCGCTGGTGCGCGACAATCGGGTCAGCGCGATTGGCCTGCATATTGAAGGGCTGAAGTCGGTCGCGCGGTTCTCGCAGGCCTGCCTTGCCGCGCGGCGTGCGGGGGTGCCGCTGGTCGCGCTCAAGACCGGAGCGTCCGAACGCGGTGCGAGCCTGGCGTTGTCGCACACCAGCTCGCTGGCTGGCCCCGATGCGCTCTATGATGCGCTGTTCGACCGCTTCGGCGTAGCCCGCGCCGCCGATCCGGCCCAGTTCATCGAGACGCTCAAGCTGCTCCATGCCTGCGGGCCGCTCGCCGGTCGAAGCGTAACCAGCGCCAGTTGCTCGGGCGGCGAAGCCAGCCTGATCGCCGATCTGGCTGAGCGGCACGGGCTGGAAACTCCGGATTTTCCGGCTGCGGTTCAAGCAGACCTCGAAGCGGTGCTGGGTCCGCTGGTCTCGGTCGCCAATCCGCTCGACTATCACACCCACATCTGGGGTGACGGCGCGGCGCAGACAGCCTGCTTTGCGGGAATGCTCAAGGCCGGGTTCGATGCTTCGCTGCTGGCGCTCGACTACCCGCGCTCTGACCTGTGCGATGAGGGCGACTGGGACACCACGCTCGACGCTTTCGTTGCGGCGCACCGGCAAGTGCCGCCCCGGCCCGGCCAGGCCCGGATCGTGGTCAGCGCGCTGCCCGAAAACCTGCCCGAAGCGGTGGGGCACAAGCTGCTGGCAGCGGGCGTGGTCCCGATGATGGGATTTCCCGAAGCTTTGGGGGCCATCGCCGCTGCCGCCGCCCTGGCCGAATCGCTTGCCCGCCCGGAACCGGCAGCGCTCGGCGACCCGGTCCCGCTCGATCCGGCGCAGGTCCGGGTCTGGGACGAGGCGGCCAGCAAGGCGGCGCTGGCGAAAGCCGGGCTGCGCGTGCCGGTGGGAGTACTGGTGTCGTTCGCCGAGCTGGCGCGGCTTTGCGAAGATGCCAGTGCCGAATTGCCGGTGCCGTTCCCGCTGGTGCTCAAGGTCGTCAACGAAGAGATCGCCCACAAGAGCGACCGCGGCGCGGTGGCATTGGACCTGAAAGACAAGGCGCAAGTCCTTGCCGAAGCAGAAGGAATGCGGGCGCTGGGCGAGCACTTCCTGCTCGAGGAAATGGTCGGCGGCGCACTCGCCGAACTGATCGTCGGACTGGCCCGCGATCCGCAATTCGGGCTCACCCTGACGATCGGCGCAGGCGGCGTGCTGGTCGAACTGTTGCGGCAGTCCGCGCAGGTGCTGCTTCCCGCAACCCAGGCCGATATCCGCCGCGCGCTTGAGGGTCTGCCTTTCTACCCGCTGCTCAGCGGTTACCGCGGCTCTGCGCCCGCCGATATCGAGGCTCTGGTCGATGCCATCGAGGCGATTGCCCGGTTTGCGCAGGACAATTCCGACCGCTTGTACGAACTCGACGTCAATCCGCTGCTTGCCTTGCCCCACGGCGCGGTGGCAGTCGATGCGCTGGTCCGGATCAAGGAGGACTGACCATGCCTGCCGTAACCACCCGCCGCCAAGGCGAGATCCAGATCGTCACCCTGGACCGGCCCAAGGCCAATGCGATCGATGTCGCGA
Organism: Novosphingobium sp.; assembly: GCA_031422595.1. Taxonomy (GTDB): domain Bacteria; phylum Pseudomonadota; class Alphaproteobacteria; order Sphingomonadales; family Sphingomonadaceae; genus Novosphingobium. Next base: position 1,750 of record JANPMA010000244.1, on the reverse strand, counting down.
CCAGCTTGGAGCTCTATGCGGCGTTCAAGGCACTCGACGAGGATCCAACCCTGAGGGTCGGGATCATCATCGGCACCGGCCGGTTCTTCTCGGCCGGGTGGGACCTGAACGCCGCGAACGCGGGCGAGGCGGTCGATGCCGTCCACAGCCCCGGCGGCTTTGCCGGGCTGACCGAGTATTTCAGTCTGTCGAAGCCGGTGATCGCCGCAGTCAACGGCCTCGCGGTGGGCGGCGGCTTCGAGCTGGCTTTGGCTGCCGACCTGATCGTCGCCAGCGAGAGCGCCCAGTTCTGGCTGCCCGAGGCCCAGCTCGGCATCCTGCCCGATTCGGGCGGGCTGCTGCGACTGCCCAAGTGCCTGCCCGAGCGGTTGGCCACCGAAATGATCTTCACCGGCCGCCGCCTGTCTGCCGCCGAAGCGCTGCATCACGGTCTTGCCAGCCGTGTCTGCGCGGCAGACATGGTGCTGGACACCGCGCTTGACCTGGCGCGTTCGATCGCTGCCAGCGCGCCGCTGGCAATCAAAGCCGCGCGTGACATCCTGCGGGCCACCCAGGGCCTTGAACCATCCGAAGGCTACCGCTTGATGCGCAGCGGCGCGCTGCCCTCGTACCAGGCAATGCTCGGTTCCGACGATGCGCTTGAAGGCCCCGCGGCTTTCGCCGAAGGCCGTGCGCCGCGCTGGCAGGGGCGTTGACCGCGCGCGAATTGCCGACGACGCTTCAGCCGGCCGGAACGTCCGAAAAATTGAACCGCGTGTTCGAAATTCCGAGCTTTGCGCCGCATGCGCTGCAAGCTGGCGACATCGACAAGCCATGCTGGCACGTTTCATGGGTCAACAGCAGCGGCGGTCCTTTGGCATCCGCGAACCAGCTGTCGCCCCATTGCAGCAGCGCCAGCAGGACCGGGTAGAGATCGCGGCCCTTTTTGGTCAGGCGATATTCGAAGCGGTCCTGATGTGCCGAATAGGTCGTTGCCTTGATAATCCCTTGCCCCTGCAGCCGCGCCAGCCGGTCTGACAGGATATTGCTGGCCATCAGCGTATCGCGCTGGATCCCGTCAAATCGGTGGATGCCGGTAAAGCAGGCCCGAACGACCAGCGTTGACCATCGGTCACCGAACAGAGCGATGACCGAATCGACCATTGTCCGGTTGCCGCGCTTGGCGCTCGCGGTGAGGGTCTGCGTGCGCCGCCGGCCATAGAGCGGGGTAACCTGGCTCAGGCCCGGCCCCGGGGCCCAGCTGACCTCGCGCGGATCGACTTCGCCCTGGCAGTGATCGCAAGCGGGGATGGGGAGCGTGTTTTGGCCGCAGCTTGAGTGCACCAGGCTGATCTTGAACCCGCGCTCACCCAGTTCCCAAAGCTGCTGCCAGCGCAGGATCATGAGTGCGACGGGAAAAAGGCCGCGCCCCATCTCGGTCAGATGATAGCCGCTTCGCCGCGTATCGTCTTTGGACAGAAGACCCGCCTCAACCAGCTTTGCCAGCCGATTGGCGATCACCGAACGGGCTATTCCGGTCTCATCGACGAAGTCCCCAAAGCGGTGCCTGCCAAGGAAGGCCTGTTCCATGATCAGCAAGACCGGGACATCGCCGACCACTTCAAGCGCGCGCCAGATCGAGCAGGTCCTGATCGTCTCATGCTTCATTTTCTGAGCATCAACCGCCCTGCAATCGCCTGGTAGGCGGGCAGCGAAATATCATCGAAGTTGCCGTTTGCAGCCTTCGGATTGGAGGCAAAGCGGACGATGA
>JANPMA010000243.1:0-2729 GCA_031422595.1 Novosphingobium sp. | reverse complement strand
CTCAGTCGCAATCTCGTCCGGCGTAATCGGCAGATAGGGCGACATCGACGGTACGTGCAGCGATCCCGTAATCGCGCAGCTGATGATAACCGATTGTGCCATTGCCTCACCCATCCAAATGCAATTTGGGTCTTCCCAATTCGGATGATTGACTATACAGTTCATTTATGACTGTCTAGTCCAAGAATGAGAGGATGAAAAAATGACACAGCCGCAGCCAGTCCGCGCGCCGCGCGGAGATCGCCGTCGCCAGCGGACCCGCAGCGCGATCATCACCGCAGGCCAGCAGTTGTTCGCGACGCGCCCGATGGAAGGCGTCTCGATTGACGATATTGTCGAAGCGGCTGACGTTGCCAAAGGCAGTTTCTACAACCATTTCGACGACAAGGAGGGCCTGGCGGCCACTATCATCGAGCTGGTCCAGGGGGATTGCGAGCATCATGTGTTCGTGGCCAACCAGGATGTCGAGGATGCAGCGGCCCGGGTCGCGCGCGCTTTGGCCGTTATGGTGCGTTATGCGCACGATCACCCGGATCGGCTGCAAGCGTTGCTCGCGCTTTCCAATCGGCGCACCAATGTGAATGCGCCGCTGAATGCCGGTGTCACGCACGATATCCAGCATGGACTGGAAACGCGCCGTTTTAGGGGCGTGACGCCCGAATCCGGCGTGTTGATCGTGATCGGTTTGATCAGCGTCGCGGTTGATTTTCTGAGCGGGCCGAACGCCGCAACGCCTCCTGCTCAGGTTGTGGCTGAAATGGGAGCAGCGTTGCTGCGCGCGCTTGGTGTCGAACCCGAGCTAGCGCCAGTCATTGCCAAAGAAGCTTCGGAATTATTGCCAGAATGGGGAGTGCGCCTGTGAGCGTGATTAAAGCGGTCGATGTTGCTTATGTGCGCTTTGCCGTGCCCGACTTGGCCACGCAGCGCGCCTTTCTCAAAGACTTTGGCATGATCGAAGTCGGCGAGGTTGATGGCACGCTCTATTTTCGCGGCGCTGGGGAAGCGCCGTTCTGCTACGCGCTTTCGCAAGGCGATCAGGCTTTTCTTGGCTTTGGCGTTTGGGTAAAGAATCGTGCCGATCTCGATGCGATTGCCGCGCATGATGGCGTTGCCGTGGAAGCGCTTAGCAGTCCAGGCGGCGGCTTTCGGGCGCGCCTGACCGATCCCGATGGATTTTGTGTCGATGTCGTCGCCGGCCAGGCGATGAACGCGCCAATCGCGGCTACCGAACCGCCTCCGTGGAACGAGGGCAGCAACCGGCTTTCGCGGCTGTCTATCGTCCGGCGCACACCTCAAGGCCCCTCGAATGTCCAGCGGCTTGGCCATGTTGTCCTTGCGGTCAGCGACTTCCGGACTTCGGAAGCATGGTACAAGGAGCGTTTCGGCCTCCTCACATCGGACGAAGTGCAGCCTGCGCCGGGCGTTTCTATCGGTGCGTTCATGCGCGCGGATCGGGGTGATGAGCCAACCGATCACCATATGATCGTCTGCTTCCAGTCAGGTGCGCCTGCCGGACACATGCACTCTGCCTTTGAAGTTGCGAGCGTCGATGATCTGATGGTCGGCCGCGACCATCTGGTCGCTGGCGGATATACCGCGCAGTGGGGCGTTGGCCGTCATATTCTTGGCAGTCAGGTGTTCGATTACTGGCTCGATCCGTTCGGCAACGAGATCGAACATTGGACCGATGGCGACCAGCTTCGCGCCAGCGATGGTGGCGGTATTGCGGGAATGGATGTCGTGCTCGGTGTGCAATGGGGCATGCAAATGCCCTCCCCGCCGGAGATGCACGTATGAGCGCCAATACATGCGATGTTCTGGTGGTCGGCCTCGGCCCGATCGGCGACGTGCTGACCGGCCTGCTCAAAACGCAGGGCCTGTCGGTGATAGCAATAGACCGCGAGGCTGATATCTATCCGCTGCCCCGTGCGGCAGTGTTCGATGAAGAGGTGATGCGCATTTTCCAGATGATCGGCGCATCCGAGGCAATCGCACCGCTGTGCCGGGTTCCTGATGGCTATCGGTTCCTTTCGGCCTCCGGCGATATTCTGATGCACTTCCCGATGCGGTCCGGCGTTGGCCCTTATGGATGGGAAGCGACCTATGCCCTACACCAGCCCGGGGTTGAACGGGCGCTGCGAACCCGTTTGGACGAATTGGGTGCCGACATCCGGTTGTCCACCAACCTGACATCATTCGTGCAGGATGAAACCGGTGTCACCGCGCAAGTCGCAGGACCGCAAGGGGCCTATGCCGTGCACGCGCAATATATTGTCGGCTGCGACGGGGCATGGAGCCCGATCCGTGAAAGCTTCGGCTCGCCGATGTTCGATTACGGCTTTGAAGAACCCTGGCTGGTGATCGATTCGATTGTCAAGAACGGGGACGATCTTCCCCAGATCCCGTCACAGATCTGCGATCCGGCTCAACCGACGACCTTCCTGCGCATGAGTGGTCCGCGGTATCGCTGGGAATTCATGCTCAAGCCCGACGACGATCCCGAGACCTTTGCCAGCGACGAAAACCTGGCACGCCTGCTTGCCCCCTGGAACGTCATGCACCGCATCGAAATCGAGCGCCGGGCCATCTACCGCTTCCATGGTCTGGTCGCGACACAATGGCGCAGCGGGCGCGCCATCATTGCGGGCGATGCTGCCCACCAGATGCCGCCCTTTGCCGGACAGGGGATGTGCTCCGGCATCCGCGATGCCGCGAACCTTGCCTGGAAG
>JANPMA010000242.1:0-1866 GCA_031422595.1 Novosphingobium sp. | reverse complement strand
CGCCGCGGCCAGCAGCTCGATCCCCAGCACCGCTTCGGCATTGCGGACCATTGCCGCGAGCCGCCGCGCGCCGTGCGCGGCCATCGAGACGTGATCTTCCTGGTTGGCCGAAGTCGGGATCGAATCGACCGAGGCCGGATAGGCCATCTGCTTGTTCTCGCTGACCAAGGCAGCGGCGGTGACTTGCGGGATCATGAAGCCCGAATTGAGCCCGGGATGCGCCGTGAGAAAAGCTGGCAGGCCCGACAGCGCGGGATCGACCAGCATCGCGATCCGGCGTTCGGCGATCGAGCCGATCTCGCAGACCGCCAGCGCGATCATGTCGGCGGCGAAAGCCACTGGCTCGGCGTGGAAATTGCCGCCCGACAGCGCGGTATCGTCTTCCGCGAAGATCAGCGGGTTGTCCGACACGCCGTTGCTTCGGTCAGCAAGGTGGTGCCCGCCTGGCGCAGCACGTCGAGCGCGGCGCCCATCACTTGCGGCTGGCAGCGCAGGCAATAGGGATCCTGCACGCGCGGATCGTCGACGGCATGGCTGAGCCGGATCGCGCTCCCGGCCATCAGTTCGCGCAAGGCTGCGGCGGTTTCGATCTGGCCCTTGTGGCGGCGCAAGGCATGGATGCGCGGATCGAATGGGGTGTCGCTGCCTTTGGCGGCTTCGGTCGATAGTGCGCCGGTGACCAGCGCCGAGCGATAGAGCCGTTCGGCGGCGAACAGGCCCGCCAGCGCATTGGCAGTCGAAAACTGGGTGCCGTTGAGCAGTGCCAGCCCTTCCTTGGGGCCCAACGTCAACGCAGCCAACCCGGCCCTGGTCAATGCCTCGGCGGCAGGCAGGCGCTCACTGGCATAGTCGATTGCCCCCACCCCGATCATTGCCGCGGTCATGTGGCTGAGCGGGGCGAGATCGCCGCTGGCCCCGACCGAGCCCTGGCACGGCACCACCGGGGTCAGCCCCTGCACCAGCATCGCCTCGAGCAGCGCCACGGTCTCAGGCTGCACCCCGCTCGCGCCCTGGGCCAGGCTGGCCAGCTTGAGCGCCATCATCAGCCGCACCACCGGCACCGGCGAGGGCTCACCCGTCCCGGCCGCGTGGCTGAGCACGATATTGCGCTGGAGCAAGGCCAGCTCGTCGTCAGCGATCCGCACCGAGGCGAGCTTGCCGAACCCGGTGTTGATCCCATAGACAGGCTCGCCCTTCGCAAGGATCCGCGCCACTGCGGCGGCGCTTTCGGCAATCACCGGAGCGCAGGCCGGATCGAGCCGCGCAGGCGCGCCCTCGTAGATGGCCTGCCACTGGGCCTTGGTCACATTGCCGGGGTCGAGCGTCATCATCGGGGCATCTCGCAAGCTTGTCCGTCCGCCCAGACGAGCGGGAACAGGGGGTCGTTCATTTCGGCCCCGGCGGGCAGGCGCTCGGCCAGTCCGGGAAAGTGAGGCGAAGTCGTCCAGCCGCGCGGGGCGTGGCGGACATCGTCGCCGATGTAGCGCAGCGACAGCACCCGGCGCCGCCTCTCCGAACCGGCGGCACGGTGCAGGCTGAGCATGTTGAAAGCCACCACATCGCCCGGCTCAACTGCCCAGCCCAGCACCGGGTAACGCACGGGATCGGCATCGACATCGGGCAATTCGGCCAGGCTGCCTGCGGGGAACCATTTGGCTTCCTGGTCCATGAAAGTGCGCGGCATCAGCCAGGGGCCGAGGTGCGATCCGGCGATGAATTCGAGGCTGGCTGCGCGCGGCACCGGATCGGCCGGGATCCAGAAGCTGACCGTCTGGTGGCCGGCGATGTTGTAATAGGGCTGGTCCTGATGCCACGGGGTCGGCTGGCGGGTGCCGGCCGCCTTGGTCAGCATGTGATCGTGGTAGA
>JANPMA010000241.1:0-17314 GCA_031422595.1 Novosphingobium sp. | reverse complement strand
TCGTCCATCAGCCCCATCCCGCCGAAAATCTGCAAGGCATTATCGGTGATCCGGGCGAGGGCTTCAGAGGCAAACAGCTTGGCCATCGCCGCGTCGGTATCGGTCATGGTGCCCTGATCGTCTTTCCAGGCGGCGCGCAGGGTAAGCAGCTCGGCGGCTTCAAGCTCGGTCTTCATGTCAGCCAGCTTGAACCCGGTGCCCTGAAACTTGCCGATCGTCTGGCCGAACTGCTTGCGGGTGGCGGCCCACTGGGTTGCCATATCCAGCACCCGCTGCCCGCGCCCGACCGAGGTGGTCGCCACCTGCAGCCGGGTCGAGCCGAGCCACTGGCCCATCAGCTCGAAGCCCTTGTCGAGCTCGCCCAGCAAGTTGCGCGCCGGGACCCGGCAGTCTTCGAACACCAGCTCGCACTGGTGATAGCCGCGGTGCGAGACGCATTTGGGACCGCGGCGACGGGTCAGGCCGGGGCAATCGAAATCGACCAGGAAGCAGCTGATCGAGCGCTTCCCGCCGGGCAGATCGCCGGTCGCGGCGCAGAGGATCACGAAATCGGCCATGTCGGCGTGACTGATGAAATGCTTGGTCCCGTTGATCACGAAATCGTCGCCATCGCGCCTGGCGAAAGTCCGCATCGAGCGCACGTCTGACCCGGCGTCGGGTTCGGTCATCGCCAGGCAATCGTGCCGCTGGCCGCGGATCGAGGGGATCAGATATTCCTCGACCTGCCCGCCGGTGCAGCCGCGCAGGATGTTGCTGGGCCGCGCCACCAGCATCTGCAGGCCATAGCTCGCCCGGCCCAGTTCACGCTCCATCAGCGTGGTATCGAAGGTGCCCAGCCCGCCGCCGCCAAGCTCGGCCGGCATGTTGACCGCATAGAGCCCCAGCTCGAGCGCCTTGCGGCGCACTTTGGCGACCAGATCCGGCGGCACATCGTCGGTCTTCTCGACCAGATCCTCGTGCGGGTAGAGTTCGGTCTCGACGAATTTGCGGACCGTTTGGGTCAGCATCTCCTGTTCGTGGGTCAGGGCAAAGTGCATGGAAACCTCAAGATCAGCCGCGACGGATCGCGATATTGCGCCCGGCTTGCGGGGGCACGGGCAACTCGGCGTGGGCCTGGCGGATTGCCTCAACCCTTCGGCCAAGTTCAGCAGGCATCGGGCAGCTCTTGCCCGCATTCATATCGACGTGGACCAGCATCTGTTCGCCGGTCGCGAGCAGCTCGCCGCTGGTCCCGTGGTGCATGGTGTGGAAGATATGCAGCCGCTTTTCATCGGCGTCGAGCAAATGCAGCGCCAGCACCAGCGGATCGTCCAGATGCGCCTCGGCCAGGTTGAAAATCATCGTCTGGACCGTGAACAGCGAGCGCCCGGCAGCGCGATAGGCTTCGTCGATCCCGATCAGGCGGAAGAAGGCATCCGACTGGTCGCCGAAGACCAGCAGGTAGCAGCTTTCGCTCATATGGCCGTTGTAATCGACCCAGTCCTGGCAGACCCTGGGCGCGATCAGCCGCAGCGGCGCGGGGATCGGTGCGGCATCGTCCCAAGGCACTGCTCTCGTGCCCTCCAGCGGGGTGCGCAACCCGTGTTCGGGATCGTCCTGGTTCATCGCGGCGGCCTCTGCCAGGCACACACGCCCAGGGTGCGGCCAATGGCCAGGCGGTTCGGATCGACCTGCCCTGCCACCAGGTGCGCCTTGCCGTTATCGCAAACCAATGTGCTGGCACCATATCCGGCCACATCGAGCATCACCTGGTCCCAGTGCCGGTACTGCACATCGTGCCCTTCGCCCGGGTACGAGCGGAAGGTGGCCGGCCCTTTGACCTTGCTGGCCCAGTACTGACCGTGGCTTGGCGGCACAGCCGGATCGGCCTCACCATAGTAGAAATAGGCCGGTGCCCTTAAGGCCGTGACATCGGCCGCGGGTTCGCAGAACCGCTTGTACTCGCGCGCTACTCCGCGCGGATCGCCCTTCTGCCCGGCGATGAAGAACGCCCGCGCGCCTTCGTCCGCCGTGCGATCGGTGAAGCCGGGAACATGGGCTGAAACACCGTGCTTGGGCATGTCCCACCAGACCCGCGGCGCGGCCACTTGCGGACCAAGCGCGGCAGCGAACGCGGCCTCATCCTGCTGGCACCGTTCGGTATTGGCTGCCGCAGTGGAGACGGCCGCCAGCATGTGCCACGACGCGATCCGTTCCGGCATCGCCTGGACCACATGTCCGGCATAGGCCCCGCCGCCCGAGATCGCGACCAATGCGAACTTGTCGATGCCCAGGTGACCCAGCACTTGCGACACCTCGCTGCGGTAGTCCGCGAAGGTCCACTTGGGATCGAACCCGGTATCGCCCAGACCGTTGCGTTCCACCGCGATAATCCGCAGCTTCAGGCGCTTGCGCATCGTATCAAGGAACGCGACCAGTTCGGGCGCGCGGCCGCTGGTGCCGACCCCGCCAATGAACAGGATCGGCTTCCAGCCCCGTTCGCCGGTATCGGTGAAATGGACCTTGCGGCCTTCCTTGGTGGTCAGGCTCTGCACCGGAGTGCCGATCGAATCGAACTGGCTGGGGAAGACGATCGGATTGGCCGGCACAGGCCGCGCTCCGGCCTGCGCGGCCAGAGCCGCCAGCGCGGCAATCGCCACAAGCCGCTTCATCGCACCGGCTCCGTTTCGAGGTTGCGGTCAAGCACTTCGATCTGCTCCAACTCGCTGGTCAGGTCCAGGCCTCGGCAAAGCCACAGATAGACCAGGGCCGAGACCGGCAGGCCAACCAGCATCGAAACATCGGCCTTGCCCAGCGCCTCGGCCACCGGCCCGACATAGAGCCCGGTCTTGAAGAACGGGATCATCGAGGCGAAACCGATGAAGTAGGCCAGCAGCCCGCGCCAGTTCCACCGGCCGTAAAGACCATCGGCCATGAACATCGCCCGGATCGAATAGCGCCCTTTGCGAACCAAGAAGAAGTCCACCAGGTTGATCGCGGTCCAGGGCGTGAAGAGATAGGCCAGCACGCCCAGGAACGCCTCGAACCCGTGCAGCACATTGCCGCTGACCACCAGCGAGAGCGAAACCGCCATCGCGAAGACCGCGACCAGCGATGCGATCCGCGATTTGATGCCCAGTTTCACTTTGGTCAGGCTGTCCGCCACGCTCAGCAGGGTCAGCGACGCGCCATAGAAGTTGAGCGAGGTAATGGTGATCAGCCCCAGGAAGCTGGTGATCAGCATGATCGTGCCGAACCCGGGCATCATCGCATCCGAACTTTCGCGCAGCGCCACCACGATGTTCTGGTTGGCAAAGGCCGCAGCGGCAAAGGCGCCGACCAGCATCATCCAGGCCCCGCCAATGAACGCCCCCCAGAACGTCCAGAAGAACGCATCGCGGATCCCGACTTCCTTGGGCAGGTACCGCGAATAGTCCGAGACATAGATCGACCAGCTGAGCTGATAGGCGGCCGCGGCGAAGAACTGGACCAGGAACGGGGTCAGCTTGAACTCGCCCGGCACCAGCAGGGCGGCGAAATCGACGATCCCGAAGGCACCGATGGTATAGACCGCCAGCACCGCCAGCATCATGTAGGCCAGCCAGCGCTGCGCCTTGTGGATCAGGTCATAGCCGATCACCGCCACGCCGATCGCCACCAGCGAGAAGACCACGACGGTCGGACCATAGGGCGTTCCGGCCAGTTCCTTCAGCGTATCGGCCGCGAGCGACTGGTTGAGCGCGTTGAACCCGATATAGGTGAACAGCGCCACCAGCCAGACCAGCAGCGCGCCGAGGTAGCCGAACTGCGGGCGCGACTGGATCATCTGCGGCAGCCCCAGGTGCGGCCCCTGGGTGCAGTGAAACGCCATCAGCACGGTACCCAGCACGCACCCGCCGATCACCGCAAGCGCAGACCAGAACAGGCTGAGCCCGGCCGCGACGCTGATCGCCCCGGTGGCCAGTGTGGCCAGGTGGGCATCGCCGGTGAACCAGATCGGCCACAAGTGCCAGACCTTGCCGTGGCGCTCGGCCAGGGGGACGTAGTCGATTGACCTTTGTTCGATCAGTGCCACTTCATGGCCCCCCTCGTTTGTTATCGTTCGCTGCTCAACCAACCGAGCATCACCCAAAACCCGACTATGCTGAGCTTGTCGAAGCACTGTCCTGCTCTTCGTGCCCAATGCCCAACTGCATGGAGAAAGGGCGGTCCTTCGACAAGCTCAGGACAGTCGGTGGAGGGGATATGACGGTGTGCGGTCCCATCCTGTTCTATCCCGGCATCTTGATGCTGCGACCGGTTCCCTCAGGTGGTGCCAGATGTTGCTGGGCCCGGGCAAGCCCTTGCATCGCCTGGGCGATCTTATCCGAGGCCGGGCAGGCCTTTTCGGCCCTGGCGTCGACATGGACCAGCATGTGTTCGGCTGTGGCGATAAGGGTGGCCGTATCGAGGTTGGTCATCTCGTGGAACAGGTGCAGCCGCTTGCCGTCACTGCCCAAAACCCGGGTTCGTATTTCCACTTTCTCGCCCAGGCGGGCCTGACCCAGGTGGCGGAGGTGGGTTTCGACCGTGTAGAAGCTGAATCCGCTGGCAACATAGTCTGGCCCGGCCCCGATCCGCGTGAGCACCACGTCGGTCGCATCGCCGAACAGCTTGAGATAGCAGTGCTCGGTCAGGTGCTCGTTGTAGTCGATCCATTCGGGCAGCACCGGCGTGTGCCCGGTCAGCACCCTGCCATCGTCGCAGTCACTGCCCAGCGTGACCGCTGCCTTGCCAGCCAGGCTTTCACGGTAAGCCTTGGCGACCGCGCCGGCGGCAAAGTCGTTGCGCTCGAGCGCGTGCATGATGTCGACCAGGCAGCTGTCGCGCAGCGCCTCGTATTCGCGCAGGCCAATCCCGGCGGCCTGCTCGTCCGATTGCGCGGCGACCGTGTCGATCAGCTCATCGGTCAGCTTGGGGCCGATCAGCTTGGTCCAGGGCCATTCCATCGAGGGCCCGAACTGGTGCAGGAAGTGCCGCATGCCCGCTTCGCCGCCGGCCAGCCGATAGGTCAGGAAAGTCCCCATGAACGACCAGCGCAGCCCCGCGCCAAAGCGGATCGCATCGTCAATTTCAGAGGCAGTCGCAATTCCATCGTTGATCAGCCACAAGGCTTCGCGCCAGACCGCTTCCATGAGCCGGTCAGCGATGAACCCGTCGATCTCATGCCGCACGTGCAGCACTTTCATACCGACGCGGGTGTACAGCGCGCTGGCAGTGTCGATGGTTTCCTGGCTGGTCTGGTCACCGCCGCAAACCTCGACCAGCGGCAACAGGTAGACCGGGTTGAACGGGTGGCCCACCACCAGCCGGTCGGGCCGCTTCATCGTGCTTTGCAGCTTGGTCGGCAGCAGGCCCGAGGTGGACGAGCCGATCACGGCATGCGCGGGCATCGCCGCATCGACTTCGGCAAGGATGCGCTGCTTGAGGTCCTCCCGCTCGGGCAGGCTTTCCTGGATGAAGTCGGCGGCTTCGACTGCTTCGGCAATTGTGGCCGCGAAAGACAGCGTGCCTTCGCGCGGCAGTGCCGCACCATGCAGCCTGGTCTGCGCGCGCCGGGCATTGGCGACCACTTCCAGCGTCTTGCGTTCGACCTCGGGATCGGGATCGAACACCGCAACGTCGATTCCGTTCAGCAGGAACCGCGCCGCCCAGGCCGCGCCGATCACCCCGCCGCCGACAATCCCGACCTTGCGCACTTCGCCGCCCATCTCAGCGCTTCTCCAGCTTGAGCCTGGCGCGCACTTCGGCGGGGCCAAGGATCCTGGCGCCCATCCCGGTCAGCACCTGCACCGCACGTTCGACCAGCTGGCCGTTCGAGGCGAACTGGCCTTTGCCAAGGTAGAGATTGTCTTCGAGGCCAACCCGCACATTGCCCCCCGCCAGCGCGGCCATCGCCACGAACGGCAACTGGTTGCGGCTGATCGAAAAACCGCTGAACACCGCGCCCGGGGGCAACTGGTGGACCATGGCCATGGTGGTCAAGGGATCGTCGGGCGCGCCATAGGGGATGCCCAGGCACAGCTGGATCATCACCGGATCGTCGAGCAGGCCATCGCGGATCAGTTCCTTCACGAACACCAGGTGCCCGGTATCGAACACTTCCAGCTCGGGCCGCACGCCCAGCTTCTGAACTTCGGCAGCCATGGTCCGCAGCATCCCGGGGGTGTTGGTCATCACGTAATCGGCTTCGGCGAAATTCATCGTGCCGCAATCGAGGGTGCAAATCTCGGGGAGCAGTTCGCGGACATGATCGAGCCGCTCCAGCGGACCGACCATGTCGGTTCCGGCAGGATCGAGCGGGAGCGGCGTCTCGCCCGGTCCGAACACGATGTCGCCGCCCATTCCGGCGGTGAAATTGATGATCACGTCGGTGTCGCTGGCGCGGATCCGGTCTTTCACCTCACGGTAGAGCGCGACATCGCGGCAGCCCTTGCCGCTTGCCGGATCGCGCACGTGGATATGGGCAATAGCCGCCCCGGCCCTGGCCGCCTCGATCGCGGCATTGGCGATCTGTTCGGGCGTGATCGGCAGGTCGGGGTGGATCCCTTGGGTGTTGCCCGATCCGGTGACGGCGCAAGTGATGAATGGTTCGAAGTTCATGGCTCTCTCCCGTTGCAGGCAGCTTAGGGCGAATTCGAACGAAAAAAATCGCAATAGACGTCAAAACATTGCAAAATACGGCATCGCGCCGCATGACCGTGGACCATGCAAAGACCCGCTTTCCTGCTCATGCCCGCCTTCTCGGCGATCGCGTTCTTTGCCGCGCTGGAACCCTTGCGGATCGCCAACCGGCTGGCCGGTTCAGAGCTCTATCGCTGGACGATCCACGCGCCGCGCGGTGATCATGCCCAGGCATCGAACCTGATGCAGCTGCGCACTGATGGCCCCCTGCCCGATGCCCCTGAAGCGCTGATCATCTGCGCGGGCTTCGATCCCTTGCTGGCTGCTTCGCCTGCGCTGCTGGGGCAGATCCGGCGCTGCTGGCGCGCTGGCGGGCAAGTCGGGGCAATCGATACCGGCACGTTCGTGCTGGCCGAAGCCGGGATCCTGGGGCGCGAAACGATCACCCTGCACTGGGAGGCCGCCGAGGAATTCCGCCGCCGCTATCCGCAGATCCCGGTCTCGACCGAGCTGTATGAGCGCCACGCCCGCCTGTTCACCTGCGCCGGCGGCACCGCGGCGATGGACATGATGCTTGATAGCATCGCCCACAGCCATGGGATTGCGCTGGCAAATGCCGTGTCCGACCAGCTGATCCACGACGCGATCCGCCCCGCCACCGCCCCGCAGCGTGCCCCCTTGGCCGAGCAGGCCGCGGCTGCCGGGGCGCCAGTGCAGCGCCTGATCGCCGCAATGGAGGGCAGTCTGGGTCAGTCGGCCGGGCTCGCGGCGATTCTGGCGAGGGAAGGGATCAGCCGCCGCCAGGCCGAGCGCCTGTTCCGCCAGCGATTGGGCACGACACCCGGGCAGTTCCTGCGCGAGCTTCGAATCAGTTATGCAATCGACCTGATGCGCAGCGCCCGCCTGCCGGTCCACGAAGCGGCGCTGGCGGCGGGCTTTTCATCGCAGCCGGTCTTCTCGCGCGCCTGCCGCCAGACCTTCGGCCAAAGCCCGCGCGAACTTCTGGCCGGGGCCGGCCTGCCGGCCCGGATTCTTGGTGGCGATTTACACCCCTGAAGCAACTTTCATCAACCGCCGATGGAACTCCGCCATGGGCCGATGTACGCGGGCTTTGCGACCATGGGGTCAAGCTTGGGCGGAGCGGGAAGTTCCGGCAAAAGCGCCCGCCTGGTCAGGACGAGTAACCGCTCCGCCCGCAAATTCGATCATTCCCTGACGGGTGCGACCGCACCTCGAAGTCGCAGCATCTCGGTGAGCGATTTCACCGCCTCGGTTAGTGAAAGAACTTCCTTCTCGCGCAATTCGTCGAGCTTCTCGTGGAGCAGCTCGATCTCCAGTTCGGCCTTGATGTTGATCTGATAATCGGCCGCCGCTTCCTTGCGGTCGATATCCTGCTGACGGTTCTGGCTCATCATGATGAAGGGCGCGGCATAGGCGGCCTGGAACGACAAGGCCAGGTTGAGCAGGATGAAGGGATATGGGTCCCAGTGCTGTATCCAGGCGGTGACATTGAGTGCGATCCAGAACAGCAGAATTGTGCTCTGGATGATAATGAAGCGCCATGATCCCATCGTTGCCGCAACAGTATCGGCAATGCGCTGACCGGAAGTGAGCCGGCTTTCATCGTCAGGACCTTCCTGCACCCGCTGCTTGCGGCGCACTGCGCGCAGCTGGCGGAGAAGGGTAGCTTCATCTTCGCGCAGGATGTGGCGCTGTTCTGGGCCAATGGCCATGATTAGCGCTCCTTTGGCTTCGAGGATTGAATCGACAGAAACGCTGCGGACCGGGCATTGTTCCGCTGTGGGAGTGGACCGTGAGGAAATCAGCATGGTCCTGGAACAGTTTCCATCGTCAGGCGTTATCCTTTCCGAAGCGAGCGACTTTACTGGCTTACTCGCATTTTCTGGAGAACCCCTATGCCACTTGTCACTGTGGTGCTTGCCCTCATCGTCGTCGGGGTCATCCTCTGGTTGATCAACACCTACCTGCCGATGGACGGAAAGATAAAGAGCATCCTCAACGCTGTTGTCGTCATCGCGGTGGTTGTGTGGCTGCTCCAGGTGTTTGGATTAATGGACTCGCTGACCAGCTTCCGGATCGGCAAGTAATCTCGCGCAAGGCTCTGCGCCCAGCCTCTCTTGGCTGAGGCAGATAAAGCACTTGCGCCGGCTCGTTGCGAAACAGGAAAAGGATATCGGACATGTCACTCGGCCTCATTCTCGTCATTCTACTCGTCATCTTCCTGTTCGGCGGGTTCAGCGGAAAAATTGGCGGCTACGGCTACGGCTATGGCCATGGCGGGGTCGGCATCATCGGGGTGATCCTGATCGTTGTCCTGGTCCTGCTGTTCATGGGACGCATATGATCGCAGGCCGGAAGCGGAACCAAACCGCGCCTGACTGGTTTACCTTCCGTGCCGCACGATCAGTGTGTGGCCCATTGGAGAATGACCATGGGTGAATTCATCGACAAGGCCAAAGGCGCGGCCAACGAAGCGATCGGCAAGGCCAAGGTTTCAGTAGGCCAGCGAACCGATAGTCCGGATTTGATCATCGATGGCGCGAAGCAGCAGGCCAAGGGCCAGGTGCAAAAAGTCGTCGGTGCCGCCAAGGGTGTTCTGGGCGACAAGATCTGACAATCGACCACTGACCTACCTGCGCACGGCTGCGCAGGCAGCAATTCAGCAATGGTTACACACCGATGCCATTGCCGAGTGACCAGCAGCACTGTCGCAAGACCGTGCTGCTGGTCCATTCTCTCAAGCCAGACTTGGGGAATTCTCTGCAAATCCGCTTTTCGCTGGGGAACCAAGTCCGTCTTCGCAGGTCTATCTTCAGAGGCAAAGGCCTTCAGTTTCCACGCCAAAGTTTGATCCGCTGGCGATTGCCCTATCTTGCCAGCCGATCACCAAGGTGCCTGGTCCTTACGACCCCCTTTGCATGGTCCAGGCACAAAACTAACCCCGCCATCGCCGGTTTTGCCGGAGTTGGCGGGGTATTTTCCTTGGGCCAGTGCCGTGGTTCCGGGCGCGGAACAATTGTCTGCGCCAGAGGTTGAGCATGCGATGTGTTCAACCGGGGAACAGGACGATGCGCCATATTACTCGCAGATTTCGCTGGGCAGGCCTGCCACTGTGCCTGCTGGCCGGTTGCGCGCAGAACGTCGCCCCGTCTCAACCGGCTATCCCCAAAAACCCGCTAATTCTGGAGACCCATGGGACCAGATTTTCCAGACTCAGCCCCGGACCGAACGCCGTCACCTTCACGTCGTTTGCCGATGGCAAGCTTTCCCTTGAGCAAGGCTGTTTCCGGCTGGTCAAGACGCAAGCGAGCCTGGCCATAATCTGGCCCGAGACGACGATTCTGGTGCGCAATCGCAAGGTCTTGCGGCTCGAGGATCATGCCGCGCGTTGGTCCGCCGGGATTGGCGACCGCATCCGTCTTGGCGGAGTAGCGGTGGATGACATCAGCGCTGTGAATGCGAACAACAATGCCGTGCGCAATTGCACCGGCCCCTATTTCATTGCGAGCAATGTGATCCGTCGCAAATCCTTGTTCTGACGCCAGCGCCGGGTAGGCTCGGTCCCGGTTTGGCGGGATCTGCCGGCTACAGACCCACCAGCAATGCGACGATGTCTTCAACCGATCGCTGGGCATAATCCTTGTCGATCTCTGCCGTGATCCGCGATCGGGCTTGCGGGGAAAGGCGCTTGCGCATCACGCCCAGCACGTGCGGCGCTGCGATCAGGATCGCACCGGACCCATTGGTCAGCAGCGCATTGAGCTGGTCGGCCGCCGCCTCGGCGAAATTGTCTTCGTCCTGCTGGTGGTAATCGGTGCTTTCATACGAGCTGCGCGTGCTTCCTGTGCTTTGAAAGCTCCGCCCGGGCCTGTCAGACCCCAGATCCGAAGTACGCCCACCATTTCGTTGGCGATGATCGATCCGCTCCAGATCGGGCGCGAAGTCCTTGCCCCGATTCCGGAACAAGGACTTGTTTGCGCCATCGATGACCATCACGTGCGTATCATGTGCGACGAGCATTGCAGTCTCCCCAACTGGTGAAAGCGATCAGTACCGCCGCCCATCTTCAAAGCTGGTGATGCGAAGCCGATTGCTCAGCCGGTCCAGCCGCACGTTGATCGCCGCTTCGTTGCGGACCGAGAGATTGCCCTGGCGATCGCGCCGCATCCCGCTCTCGCTGCGGCGGATAGTATTCAGATCCCGCAGCGCCCGGTTGGTCTCGGAGCGATTCAACCTGCCTTCGCTGCTGGCCGAGCGGATATAGCGCTCCAGCCAGGCTTCGCGGGCCCGGATCTCTCGCGGCATTCCCATGCCGTAGTCGCCGTTGCCCGATGGCCGGGCGATCCAGCGGCCCTGGCCGTCGTAATAGCCTGAGGTTGCACCAGTGTGCCAGCGGCCCCGGTTGTCATAGTATCCGGGCTGACCCGCCGACATCCAGACACCCGCGCTGTCGCGGTGTCCGCTGGCAGCGCCGACCATCCATTTGCCTCTGGAATCATAGTGACCCATGGTCGCGCCGGCGACCCAGCGTCCGTTGCTGTCATAGTATCCGCCCGCGGTTCCTGCGATCCATTGACCGTTGGCATCATAGTAGCCATCGGCGGAGGCGGGCACCCAGCGGCCTTGAGTATCATAGTAACCGGCAGCCGAAGCATCGCCGCTCGAGGCGACCCAGCGGCCCTGCGCATCGTAATAGCCATTGGGCGTGCCCGCGACCCATTGATTGTTGCGATCGTAGTAGCCGGTCGCACGGTCGCGGTCGGCTGTGCCGACATGCCACAGGCCCTTGTCGTCATAATAGCCATAGGCATCGCCGCGCCGCACAGGCTGCGAATTGGGAACAGCCATCGGCCCGGTCCCGACCCAGCGACCGCGCGTGTCGTAGTATCCGGAGGTGCTGCCTGGGTGCCAGCGGTTGTCGGCACCGTAATAGCCGTTCTGCGGGTCGTTCACCCATTTGCCGTTGCTATCGGCGTGACCGGCGGTGGAGCCAGCCATCCAGCGGCCGCTGCTGTCGTAATTGCCGTTGGCGGTTCCTGCCACCCAGCGCCCGCGATCATCGTAGTATCCGGCAGACGAGCCAGATATCCATTGATCGTTGCGGTCGTAATAGCCATTGGCCGAAGCGGGAACCCAGTGCCCCTGCGCGCCATAATAGCCGTTATCGGCCTGCGTTCCGGGATTCTGCACCCAAAGATTGCTGTCGTTGTAGTAGCCGTTCGGCGCACCGTTCACCCAATCGCCATTGCGGTCATAATAGCCACTGGCCGATGCCGCATCGATCCCGGTCGAATGCCAGCGGTTGCTCTCGTCGTAATAGCCATAGGCGCGGCTGCAATTGGCATCGGGCTTGGTCACCTGATTGCCGATCACGCCGCCGACGACTGCACCGATCACCGTGCCGAGCACTTTGTCGCCGCGTTCCGCGATCACATTGCCGGCCACGCCGCCAACGGCAGCCCCGCCGACGGTTGCCACGACCCGGGTGGAGCGCTGACGCTCGCAGCTCTGCTGCGCAGAGGCGCTCACGGGGATCAATGCGGTTGCCGCCATGCAGGCGACAAGGAATTTCTTGGTCATCTCAGGATGCTCCTGGCCGGGACGGTTGCCCCGATCGTGAGGAGGTAACCGGTGCAGAGGCGAAAGGTTCCATCGCCCGTCAGGCTGGTTCCCGGATCTGACGGTTTGCGTATGGCTTGAGCAGTTCGAGCAAAACCAGCAAAAAGCCCCCCAGCACGAGCGAGGCCGCGATGTGCCTCCAGTCAGGCGGTCCGAATTTGAGAAGTGTGCGAAACGCCGGGATGACGAGAGTCAGTGTCAACACGGCCGCGACGATGCCCAGCACATAGCGCAGCGCCATGTTCTTGCGGGTGAAGGCCTCGATCAGCGAGGTCTTGAAGGAACGGTTGACCAGGATGAGCGCGACGATTGACACGATCAATGACAGGAAGATCAGCTCGCGAACATTGCCCTCGGGCATTCCCGCAAAGGTAGCCGCCAGGAAGGTTGCAGCCAGAACGACGAAAACGAACAGACCTTGAAACACACTCCAGGTGACCATCGGAAGGGAAAACAGGCGCTGCTCGGGATCGCGGGGTTTGCGGTTCATGATATCCGCTTCTTCGCGTTCAGACTCGAAAACCAGCGCACAGACCGGGTCGATGATCATTTCGATGAAGGCGATATGTATGGGACCAAACAGGATCGGCAGCCCAAAAATAAGCGGGAGCAATGCAAAGCCGGCCAGCGGCACATGTACCGCAAAAATGAACGCCATGGCCTTGCGGATATTATCATAAATCCCGCGCCCAAGCCGAATGGCTTGCACGATGGAACCAAAATCATCGTCGAGCAGAACAAGCGCCGATGCCTCGCGCGCAACATCGGTGCCCCGCTTGCCCATAGCGATGCCGATATGCGCGGATTTGAGCGACGGCGCATCGTTGACGCCGTCTCCGGTCATCGCGACGACCTCGCCCGCAACTTTATAGGCATTCACGATCCGCAATTTCTGTTCGGGCATTATCCGCGCGAACACCGTTACACGGTCAAGGTGTTTGGTCAGCGTAGCGTCGTCCATCGCTTCCAAGTCCGGGCCGGTCAGCGCCTCGCCATCGGCGATGCCTGCCTGGTGCGCGATGGCGCGCGCCGTTGCGGCATAGTCCCCGGTGATCATCACCACTCTTATGCCAGCGCTGCGGCATTGGGCGACAGCCGCAGGCACGCTCTCCCTTATGGGGTCGGCGAGTCCGACAAGACCCATCAGCTTGAACTTATATTCGCTCTGGGATTTGGCCCATCTTTTGTCAGTGGTTTGGGCCGACGCAATGCCGAGGACGCGGATGCCCTGCGCAGCCATTGCATCAACCGCCGCCGTCATGCGCCGCATCGCCACCGGGGCCAAGTGACAGAGCGTCGCAATCGCCTCGGGTGCCCCTTTGGCGGCGATGACATAGCCGCCTTGGGGGTCAACGCCTTTCCAGATGTTTGACATGGCGAGCAGTTCGGGCCGCAAGCCATAGCTGTGAACCTGGTTGTATTCAGATGGCATGGGCGGTGCAGTCGCATGCAAGGCAACCTCCATCGGATCAACCGGCACCGCCGCACTGGCCAATATGCTGGTTTCAAGGATGGCATGGAATGCGTCAGGCGTTTCAACACTCGGACGAACTTCAGTCGTTTGGCCCGATGCCAGCCAGACTTGCGAGACCGCCATTCGGTTTTCAGTGAGTGTCCCGGTCTTGTCGGTGCAGAGCACAGTTGCCGAGCCTAGCGTTTCAATGGCCGCAGATTGACGGGTGAGAACGCGCACTTTGCCAATCCGCCAGGCCCCCATCGCCATGAAGATCGTGAGAACGACCGGAAACTCTTCCGGCAGCATCGACATGCCCGTGGCAATGCCTGCAAGGACCGCCTGCATCCAGTCCCCGCGCAGCAGCCCGTAGAGCGCCACCACCAGCAAGGCGACCGCGCCGCCGCCCAGTGCGCTAAGTTTGACGATCCTCGCCGTTTCGATGCGCAAACGCGGCGGTTCGGGATCGAGCGTGGCAAGCGACTGGCCGATCTTGCCGATCTCGCTGCTGGCGCCGGTGGCAATCGTGCAGGCTATGCCGCTGCCGCGTGTTACCAAGGATCCCGAATAGATATAGGGCTGCCCGTCTCCTCCCGGGCGGTGGGCCGCCGCGGCTGGCCCGACCTTCTTGTGAACCGGGTGCGCCTCTCCCGTCAGCAAGGACTCGTCGGCCTGAAAATCATGGGCCTCGACCAGCAGGGCATCTGCCGCCACGCGGTCGCCTTGCTCCAGCACCAGCAGGTCGCCCTGGACAACCTCGCGCCCGGCAATCCGCACCCGCTCGCCGTCGCGGATCACCAGGGCGCGCGGGGCCGAGAGATCGCGCAAGGCCTCCAGCACATGTTCGGTGCGGGTTTCCTGAACCACCGTTAGCGTTATCGAAAACAGCGCAAAAGCCAGCAGGATCAGCGCCTCGGTCAGATCGCCAAGCACCAGGTAGGCGACACCGCCCGCAAGGAGCAGTGCCAGCATGGGTTCGCGCAGAACCTCGCCGACGATTTTGAGCGCGGACCGCGATCCGGTTCGGGGGAGCTCATTCGGGCCATCGGTGGCAAGGCGGATGCGTGC
Organism: Novosphingobium sp.; assembly: GCA_031422595.1. Classification (GTDB taxonomy): domain Bacteria; phylum Pseudomonadota; class Alphaproteobacteria; order Sphingomonadales; family Sphingomonadaceae; genus Novosphingobium. Next base: position 2,511 of record JANPMA010000241.1, on the reverse strand, counting down.
TTCATCGGCTGTCAAACCCGCTGCTGCCGCTCTGGACTTACGGGACGTCACCATTGCCAACGCCCATTCCCACTATCTATGTGCCAAGGCCCAAACCACCAGGCGGCACGATTGTTCCGCACTCACAGTCTGGCTCGATTGAGCCGCAGCGCATCGTGGCGGTGGAAAGGCGGCGGGCGCGGACGATGGCGGAGAGATCGCCCTTGGTCAGGGTCATCCCGCAGGCGGGATCTTTCGTGGGACCGGCACCGGTGCCAGCGCGGGAATGCCGGTTGCTGCGGCCAGCAGCCGCCTGATTGTCTGGCTCAGCACCCTCGGCTTGACCGGCTTGTTGAGCTGCTCGCAATCGTGATCGGCAATGTCGCGCAGCGCAGAGGTCGAGATGTCGCCGGTCAGGATTATCACCGGAACCGGCCGGCCGATCAGCTCGCGGAGTTTGCCGGTGGCCTCAACCCCGTTCATCGCGCCGGGCAGATTGTAGTCGGACAGGATCAGATCGGGCGCTGTCTTTGCCTTTGTGGCAAGCTTCAGCGCTGCGCTGCCGTCGTGAGCCGATGTTACCTTGTGGCCATCCTCCGCAAGCAGCACTTCAAGCAATTCGCGCACTCCGGGGTCGTCTTCGATGATCAGGATCCGGCCACTGCGAGGCATTGTCGCGGAACCGGCATCGGATGGGGCGATCGTCCGGCTACCAGCCTGGTCTGGCTGTTCCATCACATCGATTGCGAAAACCGATCCCTTGCCCGGCACCGAGCGAACCTGAACCGTGTGGCCGAGCAGATCGCCCAGCCGCTTGACGATCGACAAGCCAAGTCCCAGCCCCCGGCTGCGCTCGCGCGCGGCGTTATCGACCTGGTGATATTCGTCGAAAATGGCCTGAAGATCGAATGCGTCGATGCCGACGCCGCTGTCCCACACCTCAAGCCTGACATGCCCGCTGCGCCTGCGGCAACCAATCAGCACTTTGCCATTGTCGGTATATTTGAGCGCATTGGCGATCAGGTTGCGGAGCATCTGTTCCAGCAGCCGCGGATCGCTGGTGATCGAGACATTGCAGGGGACGAGCCGCAGCTGCAATCGCTTGGCCTCGGCGTGATAGGCAAATTCGTCGCGCAGCCGCTCGAGCAGGTCATTCACCGGGAAGGTTGAAATCTGCGCGCGAACCGTGCCGGCCTCGATCTGGTTGATATCGAGCAGAGTGTTGAGCATACCCGACATCGCGCCCAGCGTTTCGTCGATCCGGGTGACCAGCTGCTGTGCCTTTGGCCCCTCGACCAGCTTGACCAGCAGGCCCTGCAACAGCGCGAGGGTCTGGAGCGGCTGGCGCAGATCATGGCTGGCAGCGGCGAGAAAGCGTGACTTGGCGACGTTGGCGCGCTCAGCGACGTGCCGTGCCTCTTCCAGCGCCCGCTTGATCTGCTTGCGTTCGCTGATATCGGTGAAGGTGAGGACGACGCCTTCGACTTTGCCGTCATCGGCGAGATAGGGCAGAATGCGCCGGACAAACCACACGCCCGCGGTGGTTTCAATCTCGCGGTCGATCGCATCAAGGTTTTCAAGCACATTATGGGCATCTGCGGAAAGCTGCTGATCCGCAGAGAGCGATTTCAAATCAGAGAGCGGACGACCAACATCTCCCGGGATCAGGTTGAACAGCGAGGTGGTGGCAGGCGTGAAAAACCGGATGTTGAGCTTTGTATCGAGAAACAGCGTCGCGACATCGGTGCTGTAGAGCACATTCTGCAAATCGTTCGAGGTCACCCGCTGCCGGTCGAGCGTTTCCTGCAGCTGGCTGTTGAGCGCGGTCAGTTCTTCATTGAGCGATTGCAGTTCTTCCTTGGAGGTCAGCAATTCCTCGTTGGTCGACTGGAATTCCTCATTGACCGACAGCGCTTCCTCATTGACCGCACGCTGCTCCTCGCCGGAAATCTCCAGATTGTGGATCGCGCCCTGCAATTCGGTGCGCAGGGTTTCCAGCTCGTGCTCCAGCTCGGCGACCCGCGCCGCGCTCTTGGGCGAGACGGCGCGGCCCGGTTTGCTCGCCTTCAAGGGCACATCAACGAAACACACCAGCAGCAGCGCTTGGCCGTCATCTTCGACCGGCCTGACATGAATATCGAAGGCATATGCCTTCCCGCCTTGCTCACTGCGCCCACCCGTCACAATGATTGGCCCGTCCGCTTGGATCGTCTGCTGGATTGCCGAACGCAGCTTGGTACGCAAGCTTTGGGGGGCCATGGCGAGTATATCGTGGCTGGGGCTGCCGGATGGGACACGCAGATAGTGTTCAGTCGGCCCGGTCGAATAGACCAGTTCATGATTGAGATTGATCAGCATTGCCGCCGGACAATGCGCCTCGATCACCAGCCGCTGGACCAAATCAGCCACCCGGTTCTGGGGTGACGAAAGGTTGGCACCGGCACGGGTCGGGATGCGCAGCAATTCGCCCTGGCCAAGTTGAAAACTTACATCGCCTGGGCGGCTGCCACCGATATGGCGGTAAAGCCGCTC
>JANPMA010000240.1:0-4361 GCA_031422595.1 Novosphingobium sp. | reverse complement strand
CCGCTGCGGATCTGGGCCTTGGGGGTGCCATAGGAATGGCCGAAAACCGTCGCCCATTCGTAGAACTCGTCAGCCGCGACCATCCGGTCAAACTCGGCCTGGTCGACGAAGTGGTAGTGCTCGCCATCGACCTCGCCGGGGCGGATCGGGCGGGTGGTGGCGGAAACCGACAGGTTGATTTCCTGATCGCGCTCGATCAGCATCCGGCTGATCGTGGTCTTGCCCGCGCCCGAGGGCGAGGACAGGATGAACATCAGGCCGCGGCGCTGGAGGGTGTTGCCAGAGTGCTTGCTTGAATTGACCATGCGCGCTGATGCCGCAAGGCGGGGGCGGAAATCAAGTGTCGGGCTTGGCTTTTCCCTTGGCGGGTGGGGCCGCCCGGGCCTGGCAGCGATCATAGAGCCGTTTGGCCAGCATTGCCCCGCCTACAACAAGCGCGCCCGGCACCGACCGGGTCGCCACCCGCACCGCGACCGCACCGACGATCCCGCCGAGCAGCGTCTTCTTTCTGGCAGCAGGCTGATCCTGATCAACCAGCAGCAGGGTGTCGATCGCGGAATTGAGCAGCTTGCCGCCGTTCTTGCGCGCGATTTGCGCGATCGGGCGATTGTTAGCCATTACTTGCGCTTGCCGAAATCCACGCTGACCACGTTCGAGCCGTCTTCGCTGGTCACCGAGGGGGCTTCGGGCGCATCGTTCTCGGCCGGATCGTGCGCCTCGGGCTCAACCTCGACCGCCTGGAACTGCAGCCCGAAATCGACCGCCGGATCGACGAAAGCGGTGATCGCCGAGAACGGGATCACCAGCGTGGTCGGCATCTGGTTGAACGACAGGCCGACGCTGAACTGGTCCTCGCCGACGGTCAGGTCCCAGAACTTGTTCTGCAGCACGATCGTCATTTCGTCGGGGAAACGTTCGTGCAGGTGTGCAGGGATATCGACCCCGGGTGCGGCGGTCTTGAACGTGATGTAGAAATGATGCGCGCCGGGCAGATTGCCGCCGCCGACCGCGACCTGGCCCAGCACCCGGCCCACCACCGCGCGCAGCGCCTCCTGCACGATTTCGTCATAGGGGATCATGCTGTCGGGCGGGGTTTCACTCATAGAGGGACAAGTGGCCATCGCGGCGGCAAGGGTCAAGGGGGAAAGGGATTGCACCCGCGACTTTGAGGGGTATAGGCCCTTCGCATGCGCACCGCCAGAATCGCCCGAAAGACGCACGAAACCGACATTGCGGTCGGAGTGAACCTCGATGGCAGCGGAACGTATGACGTTTCCACTGGGATCGGCTTTCTCGATCACATGATCGAACAGTTCAGCCGCCATTCGCTGATCGACATCAAGTGCCGGATCAAGGGCGATCTCCACGTCGACCAGCACCACACCACCGAGGACAGCGCGATCGCGATCGGCCAGGCGATTGCTCAGGCGCTGGGCGACAAAGGCGGGATCGGGCGGTACGGCGAGGCCCATTCGGCGATGGACGAGGCGCTGAGCCGCGTGGTGCTCGATATCTCGGGCCGTCCCTGGCTGGTCTGGAACGCGAAGTTTACCCAGGAACGGCTGGGCGAAATGGATACCGAGCTGTTCGAGCACTGGTTCCAGTCGATCGCCCAGGCGGTCGGCATCACGCTGCATATCGAACTCATCTACGGCAGCAACAACCACCATATCTGCGAAGGCATCTTCAAGGGTTTCGCCCGGGCGATGCGGCAGGCGGTGGAACTCGATCCGCGCAAGGCAGGGGCGGTGCCCAGCACCAAGGGCCAGCTCGGTGGCTGAGGTTCTCGCGCTGGTCGACTACGGCGCGGGCAATCTCCATTCGGTCGCCAATGCGCTGAAGGCCGCAGGTTGCGACTCCGTTACAGTCACATCCAACCCCGACGTGGTTCGCGCCGCAGACCGGATCGTCCTGCCCGGCGTTGGCAGCTTCCGGGCCTGCGCCGAAGGGCTGCGCGCGATCCCGCATCTGGAAGAGGCGATGCGCGAGCGGGTGCTGGTGGGGGCTGCTCCGTTCCTGGGGATTTGCGTGGGCATGCAATTGCTGGCCGACCGGGGCGTCGAGCATGGCGTCACCCCCGGCCTCGGCTGGATCGGCGGCGAAGTGCGACTGATCGAGCGGACCGACCCGGCAATCAAGATACCGCACATGGGCTGGAACGATGTCGAAGTGACACCGCACGCCGCGCTGGTCGAGCCGGGCGAGGCCTATTTCCTCCATTCCTACCATTTCGTCGCCGAGGACGGGCACCATGTGGCCGCGATGACCGACCACGGCGGCGGGCTGGTCGCGGCACTGGCGAAGGACACGATAGTGGGGGTGCAGTTCCATCCCGAGAAGAGCCAGGCCTATGGGCTGGCGTTGTTGAGGAGGTTTCTGGAATGGAAGCCGTAGATTTCCTCCCCGGCACGGGGAGGGGGACCACAGTAGGTGGTGGAGGGGTACAGGCAAGTGGTCCCAACGCCGCTGGCCAGCACTGTCAGGACCACTCGCGCGTACCCCTCCACCATCCTGCGGATGGTCCCCCTCCCCGTTCCGGGGAGGAACTATGATCATCTTCCCCGCAATCGACCTCAAGGGCGGCCAGGTGGTGCGCCTGGCCGAAGGCGATATGGACCGCGCGACGGTCTATGGCGACAACCCGGCGGCGCAGGCCTTGCTGTTTGCCGAGGCCGGATCGCAGTTCCTCCATGTTGTCGACCTCGACGGCTCGTTCGCGGGTAGGGCCGAGAACCGCGAGGCGGTGGAGGGCATTCTCGAAGCGTTCCCCGGCCATGTTCAGCTCGGCGGCGGGATCCGCACCCGCGAGGCGGTGGAGGGCTGGTTCGATCTGGGCGTCAGCCGGATCGTGATGGGTACTGCTGCGCTCAAGGACCCGCAGTTCGTGAAAGACATGGCGGCGGAATTTCCGGGCGGAATCGTGGTCGCCGTCGATGCCCGCGACGGCATGGTCGCGACCGAGGGCTGGGCTGAGGTGTCCGACGTTTCGGTGGTCGACCTCGCCCGCCGCTTCGAAGATGCCGGGGTCGCCTCATTGCTGTTCACCGATATCGGCCGCGACGGGTTGCTCAAGGGCGTCAATATCGAGGCGACCGTGGACCTGGCCCGCCGGGTCGACCTGCCGGTGATCGCCTCGGGCGGGGTCAAGGGCCTCGACGATATCCACGTACTGGCACTGCATGCAAACGACGGGATCGAAGGCGTGATCACCGGGCGGGCGCTGTTCGAAGGACGGCTCGATCTGGCGGCGGCGATTGCGATGGCGGCGCGGGCGTGATGGGACTTGCACTCGGAGCTGTATTGGCCGCAGCGGCAATATGGATTGCTGTCCAGACAGTCCTGCAAAGCCGAAACGGTCTCATCAAGCTGGACTTCTGGGGAACCTATCCCAAGCTCGCGGCCGCGAAATCTGAGACTTCCGGATTCTGGCTGATTGCGGTGATGCGGTTGCTGATCGTAGTGGCAATGCTCTATTTCTCCTATGAACTGGTGCGCGCATGACCGTCCGCATCCGCGTCATTCCCTGTCTCGATGTCCGCGATGGCCGCGTGGTCAAAGGCGTCAATTTCGTCGACCTCAAAGATGCCGGCGATCCGGTCGAGCAGGCCCGGGCCTATGACGCGGCGGGGGCGGACGAGCTGTGCTTCCTCGATATCAGCGCCAGCCACGAAGGGCGCGGGACCTTGCTCGATGTGGTCCGGCGCACGGCGGAAGTGTGCTTCATGCCGTTGACCGTGGGCGGCGGGGTGCGCAGCGTGGAGGATGCGCGGGCGCTGTTGCTGGCGGGCGCAGACAAGGTTGCGGTGAACTCTGCCGCGGTCTCTCGCCCCGAAGTGGTGGCCGATATTGCCGGGAAAATGGGCAGCCAGTGCGTGGTCGCTTCGGTCGATGCGCGCTGGCAGGGCGACCATTGGGAAATCTTCACCCACGGCGGACGGCAGGCAACCGGGATCGATGCGGTGGAGCACGCCATTCGCTTGGCCGAGCTTGGCGCGGGCGAATTGCTGGTTACTTCGATGGACGGCGATGGCACCCAGGCCGGCTATGACCTCAAACTGACCCGCACGATCGCCGATGCGGTTTCGGTGCCGGTTGTGGCCTCGGGCGGGGTCGGCACGCTCGAGCATCTGGTCGAGGGCGTGACCCAGGGCCATGCCAGCGCCGTTCTGGCCGCCTCGATCTTCCACTTCGGCCAGCACACCATCGCCGAGGCGCACGCTGCGTTGCGCGCCGCCGGGCTGCCCGCGCGCGGGTAACGCCTATTTAGGGACTGTCCCTAAATAGGCGCGGCGGAGTGGAAAAGACATCTTCATGAACGCCCTGGTTCCAGTCCCGGCTTGGGACGGGCCCGGCGAATCGCT